>CAMLIT010000163.1 GCA_946480295.1 uncultured Gemmatimonadota bacterium
TCGTGGTTCGAGGGTCGTGGTTCTATACCTGCTCCTTCTCGACCCTCGACCCTCGACCCTCGACCTTCGCCACTACGGCAGCCAGATGCTCAGGAGTGGTCCCGCAGCATCCGCCCACGACGGCCACGCCGAAGTCGCGCACGAACTCCGCCAGCATCGCCGCCATCGGCTCGGGCTCCAGCGGATACACCGCGTCGCCGGTGCCGGTGTTCAGCGGCAGCCCCGCGTTCGGGATGCACGACACCGGACGCGTGGAGTTCGTCGCCAGGTATCGGATCGGCTCGCGCATGTGCTCCGGCCCCGTCGAGCAATTGAGGCCGATCACGTCCACCGGGAGCGCCTCGAGCGTCGTCATCGCGCTGGCGATGTCGGTGCCGAGGAGCATGCGGCCGCTCGTGTCGAGCGTGACCTGCGCCTGCACCGGCACGCGCCGGCCGAGCTCCGCGAAGAGGCGCTCGAAGCCGGCGATCGCCGCCTTCACCTCGAGGATGTCCTGCGCCGTCTCCACGAGCAGCAGGTCGACGCCGCCCTCGACGAGGTACTTCGCCTGCTGATAGTAGTTCTCGGCCAGCTCGCCGAAGGTGATGTTCGACAGCACCGGGTCGCTGCTCGACGGGAGCATCCCCGTCGGGCCGATCGAGCCGGCGACGAAGCGCGGCTTCTCCGGCGTCGCGTATCGATCGCACGCGGCGCGGGCGAGGCGCGCGGCGGCGACGTTCAGCTCGCGCGTCTTCTCCTCGATCCCCCACTCGCGCAGGCGGTGGGGGGTGGACTGGAAGGTGCAGGTCTCCACGACGTCGCAGCCGACGGCGAGGAACGACTCGTGGATGGACCGGATGATGTCCGGCCGCGTCAGCACGAGATGGTCGTTGCACCCCTCGAGGGACTTGCCGCCGAAGTCTTCGGCCGTGGGATGATGGCGCTGGATGTTCGTGCCCATCGCCCCGTCGAAGACGAGGACGCGCCGCGAGAGTTCGCCGAGATACGAGCGCTGTACCGAGTCAGCCATGTACGACCGTCCGAACGAAAAAAGGCCCGACGCGGGGCGCCGGGCATGGGGGGCGCTTTAGCGGTTGTTTAACGTGGCCGCAAGTTGCCGTTAAATCGCCACGAAGCAGTCTTGTCCTTGTCTTAGATCTAGCCCGGGCCGCGGTCTCCGGCAAGCGGCGAGCGGCTCTGGCCGTCGGCGCCGTACGCCTGCGGCTCCGTCGGCGTGCTCCGCTGGCAGCGGCCGGCGGCGCGGGCCCGCTCCTCGACGTGCTGGACCAGCGCGATGAGGCGCTTGCGCTCGAGCGGCAGCCGGAGATCGGCGAGCACGGCCCGCTGCATCACCGGCGCGAGCGCGACGGGGAGCGCGGCCATCGTGCCGTAGAGGATCGTCGCGCCGCCCGCCGCCAGCGGGATGCTCAGGGCGTCGCTCGCCGACTCGGCGGCGAGCTGCCGTTCGGCGATGACGATCAGCGGGGGCTCCTGTGCCGCGTGCTCGCGCGCTTCGTGGAGCGTGAGCACGGTCCTCGGCTGATGTCCCAGAGCGCCGAGGGATTGCGAGAGTCCCTCGAGCAGGGCGGTGTCGCCCCCGACCAGAAGAATCGTCGCCATCGTCGCCGGATATCTTACTTCTGACTTCCGTCGCGCGCCAGACTCCGAATCCGGTCCTCGGTGATACCGTCGACCTCGACGACCTTCGCGCGCGCGCTCGCGCCGGCCACGATCCGCACCGCCCGACGGCCGACGGCGAGCAGCCCGGCGAGCAGCTCGACCAGCGCCTCGTTCGCCGCGCCCTCCACCGGCGGCGCCGACAGGCGCACCTTGAGCGCGTCGCCATGCACGCCGACGACCTCGCTCCGCGACGCCCGCGGCTGCACGTGGACGTTGAAGCGCACCCCCTGTCCGTGCCGCTGGACGCGCAGCGCCTCCGCGCTCACACGCCGGCGAGCCGCGCCACGATCCCCACCACGCCGGGGCGCACGAGCCAGAGGATGAAGTAGGCGATCAGCGGCGTGATGTCGACCATGCCGAGCGGCGGCACGAAGCGGCGCAGGGGGCCGAGCAGCCATTCCGTGAGCACGAACGACCAGCGGATCCAGCGCGACCACGGAGAGATGTTGAACCACGACGAGACCACCCGCACGAGCAGCGCGATCATGACGAGGCTGAACGCCCACGACACGATGAGGGCGGGCAGGAGCCCCGGCGTCGCCACGCCGCTCGCGACCTGGGTGAGGAGCCCCTGCGCGAACTCGAGCACCTCGAGTAGCACGAGGCCGCCCACGGCGAGCGCCACCACCGTCCACCAGGGCGCGGTGCTCGGGCGTCCCCCCGCGCGCACCACCACGCGCTCGACGGGCAGCATCAGCGGATCGACGCGGGCACGGAAGAAGCGCGCGATCCCGCTGAAGGGGCTCAGGCGCCGCGTCCGCACGGCCCAGTCGACGATGGCGATCACCGCCGCCACGACGACGATCCAGAACAGCGCGGTGCGCAGCACCGCGAGCGCGGCCGCATAGCCGGTGAGCACGACGTTCATGCGCGAAAGCTGTCGGCGCGTCCGCGCGCCAGCAAGTCGGGGCCGGCGCGGCGACGGCTCACCAGCGCGTCACGGCCGCATGTCGACATTGGCGACGAGAAACGTCAGCCAGTCCGTCGCCTCGTCCACCCGCGTCGAGAGCGGCTTGCCGGGGCCGTGGCCGGTCTTCGCCTCGACCCGGAGGAGGATCGGCGCCGACCCGGCCTGCGCCGCCTGGAGCGCCGCCGTGAACTTGTACGAGTGCCCCGGCACGACGCGGTCGTCGCGGTCGCCCGTCGTCACCAGTGTCGCGGGATACCGCGTGCCCGCGCGCACGTGCTGGAGCGGCGAGTAGGCGAGCAGCGACCGGAACTGCTCCGGGTCGTCGACGCTCCCGTACTCCGGCGTCCATGCCCAGCCGAGGGTGAAGTCCTGGTACCGGAGCATGTCCAGGATCCCTGCCGTGGGGAGCGCGGCGGCGAAGAGGTCGGGGCGCTGGGTCATGACCGCGCCCACGAGCAGCCCGCCGTTCGACGCGCCGGCGATCGCCAGCCGGCGCGGCGACGTGTATCCCTGCGCCACGAGGAACTTCGCCGCGCCGATGAAGTCGTCGAACACGTTCTGCTTGCGACCGCCCATCCCCGCCTCGTGCCACGCCCGCCCGTACTCGCCCCCGCCGCGCAGGCCGGGCGCCGCGTAGACGCCGCCCAGCTCCAGCCAGGCGAGGACCGCCGGCGCGAAGCGCGGCGTCAACGCCACGTCGAACCCGCCGTCGCCGACGAGCAGCGCGGGGTGGTGGCCGTCGAGCGCGATCCCCTTGCGCGCGGTGATGAACATCGGCACCTGCGTGCCGTCCCGGCTGGTGTAGAAGACCTGCTTCGTCTCGTATGGCGAGACGTCGACGTCCAGCGCCGGCATCCGGTAGAGCAGGTCGACGCGCGCCTCGGTGTCGTAGTCGTAGACCGCGGGGGGCGAGAGGAACGACGTCACCGTGAAGAAGAAGTCGGAGTCCTCCGCGCGCGTCGAGAGCTCGCTCACCGTCGCGAAGCGCGGGAGGGTCACCTCGCCGCGGTTCTGGCCGTCGAGCGTGTACAGCGCCAGGCGCGAATGCGCGTCGTGCAGGAAGTGCACGACGAAGCGATTGCCGACCTGGCGCGCGTCGATCATCGCGTCGAGGCCCTCGCGCACGATCGGCTGCCACTGCGCCTCGTGCGGCGCGTTGATGTCCACCGCCACGAGCTGGCCGCGCGGCGCGTTGCGCGTCGTGCGGATGTAGAAGGTCTGCCCGCGGCTCGACACGAAATCGTAGCGCGCGTCGCCGTTGTCGAAGAGCCGCACGATCGGCGCCGAGATCCGCGGCCGTCCCGGGTTGTCGAGGTCGATGAAGTACAGCCGGTTCCGCTCGTCCCTCCCCGACGAGATGGAGATGACGGCGTAGTGGCCGTCGTCGCTGACGCGCGTGTCGAAGAGCCAGTCCTCGTGGTCGGGACTCTCGTAGATGAGCTGATCGCTCCGCTGAGGCTGCCCCACTCGATGGTAGTACACCTTCTGCCCGCGCACGACCGCGGTGAGCGAATCCGCGCCGCTCCCGTTCGCCCACGCCGGCTCGTAGCGCTCGTAGAAGAAGCCGCGCGAGTCGTGCGTCCAGGCGATGCTCGCGCCCCTGATCCAGCGGAGGTCGTCGGGCAGGTCGCGACCGGTCCGCACGTCGCGCACGTGGATCGTCTGCCAGTCGGAGCCGCTCGCGGATAGCGCGTACGCGAGCAGGCGGCCGTCGGTGGACGGCGCGCTCGCGGCGAGCGCGACGGTGCCGTCGGCGGCGAGGACGTTGGGATCGAGCAGGACGCGGCCGCCGGAGACGTCGGGGTCCTTCACGTAGAGCGCCGACTGCTCGTCCGTCCCGCGGTTCTGCAGCCAGAAGAGCCGGTCGCCCGCGCGAACGGGTGCGTCGTAGCGGGTGAAGCGCGAGAGCTTCTCGATGCGCGTCCGGATCGCCGCGCGCTGCGGGACGGCGGCGAGGTAGGACGACGTCAGCGCGTTCTCCGCCGCGACCCATTCGCGCGTCTCCGCCGACGTCGGGTCCTCGAGCCAGCGATACGGGTCGGCGACGCGCACGCCGTGATGCACGTCGACCTGCGTCGATACGCGCGCGGCGGGGTAGTCGAGCCGGCGTCCTCCCGACTGGAGGGGGACCGCGGTGTCCGGGGTCTGGGCACGGGCGGCGGGTACGACGAGGCCGGCCGCGAGCGCGGCGGCGACCAGGATTCTGCCAGGCGACAGCATGCGGCGAGATGGCGGACGGGAACCGCGGGAAGCGCGGCGCGGCGAGGCTGCGTATCTCCCACAACAACCTGCGCGCGGCGTCGCGCGTCACGTTAGGTTCGACCCGCTATCTTGCGCCATGCACTACTGGATCGTGAAATCGGACGCCGAGGTCTTCTCCTTCGCGGACCTCCTCGCCCAGCCGCGCCGTACCACCTGCTGGGACGGCGTCCGGAACTACCAGGCCCGCAACTTCCTGCGGGACGCCATGAAGCGGGGCGACCGCGTCCTGTTCCATCACTCGAATGGCGATCCGGCGGCCGTGATGGGGGTCACCGAGGTCGTGCGCGAGGGCTATCCCGACCACACGGCGTTCGATCCGGCGGATCCGCACTACGATCCGAAGAGCGATCCGGCGGCGCCGACCTGGTACATGGTGGACCTGCGCGCCGTCGCCGCGTTCGAGCATCCGGTGCCGCTCGCGGAGCTGCGGCGCACGAAGGGGCTCGAGAAGATGGCGCTGCTCCAGAAGGGGAGCCGGCTCTCGGTCCAGCCGGTGACGGCGCGCGAGTTCGAGATCGTCTGCCGCCTGGGCGGGCTCGACGCGCGCTAGACGCGGCCGGTGAGGAGCCAGATCCCGCTTCCGAGGCCGATGGCGACGATCGCCCAGCGCACGATGCGCTGGCCGACGCGCTGGGCGAGGCGCGAGCCGGCGTAGCCGCCCGCGGTCGCGCCGACGGCCATCGCCAGCGCCACCGGCCAGCTCACGAGATCGCTCCAGGCGAAGATCAGGGCGGCGACGAGGTTCATGCACAGGCCGCCCCAGTTCTTCAGGCCGTTCATCCGGTGGATGTTGGTCAATCCCATGAAGCCGAGCGCGGCGAGCATGAGGATGCCGACGCCGGCGCCGAAGTAGCCGCCGTAGATCGCCACCAGGAACTGGTAGAAGAGGATCGACAGCGGCGGATACCGCCGCATGCGCCGCTCGTCGGCCGCGGGATCGTCGGCGAGCGCGGCGCCCCGCCGGCGGCGGATCGCGGCCATGGTGGGTCCCTGCACCACGAACAGCGCCGTCGCGCCGAACACGAGCCAGGGCACGAGGTGCGAGAAGCGCGCGGGCGGCGTGCGCAGGAGCAGCACCGCGCCGACCAGCCCGCCGGCGAGGCTCGGCAGGGCGAAGCCGATCGCCCACTTCCGCGCCCCGGAGAGCTCGTCGCGATAGCCCCACATGCTGCCGACGGCGCCGGGCCAGAGCGCGACGGTGCTCGTGGCGTTGGCGACGATGGGCTCGAGGCCGAGCGCGACGAGCGCCGGAAAGGTGAGCAGCGTCCCGCCGCCGGCGATGGCGTTCATGATGCCGCTGAGCACTGCGACGCCGACGACGGCGAGGAGGCGGGGCACGGCGGGGCGGGGGGAGGGAGGCGGGGGGCGGGGGGCGGGATGACGTCGTTGGTCATTGGTTCTTCGTTCTTGGCGGGCCGCTCGGGATGCTCCGCTCGGCTTCCCGAGCGGCTCGCCAATGACCAAGGACCAATGACCAATGACCTCGCGTTCCGAATCTACCCCGCGCCGGCCTCTTCGTCAGGCGGATCGCCAACGCGCACCCGGGACCGCGCCGACAGCGCGCCCGGCATCCCACGGCAATGTTGTCCGGGCGAGCGCATGAATAGATTGCAACTCGCAGCGGAGCCGGCCCATTCGGCGTGATGCTTGCGCCCCTCCTCGAGCCGTCCCGCAGTCGACAGCCTCGTTCCCGACGCGGCAGGGGTCAGACGCGTCGCTGAGAGCATACCAGGGAGAGTGTGGCATGACGAAATCGGCAGCTACCACGACGCCGGCGCCGACGGGCGAGTTGAAGCAGACCGGCACGCTCGAGATCACCGACTCGCGCACCAAGAAGAACTACTCCGTCCAGATCGTCGAGGGTGGACCCGAGGGGGACACCGCCGTGCGCGCGATGGAGCTGCGGCCCATCAAGACCGCGCCCGACGAGTTCGGGCTGATGACCTACGACCCGGCGTTCATGAACACCGCGTCGTGCAAGAGCGCCATCACCTTCATCGACGGCGACAAGGGGATCCTCCGCTACCGCGGCTACCCCATCGAGCAGCTCGCCGAGAAGGCGACGTTCCTCGAGGTCGCCTACCTGCTGCGCCATGGCGAGCTGCCGACGCAGCCCGAGTACAACAGCTGGGTGCACGACATCACGTTCCACACGTACGTGCACGAGAACATCAAGACCTTCCTCCAGGGCTTCCGCTACGACGCGCACCCGATGGCGATGCTCACGAGCTCCGTCGCCGCGCTGTCGTCGTTCTACCCCGAGGCGAAGAACATCCAGGACCCGGAGTCGCGCTACATCTCGACCATCCGGCTGCTCGCCAAGATGCCCACCCTGGCGGCGATGATCTACCGCCACAACAAGGGCCTGCCCTTCATCTACCCGGACAATGACCTGAGCTACGTCGAGAACTTCCTCTCGATGGTCGCGCGCATGGCCGAGCCGAAGTACGAGGCCAATCCGGTGTTCGTGAAGGCGCTCGAGGTGCTGTTCATCCTGCACGCCGACCACGAGCAGAACTGCTCGACGAACGCGGTCCGCGCCGTCGGGTCCTCGCAGGTGGATCCGTTCTCGGCGGTCGCCGCCGGCGTCGCCGCCCTCTACGGCCCGCTGCACGGCGGCGCGAACGAGGCCGTGCTCCGGATGATCGAGGAGATCGGCCACCCGAAGAACATCCCGGGGTTCATCGAGGGGGTGAAGACGGGGAAGGGCCAGCGCCTGATGGGCTTCGGCCACCGCGTCTACAAGAGCTACGATCCGCGCGCCCGCATCGTGAAGGCGCTCGCCGACGAGGTGTTCGCGCAGATCGGCATGGATAAGGACCTCGAGATCGCGCTCGAGCTCGAGCGGATCGCCCTCAGCGACGACTACTTCGTCTCGCGGAAGCTCTACCCGAACGTGGACTTCTACACGGGGCTGATCTACCGCTCGATGGCCT
>CAMLIT010000164.1 GCA_946480295.1 uncultured Gemmatimonadota bacterium
GGCGGGCGTGCCGGCCGCGGCGGCCCCGGCGCGCGCGCGGCGAGATGAGCTTCACGAGCCTGTTCATCAAGCGCCCGGTCATGACGACGCTGCTCATGACCGGGATCCTCGTGTTCGGCATCGTCTCCTACCGACAGCTCCCGGTGAGCGACCTGCCGACGGTCGACTACCCGACCATCGGCGTCTACGCGGGCGCGCCCGGGGCGAGCCCCGAGACGATGGCCGCGACGGTCGCCACGCCCTTGGAGAAGGCGTTCTCCGCGATCGCCGGCATCGACGAGATCACCTCGAACTCGAGCCTCGGCTCGACGGGGATCACGCTCCAGTTCTCGCTCGACCGCGACCTGGAGAGCGCGGCGCAGGACGTGAACGCGGCGATCTCCAAGACGATGCCCTTCCTGCCGCCGAACATGCTCCCGCCGTCGGCGCACAAGCACAACCCGTCGTCGGCGCCGATCCTGTTCCTCGCGCTGACATCGAACGTGCTCCCCCTCCCCGACCTCGACGAGTACGCGGAGACGACGATCGCCCAGCGGCTGTCGATGATCGAGGGCGTGGCGCAGGTCGGCGTGTGGGGCTCGGCGAAGTACGCGGTGCGCGTGCAGCTCGACCCGCGCGAGCTGGCGAGCCGCGGCATCGGCGTGTCGCAGGTGGCGCGGGCGATCCGCGAGAACAACGTGATGCTCCCGACGGGCGTGCTCTACGGCCCGGACAGGACGCTCACGATCCAGGCGACGGGGCAGCTCTCGAACGCCGAGCAGTTCCGGCGGCTGATCATCACGTACCGGAACGGCGCGCCGGTGCGCCTCGGCGACCTCGGCACCGTCGCCGACGACATCCAGAACAACAAGACGGCGAGCTGGTACGGCGGCGAGCGGTCGATCGGCCTCGCCGTGGACCGGCAGCCGGGGACGAACACCGTCGAGATCGCGAAGCGCGTGAAGGCGGAGCTGGCGCAGATCCAGAAGGCGCTGCCGCCGACGGTGACGGTGCACGTCCAGTACGACCGCTCCCTGTCCATCGAGCAGTCGGTGCACGACGTGAAGGTGTCGCTGCTGATCGCGCTCGCCCTCGTCGTCGGCGTGATCTTCCTCTTCCTGCGCAACGTCGTGGCGACGGTGATCCCGAGCCTGACGCTGCCGATGTCGATCATCGGCACGTTCTCGGTGATGAACGTGCTCGGGTTCACGATCGACAACCTGTCGCTGATGGCGCTCACGCTCGCCGTGGGCTTCGTCGTGGACGACGCGATCGTGATGCTCGAGAACATCGTGCGCCACGTGGAGATGGGGAAGACGCCGATGCAGGCGGCGCTGGACGGCGCCGACGAGGTGGGGTTCACGATCCTGTCGATGACGCTCTCCCTCGCCGCGGTGTTCATCCCGCTGATGTTCATGGGCGGGATCATCGGGCAGCTGTTCAAGGAGTTCGCGATCACGATCGCCGTGGCGGTGCTCGTCTCCGGCCTCGTCTCGCTGACGCTGACGCCGATGCTGTGCAGCCGCCTGCTCAAGCCGCACGGGACCGAGCGGCACGGCCGCTGGTTCAACGGCTCCGAGCGCGTCTTCCAGGGGGCGCTCGGCGCGTACGACCGGAGCCTCGGCTGGATCATGGAGCACCGGCCGGTGATGCTCGGCTTCTCCGCGCTGATCCTCGTCGGGACGGCGGTGCTGTGGACGGTGATCCCGAAGGGGCTCTTCCCGCCCGACGACACGGGGATGCTCAACGCGACCATCGAGGCGGCGCAGGGGACGTCGTTCCCCGAGATGCTGCGCCTCGAGCAGCTCGCCGAGCGGCGACTGGAGCGCGACCCGAACATCGAGTCGTTCACCGCGAACGTCGGCGGCGGCATGGGCTCGAGCAACCAGGGGAACTTCAACCTCACGCTCAAGCCGCGCGACCAGCGGCCGAGCGCGGACGACGTGGTGCGCGAGCTGATGCGGCGCATGAACGGCATCCCCGGGCTCGCGTTCTACGTCCAGAACCCGCCGGCGATCCGCATCGGCGGCCGTTCGGCGAAGAGCCAGTACCAGTTCACGCTGCGCGGCAGCGACATCGGGACGCTGTACCGCGAGGCCGGGAAGTTCAGCCGCGTGCTGCAGCAGGATCCGATGTTCGCCGGCGTGACGTCGGACCTGCTGAACACGAGCCCGATCCTGAAGGTCCACATCGACCGGCAGCGGGCGCTCTCGCTCGGCGTGACGCCGCAGGCGATCGAGCAGGCGCTGGCGAACGCGTACAACCAGCAGCAGATCTCGACGATCTACACGCCGAGCAACGAGTACTGGGTGGTGATGGAGACGGTGCCGAGCGCGCAGCGCGACGCGTCGGTGCTCCAGCAGTTCTACGTGCCGGCGAGCGGCGGCCGGCAGATCCCGCTCGCCGACGTCGCCTACTTCGAGAAGACGACCGGCCCGCTGAGCATTGCCCACTCCGGGCAGCTCCCGTCGGTGACGATGTCGTTCAACCTCGCGCCGAACGTCTCGCTCGGCGAGGCGGTGGCGCACGTGAAGGACCTCGCGCGGCAGAACCTGCCGGCGACGATCTCGACCGGCTTCTCCGGGCAGGCGCAGGCGTTCGAGGCGTCGCAGAAGGGGCTCGGGCTCCTGCTGCTGATCACCGTCTTCGTCATCTACATCATTCTCGGCATCCTCTACGAGAGCTTCATGCACCCGGTGACGATCCTCACCGGGCTGCCGTTCGCGGCGTTCGGCGCGCTCATCGCGCTGTACATCGGCCGCTTCGAGCTGGGGGTGTACGGCTACGTCGGCATCGTGATGCTCATCGGGATCGTGAAGAAGAACGCGATCATGATGATCGACTTCGCGATCGAGCGGGAGCGGAGCGAGCACGTGTCGCCGGCGCAGGCGATCCGCGAGGCGGCGCGCGTGCGCTTCCGGCCGATCATGATGACGACCGTGTCGGCGATCGCCGGCACGCTGCCGATCGCGATCGGCTTCGGGGCGAGCGCGGCGTCGCGGCGGCCGCTCGGCATCGCGGTGGTCGGCGGGCTCGCCTTCTCGCAGATCGTGACGCTGTACGTCACGCCCGTGTTCTACACCTACATCGACGAGCTGCAGGCCTGGTTCGGGCGGCGGGTCTCCCGGGTCTCCCGGGCGCCCGGCGCGCTCCTCGCGCCCGGCATCGAATCGGCCCCCGCTGGCGACTGATCCATGGATTTCACGACCCTGTTCATCAAGCGCCCGGTCATGACGACGCTCGTCATGATCGGCATCCTCGTCTTCGGGATCGTCGCCTACCGGCAGCTCCCGGTGAGCGACCTGCCGAACGTCGACTTCCCGACGATCACCGTCACCGCGACGCTGCCGGGCACGAGCCCGCAGACGATGGCGGCGACGGTGGCGACGCCGCTGGAGAAGGAGTTCTCGACGATCGCCGGAATCGACAACATGACGTCGACGTCGAGCCTCGGGCAGACGCAGATCGTCGTCCAGTTCGCGCTCGACCGGGACATCGACGCCGCGGCGCAGGACATCCAGGCGGCGATCGCCCAGACCGTGCGGCAGCTCCCGCAGGGGATCCTGCCGCCGTCGTACCAGAAGACGAACCCCGCCGACGCGCCGATCCTCACGCTCGCGCTGACGTCGGACGAGGTGCCCCTGTCGACGCTCGACGAGTTCGGGGAGACGACGCTGGCGCAGCGGCTGTCCATGGTCGGCGGCGTGGCGCAGGTGCTGGTGTACGGCGCGCAGAAGTACGCCGTCCGCGTGCAGCTCGACCCGCAGCAGCTCGCGACGCGCGGCATCGCCCTCGAGGACGTGGCGGCGGCGATCACGAGCCAGAACGTGAACATGCCGACGGGCGTGCTGTGGGGGCCGAAGACCGCGCTCACCCTCCAGGCGACGGGACAGCTCGACAGCGCCGGCGCGTTCAAGGACGTGATCGTCGCCTACCGGAACGGCGCACCCGTGCACCTCGACGAGGTGGGGCGCATCACCGACGACGTCCAGAACAACAAGACGGCGAGCTGGTACAACGGCCAGCGGTCGATCGTGCTCGCCATCCAGCGCCAGCCGGGGACGAACACGGTGGAGGTGGCGAGCAAGGTCAAGGCGGCGCTCGCGCGGCTGCAGACCGAGATCCCGCCGTCGGTGCACGTGGCGACGCTCTACGACCGGTCGGCGACGATCCAGGACTCGGTGCACGACGTGACGTTCACCCTCGAGCTGACGCTCGTGCTCGTCGTCGCCGTGATCTTCCTCTTCCTGCGCAACGTGTCGGCGACGGTCATCCCGAGCCTCGCGCTGCCGATGTCGATCATCGGCACCTTCTCGGTGATGTACCTCCTGCACTACAGCCTGGACAACCTGTCGCTGATGGCGCTCACGCTGGCGGTCGGGTTCGTCGTCGACGACGCGATCGTGATGCTGGAGAACATCGTCCGGCACCTGGAGATGGGGAAGCCGCGGATGCAGGCGGCGATCGACGGCGCATCGGAGGTCGGGTTCACGATCCTGTCGATGACGCTGTCGCTCGCCGCGGTGTTCATCCCCTTCCTCTTCATGGGCGGGATCATCGGGAAGCTGTTCCACGAGTTCGCGGTGACGATCGGCGTGGCGATCCTCGTCTCCGGCTTCGTCTCGCTGACGCTGACGCCGATGCTGTCGAGCCGCTTCCTGCGCTCGGAGCACGGGAAGGCGCACGGGCGGTTCTACCAGGCGTCGGAGCGCTTCTACGACGCGTGGCTGGGCGTGTACGAGCGCAGCCTCGCGTGGGTGATGCGCCACCGGCCGGCGACGATGGTGTTCTCGGCGGTGATCCTCGTCGCCACCGGGTACCTGTTCTGGGCGACGCCGAAGGGGCTCTTCCCGACCGACGACACCGGGCAGCTCCTCGCGACGACCGAGGCGGCCGAGGGGGTGTCGTTCGACGCGCTCGTGCAGCACCAGCAGGAGGTCGCGGCGGTGATCGCGCAGGACCCCGCCGTGCACGCCGTGACGTCGTCGGTCGGCACGACCGCGGCCGCGAACCAGGGGCAGCTCACGATCGACCTCAAGCCGATCGGCGAGCGGAAGCGCAGCGCCGACCAGGTCGCGCGCGACCTCGGGCGCGCCGTGCAGTCGGTGCCGGACGTGGCGGTGTTCATCCAGAACCCGCCGGCGATCTCCATCGGCGGTCTGGCGTCGAAGAGCCAGTACCAGTACACCCTCCAGAGCGGCGACCTGCCGAGCCTCGACAACTCGGCGCGCGTGCTGGAGAACCGGCTGCGCGAGCTGCCGATCCTGCGCGACGTGACGAGCGACCTGCTGATCGAGAACCCGCAGGTGACGGTGGACATCAACCGCGAGGCGGCCGGCCAGCTCGGGGTGTCGGCGGCGGAGATCGAGAACACGCTCTACGACGCCTTCGGGCAGCGGCAGGTGTCGACGATCTACACGTCGAGCAACGAGTACTGGGTGGTGATGGAGCTCCTCCCGCAGTATCAGGCGGACATCCCCTCGCTCGGCAAGCTGTGGGTGCGCTCGTCGCGCGGGCCGCTCGTGCCGCTGAGCACCGTGGCGACCTTCCGCAACTCGGTGGGCCCGGTGACGGTGAACCACAGCGGGCAGCTCCCGTCAGTGACGATCTCGTTCAACCTCGCGCGCGGCGTCTCGCTCGGCACGGCGCTGGCCGCGGTGCAGAAGGAGGCGGCGGACGTGCTGCCGCCGACGATCGCGGCGAGCTTCTCGGGGACGGCCGAGGCGTTCATGAACACGCAGCAGGGGCTGGCGATGCTCATGATCCTCGCCGTGTTCGTGATCTACGTGATCCTCGGCGTGCTGTACGAGAGCTTCATCCACCCGATCACGATCCTGTCCGGCCTCCCCTTCGCGGCGTTCGGCGCGCTGGTGACGCTGCTCCTCGTCGGGCTCGACCTCGACATCTACGGCTTCGTCGGGATCATCATGCTGATCGGGATCGTGGAGAAGAACGCGATCATGATGATCGACTTCGCGATCGAGGCGCAGCGGGAGGGGCGGAAGACGCCGGCGGAGGCGATCCTGGAAGCGGCGAGCGTGCGCTTCCGGCCGATCATGATGACGACGATGGCGGCGCTGATGGGCGCGGTGCCGATCGCCGTGGGCTGGGGCGCGGGGGCGTCGACGCGGCGCCCGCTGGGCGTGGCGGTGGTGGGCGGGCTGGCGTTCTCGCAGCTGGTGACACTGTACGTGACGCCGGTGTTCTACACCTATCTGGACGAGCTGCAGGCGTGGTTCGGGCGGCGGCGGGCGGGGGTGCGGGACGAGGTGCCGGCGGATGGCGAGGCGCGGGGTGCGGAGCCCGGGCTGCTCGCCTAGCGACGACGGCGGAGCCCGTGTCGCGTGACGCGGGCTCGCGGGTTCGCGGGTTCGCGGGTTCGCGGGTTCGCGGGTTCGCGGGTTCGCGGGCGGGTGAGGCGAGGGGGGATGCCGGCGGCAGCTGGGGCCTCGGGGATCGGCCGCGCAGATTATGGCGCACGTGCCACGCAGTGTAGCGTGCGCGGGGGCGCCTCTCGCAACCGGCAAGGCATTCGACAGCAACGGGTTCGCCGCGGAGGGCGCGGGAAAAGGCTGCGAGTTGGACGCAGGGTTTCGTGCGCGTGCGCAGTCTAATATGACGATGTTCGCACGCAGGGCTTCCGCGCGGGGTTTGCACGCGGAAACTTCGCGTTCGTCTAAGAACGCGTTAGGTGGATCCAAGTACTCTCGGTAAACGACCGTTCCGAGGACATCCGATGCCAAATGGCGGCGTGCCAATGCACATGGTGCTGTTCCCGAAAGACGGGAAGGCTGTCTTGTACTGCAACCGCGGAGAGCTACGTGTCATCGAACGGTCGGCGTGGGAAGCGCAGCGCAGCGCGGCAACCCCACTATGCACGTTGAGCGTTGCCGAGGGCGCGGCACTCGCCTGGTTCCTCCGATATTGGATCGGCGAAGGCCGTCTTCAGCCAGGATACAACATGCGTGGGGAAGTCCAAGCGGAATTCGACTTTTAGGCTGCGAGCAGTCGCGACCATCCGCCTAACGTATCGCTGCAGCTGTCAATCGCTCGGCTGGAAGCATTGCGGTTAAGCGCTTGGCCAGGCACTCTGTAGATCGAGTGGTAGCCGCCCTGATAGCCGGCCGCTTGCAGCCTCTGTGAAGCGGCGCACGCGGTCAAGGGTCACATCGTTCCGGTGTGGCCCTTTCT
>CAMLIT010000165.1 GCA_946480295.1 uncultured Gemmatimonadota bacterium
CCGGGCGCTTCACGGCGGCGCCAACGACGCGGCGCTCGCCCCGCGCGCCGTCGCCGCGCGGCCCCTGCCGGGGCGCCTCGATGGAGCGGCCGCGACGCCCGCGCGCGCGCTGACGATCGCGCTGCCCGGCGACGCGCTGTGCGTCATCCCGGAATCGCATCCCGCGCTCCGGTCGCCGGACGCGGCGCGCGCGCTGGCCCGCGCGCTCGCCACGGCGCTGAGTGTCACCACGAGATCGTGAGAGGTGCGCATGTCGACCGTGCACGTGCCGTACATCATCGAGCGTTCGAGCCGCGGCGAGCGGACGTACGACGTCTTCTCGCGCCTGCTGATGGACCGCATCGTCTTCCTCGGCACCGAGGTGAACGACGACGTCGCGAACATCCTCATCGCCCAGCTCCTCTTCCTGGAGGCGGACGCGCCGGGGAAGGAGATCCAGCTCTACATCAACTCGCCGGGCGGGAGCGTGACGGCGGGACTGGCGATCTACGACACCATGCAGCACCTGTCGTCGCCGGTGTGCACGACCTGCGTCGGCATGGCGGCGAGCATGGGATGCTTCCTCCTGGCCGCGGGGCAGGAGGGGCGGCGCGCCGCGCTGCCGAACGCGCGGATCATGATGCACCAGCCGTCGGGGGGCGCGCCGCACGGTCCGGCGGCGGACATCGAGATCGTGGCGCAGGAGATCCTGTACAACCGCGCGCGGCTCTTCGAGCTGCTCGGGCGGCACACGCGGCAGCCGCTGGAGCGGATCGAGCGGGAGTTCGACCGCGACCGGTGGTTCTCGGCGGCCGAGGCGCAGCGTTACGGGCTGATCGACGTGGTGCTGGACCGGCCGGGGGCGCTGGTGCCGGCGGCGGTGGGGCGGGGGGCTGACGCGGGCGACGGGCTCGGCGTAGGGCCTCGCTCGGCATGATGGCGCGACGGGTCCGGCTCCGCTTCCCTGGAGCCGGACCCGTCGTCGCATCGCCGCCTCGTCGGAATGCCCGCGGGCAGCGGTGGCGTTCCGTTTCCTGCCTAACGAGTCGTGTCCGGACGCGCGGTCCCGCGGCCGCGGCGCATGCCGTGGTGCATCCGTCCCATCGTGTCCTGCATCCCGTGCCGCATCATGCCGCTGGTGGTGTCGTCCATGCGGCCGGTGGTGTCGCGCATGTTGCCGTGCCGGCGCATGACGCCGCCCATTCCCGTGCTGTCGTTGACCGTGAAGGGCAGGTTCAGCGTGCGAAGCAGCTCGTTGGTGTTGTTCCCCGTGAGGTTGTGCTTCTGGCGGGCGCACGCGATCGCCTGACGCGTGTGCGGCCCGAGCACGCCATCCACCGGTCCGGGGTCGCAGCCGTCGTCGCGCAGCGCCTGCTGGAGCTGCTGGACCTGGCTCCGGCTCATCCCCGACCGCATCGAGACCTCGCCCCCCGACATTCGGGTGTGGTGCGTGCGCGCATGCCTCGGTCTGGCCTGCGCGCTCGCCATCGCCGGGATCGCGATGGCGGCGAACAGGATGGTCACCAGTCGTCTCATCTCCCACTCCTCCTGAGTCGGATAGCGGATGCGACGGGTGCAATCGGCGAGCCCCGGACCTCGTGCCGCGTCGACTGCGGGCCGTGGTGACGACGCCAGCGGTGCTCCCCTCGCGCGAACCGCCCCTGTTGCCCCGGCGGGTTCCGCGCTTAGATTGTCGTACCGAATAAACACCGAATATTCGCCCCATCGCGGCGAAGGGTCGGTGTCCCCATGGACGTTCCAGACCGCCTGCTTCGCGACCCACTCCGGGAGGATGAAGATGAGCACCCCCAGGCACCCCGCCACCGCCACTCGTGCCGACGCCGTCGGCGATGCCCGCCCTTCGCGCTTTCTCGACCAGGTCGAGGACAGCTCCCAGCTCGCCATGGGCGCCAAGATCCAGGTCTGGGGTGGACCCGAGACCGGCAAGAGCCACGACGCCTACGAGAACCTCCCGCGTCCGCTCATCGTCGTGGACTCCGACGTCTCCGCCGGCCTGTTCAACGACGACCGCTTCGACGGGTTCAAGCGCCTCGGCCCCGACAGGATCCCCGACCTCGAGACGCTCGTCGCCTTCCTCGACGAGTTCACGAGCGACCCGCGCTGGTATCGCGCGTACCGGTCGCTGCTGATCGACAGCCTCACGCAGTTCGTCGACCCCAAGGTCGCGGAGCTCGGGATCGACAACTCCTCGGCCGCGCCGACCGCCCACGTGGACGAGCTGCAGGGGGGCGCGCGCAGCCGCGCGATCGCCGAGCAGGGGCGCGCGCAGGCCGACTGGGCGCGCATCGCCAAGGAGCTGACGCGGCTGATCCGGAAGGTGAGCGCGCTCGGCGTGCACGTTTACGTCGTCGCCGAGGAGCGCACGCGCTTCGTCGGCAACCGGCCGGGCGAGGGGGAGGAGGGCGCGAAGTCGTCGCTCTCGCCGAAGAAGTTCACGCACGCCTTCGACCTCATCCTGCAGAAGACCGCGCGCGGCGAGGTGACGGTGCGGAAGTCGCGCTACCGGAAGTGGGAAAAGGACCAGAAGCTCGTCGGCTACCAGGCGGCGCGCGACCTCGCGCCGATCCTGCTCGGCGCGGAGCAGCGGTCGGCGGGGCTCGAGGACTTCGCCCCGGCGACGACGGCGCACGAGGAGCTGATGGAGCTGCTCAAGTCCCTCGGCTCCGACGCGCGCGGCGGGAAGATCCCGCTCGCCCGCATGCGCGAGTACCTGGCGGCCGCGCGCAACAACGGCGCGCCGGAGGGCGAGGTGCGGAAGCTGATCAGCGAGGTGAAGCGGACGTACGGCGACGCTGGCTCGCGGGCGGCGTGATCGCGGCGTGATCCCGGAAACGCGGCGCGCCGCCTGACGTTCGGGCGGCGCGCCGTACGTTGGTGCCTTGTCGTGAACCTCAGAAGAAGATCGCGCCCGCGATCTCCACCGGGTTGAAGGTGACACGGTAATCGGTCGTGTGCACCGTGGAGAGGGGCTGGCCGTTGAAGATCGTCTGAACGCTCGATGCGGTGCGCGTCAGGCCGAGGAAGGTCCGGCTGCCCACGCCGAAGTGCGGCGTGAACATGTAGGTGACGCCGAGCTCCCCGTAGCCGCCGACGGACCAGTCGCTCGGTGCGCCGGAGGAACCGTCGACGCGGACCCGTGAATAGCCGCCGGAGAGGCCGACCCCGGCGAAGCGGACGAGGTGCGACCCGAGGCCACGGTACCAGCGCGGGCCGAGATTGGCGGCGAACGCGAGCAGACTGTGACCGGCCGGTCCAGCGGCACCGCCGGAACTGGTGTGGTCGTAGGTGGCGGCGCCGTCGAGGATCCAGGCGCGAGTCGGGGTGGAGAAGCGCAGCACGCCGCCTTCGGTGAGGGCGGGTCGCGCCACGAACTGCACTCCCCACTGCCCGGCGTGGAAGGGCTGCGCGGCCGAATCGGCGGCGGCCTGCGCCTGCGACGAGGAGGCCAGCACCAGGGAGCTGCACACGGCGACCACGAGAATCGAACGCATCGCGACTCCGGTCCACGGGTGGTCCTGCGCCGGGCCGCGTTGCCCGAGGCATCGCGGCGGCGAAGCCATATACAAACTCCAATATGGCCAGGTTCCACTGCGCCCCGGCGTCCCCCGCCGACCGGCATCGGGAATCGCCTGATGGCGACGGAGGCCGCACGCCGCCGCTCCCCGGCGGATCTCCGATTGCCGGCAGCCACCGGCCGCGCCACACAGGAGGGGTGACCGCACGCGGAGGCATCCCATGACCGCGAAGACCCGCACACCCGGCAGGCGCGCGACGGTGAAGACGGCCGCCGGCGCGAAGATCGATCTCCGGAAGTCGCCCCTCTACCGTGCGACGGCGGGGCACGTCGACTTCGTCACCATACCGGCGGCACGTTATCTCATGATCGACGGCGAGGGCGACCCGAACGGCTCGCCGGCGTTCCAGGAGGCCGTCCAGGCGCTGTACGCGATGTCGTATACGCTGCGGTCCCTCGTCAGGCGGGACGGCGGGCAGGACTTCGCCGTCATGCCGCTCGAGGGGCTCTGGTGGACGGAGGACGCGCGGCCGCTGCTCGACGGCGACAAGGCCGGATGGAAGTGGACGCTGATGATCGCGCAGCCGGACGCGGTGACGCCGACGCGCTTCGTCGAGGCGCGGAAGACGATCGAAGGCAAGGGGATCGGCGCCGCGGCCCGCATCCGCCTGACGAGGCTGCGCGAGGGACGCGCCGCACAGATGCTGCACGTCGGGCCGTACGCGACGGAGGGCCCGACCATCGAGCGCGTCCTCCGCGCCATCGCCGAGAAGGGCGGCGCGCCCGCGGGCCGGCACCACGAGATCTACCTCGGCGACCCGCGCCGCAGCGCGCCGGGGAAGCTGCGGACGATCGTGCGCCAGCCCTACGCCTGACCGCCGCTACGCCTCCACCTCGACGCCCATCGCGGGGTCGCCGGTCGCGATGGGCGTCGAGTCCCGCCGCTGCGCCGCCGTGATCGTCGTGCCGGCGGAGGCCGCGATCACGGCGGCGACGGCCAGCCATTGCTTCGGCGCGAGATGCTCGCCGAGGAGCACGAACCCGGACAGCGCGGCGAAGGCGGGCTGGAGGCTCATGAGCGTGCCGAAGGTCTTCGCCGGCAGGCGTCCGAGCGCGATCATCTCGAGCGAGTACGGGAACGCCGTGGAGAGGATGGCGACGGCGATCGCGTACGGGATGACCCGCGGCGTGAACAGCGTGGCGCCGGCCTGGGCGATGCCGAACGGCAGGACGCACGCCGCGCCGATCACCATGGCGACGGCGGTCGCCTGCACGCCATGGGTGGACCCGGCCCGCTGGCCGAAGAGGATGTAGAGCGCCCAGCACCCCCCCTGACGCGAACGCGAACGCCGCGCCCGCCGGATCGACGCCCGCCGCCGCCTGGCCGATCGGGAGGAGCAGCAGCAAGCCACCCGCGGCGAGCGCGACCCAGAGGAAGTCCGCCGCGCGGCGCGAGCCGAACACGGCGACGGCGAGCGGCCCGGAGATCTCGAACGCGGTGGCGACGCCCAGCGGGATCCGATGGATCGAGGCGTAGAAGAGGCTGTTCATCCCGCCGAGCGCGATGCCGTAGACGAGGACGGACCGCCAGGTCGCGGCGTTCATGCGCACGCGCCACGGCCGCAGGACGACGCAGAGGATGATGGCGGCGAAGAGGAGGCGAAGCGCGGCGGCGCCGGTCGACCCGACGACGGGAAACATCTGCTTCGCGATCGCGGCCCCCGTCTGGATCGACGCCATGGCGACGATCACCAGCGCGACGGCGAGGGCGGGGGACGACGACCCGGATCGGCTGCTGGCCAACGGAGGAGGCACGACGGGTCGGAGGAGGGCGGCGGGGCCTGCGCCCCGGCGCGGGCGGCAGGCGCCGGGCGGGCGCGTACGCAAGGTAGCCGGCGTCCAATGCGGACGCGACGCTCGTCGGCCGTCGGGGGCTCGCTTGCCTGTCGTCGTGCCCGCGATAGCTTCCGGTACATGGCGACAGCGGCGGACGCATGATGCAGTTCCTGCGCGACCCGCGCAGCGGTCGGCTCGGCCCCCTGCGGCTGCTGCTGGCCCTTCTCGCGTTCGTCGGCATCCACGCGGCGCTCGCGCGCACGTCGTTCTCGCGCGCCCCGCACACGGTGCAGGGCGCATCGTGGGCCCAGCGCTCTCCGGCGCCTTCGCACCCCGTCGTGAAGACGGCGCACAGTCCATTGCGGAGCGGCCGTCGCGCCGGACCGCGGGTCGGACCGTCCGACGCGAGCCGCGCCGCGCTGCCGGACGCGCCGATGGTCATCCAGGCAGCCGGGCGCCCCGCCGCGCCCCTGGCGCCGCCGAGCTTCGTTCCTCCGCCGCCGTTCCATCCTCCGCGCGGGCGTTGAGCCGGATCGACGCCGCGGGCCACAGGGGCCCGACGGCGCGCCTTGGCCTTCACGCCGTCGCCACGCGCGACAGGAACCATGCGCAACCGATTCGTACCTCACCCGGCAAGGCGCCCTGCCGGATCGCTCCCCGTCACCGGGGCCGGCTTCGCCGTGCCGGGGACCGTTCACGCGACCATCGTCGTCACGAGGCGCGCGCCGGCGCCGCGCGGGGGGACGGGCCAATGAGTGGCTTCGATCCGCGCGAGGCGTTCGGCGGCTGGGACGACACGCCGCCCGTGCACGTCGACGAGGTGCTGCGCCGCTGGTCGCGCATCCTCGTGCGCGAGCACCCGTGGAGCACGATGCCCCTCGACGACGTGCGCGGGATGATGCGCCCGCTGATGAGCGAGCTGCTGAACGAGGCGCGCGACCTCGACGACGAGGGTCGGCGCGGCCGCCTCGCCGCCGCGGCGCGCGCGCACGGCGCCTTCCGCGCCGCGCAGGAGTGCACCGAGGAGGACGTCGTCAACGAGTTCGGGTTCGTGCTCGCGGCGATCGAGGGCGCGCTGCGCAGCGTTGGGCTGAGCGCCCGCGCGGCGAAGGAGACGATCATCGCGCTCGACGGCGACTTCTGGCGCGCCGAGCGCGCCGCCCTGCGCGCCTGGTACGGCGGGCGCACGAGGGGCGGCGTCTCCACCAGCTGGCTCGAGCGGCTGCGGGAGGAGCTGGACTAGCCGCGGGACGGCGGGGCGGTCAGCGCGACGGCGGGACGTGCCCGATGCGTCCGTCCGCCCACCCGATGAAGGACTTGACGTTAGGCGCGTCGGTGTGGCCGCCGTCGTGCTGCCGCCACGCCAGCGCGCCGCCGAGGAGGCCGACGTTCACCGGCGGCATCGTCGCCGTGTGGTAGTCGTCGGGCACGCCCATGTCCTTCGCGCCGAGCAGCCGGAACACCGGCTGCGCGGCGACGGCGGCCATGAAGCTCCCCTCGTGGTCGAGCCACTTCGCGTCTCCCTTCGCCGGCACGCCGTAGCTGATGAAGGTGAGGCGCGGCGCGCAGAGGGCGATCAGCTCGTGCGCGTCCACCGGGAGATCGGCGGCCGTCTTCCGCCCGAAGGTCGCGTCCTGCGCGGCGTACTTCAGGTAGTTGCCGGCCATCCAGTGGTACTCGCCGGTGCCGGCGAGGCTCTCGACCGCCTCGCCGAAGTT
>CAMLIT010000166.1 GCA_946480295.1 uncultured Gemmatimonadota bacterium
TGGCGAGCTTCGGGTCGAGCGTCGGCCGATGATGGATGAACCGGATGCCGAGCGCCGCCGCCGTCTCGCGAAGCGTGAACGCCGGATGGACGCTGGTGGTGCGCGCGGCGAGCGACTGATCGCCGCCGAGGAGAACCGCGGCGACGATCGCCGCGACGAACATCGCGGCGGCGAGGATCCGCCCAGCGGGAGGGGGACGGAAGGCCATGGAGGGGGCGGGAGAGGATGGGCAACGAACGAGCGGCGATTCTTGCCCAAAGACACGACGCCGACAATAGGGCATCTGCCTACCAATCGGCGCGCGACGTAAGGGATTCGCCTACCCCGCCCCGGCCAGCTCGGGACCTTCAGGATTCTCGGGTCAAGTCATCTCGTACGCGGCTTCACCGCCGATTGCTGGCCGGCGCCCGGAACCCGCCGGAAGCGGACGGGCCGCCGAGGCACCAGCCCCGCGGAACGCTGCCAGTCGGCGATCTCCTCGAACGACCACGTGTCGGAGTTGCTGAGCAGCCCGAAATAGAAGTCCATCAGCGTTCCCATCTGGCCGGCCGCCTGCGGAGACTCGGGACGGATCGCCTCCTGGATGACGAACACACCGCCGGGGCGCAGCGCCCGGGCCACTCGTCTGGCCAGGTCGCGGTTTGCCGCGTCGTCGAAGTGGTGCACCACCTGCGACGCGAAGACCACGTCCCACGTCTCCGTGCCCAGGTCCTCCGTCAGCACGTCGCCGACCCGGTGCACGACGCGGTCTCCCATCCCCTCCTCGGCCAGCATCGGGGCCGCGCGGTCGACCGCTTCCGGCAGGTCCAGGACGACGGAGCGCAGCCCCGGATGCTTGCGGCAGAGGAGCGCCGAGTAGTGGCCATGCGAGCCGCCGATGTCGAGCATGTCGCGCGCGCCGGGGGGAATCGGCGTGCGCCGCACCACCTCCTCGCCCGCCCCGCCCGCCAGCGAGCGCATCCCCCGCTGATAGAGCTCCCAGTCCTCCGTCGACGTGATGGTCGCGTGCACGTCGAGGTGGCGCCCGGTGCGCACGTACTCGTCGAACTGCTCGATGACCTCCCACTCGAGGAACCGCAGGAGCACGTTGTCGCGCAGCGAGCGTGGGCTGTCCTTCAGCAGCCACTTCCGCGCGACGGGCGCCAGCGCGTACCGCTCCCGGTCGAGGCGCAGGTACCCCGCGCCGACCAGCGCGTCGAGCAGCTTCTTCGTGGCGACGGGGTGCGTCCCGCAGCGCGCCGCGACCTCCGCCGCCGCGAGCGGGCCGGCCGCGAGGGTCTCGAAGACCCCGACCCGCGTCCCCACCATCACCGCCCGCGCGAGCAGGAGGCTCGTCATCGTGTCCATCAACGGCGTCGGCGCCACTCCCAGCGCGAGCGCGAGCCGCTCCATCGGATTCTCCGCGACGGCACCAACTTTCATCTGCTGTGCCCTCCATGGCTGAAGCTGTACTTCGTGTATACCACACGGTGCGGCGTCGCGCGAGTCTGCCTGACGAGTGCGCACCCGTCGCGCGCGACCGGCGAAGCACGCGTCCTCGCAGTCAGCGGATCGCGCCGTGCCGGGGCTCATCCGGCGCGGCCGAGCCTCGCGCGCTGCACCAGTGGCCCGCTCCGGTGTGACGCCGCGCGACGTCCCTGCAGTCCACCGAACGAGTGGCACCGCGCGCTCCCGCGGGCGCGCGGCCGAATGGACCACGGGCGGAGTCGCCCCAGGAGCCTCGATGACCGAAAAGCGCCTACATGTCGCTCGCGACAGGCAGCACGTCTTCCTGTACGTCGACCGCAGCAGCTTCAGCGGTCGACAGGCCGCGCGCATCACCGAGCGGGTGCTGAACCTGCTGCGCGCGTGCGACGGCTACACGTTCGTGCCAGCACACGACGCGGACGTGTTCGCGTGGGTGGTGGAGTTCGTCTCACCCCGCAGCGCCGCCCGGTTCTTCCGCCATCTCCTGGCGAGTCACCGCGCCCGTCCGCTCTAGCGGCGATCCGGCCGATCGTCGGGCCCTGCTCCGTCATCGAGTGTGGGGCGAAGTGGCGCTCGCGGAATCCGGCGTCCCCGCCTGCTGGACGGTCGGCAGCTGCGGCGGCAGGACGAAATCGGAGGCGACGACGCCGGTGACGACGAGCAGCGCGACGGCGATCATCAGAAAGTACGAGAAGTCCACCGATTGGAAGCCGCTGGCGACGGCCGCGGCCACGTTGCGCACGATCGGCCATGGCGCCTTGAGGGCGCCGAAGACGATGGGGGTCACGGACGCGGCCAGCGTGACGAGCACGGTGCGCGAGATGCCCGGCTGGAATGAGTGCCAGCTCAGGAAGGCCACGAGGACGGCGACGATCGCCAGCGCGAGCAGCAGCTTCTGGGCGCTCAACGTGCTCTGCCTGTAGGGCGCGAACTGATACCAGTTCGTGTAGATGCGCAGCGGGAACCAGAGCAGGAAGATCACGAAGACGACGGTGAGCTGCCGCGCCGCGTCCTGGTCGAGCCGCCCGCCGACGCCGATCTTCGACGCGAGCGCCAGCCCGAAGGCGAGGAGCACCACGCACACGGCGCCGGCGGCGTTCACCAGGAAGAGCGGGATGGTCAGCCAGTTGCCGCGCGCTCGCAACCCCGCCAACGAACCGAAGGGACGTACGAGCTGCGTGAACTCCCGGCAGTCGGCGCTGTCGTACAGCTTTCCTTCGTCCTCGCGGAGCTTCGGCTCGAGCTCCCAGACGCGCCCGGCCTTCCCCTCCCCCTCGTTGAGGAGGAAGGGGATCGCGTCGAGGGTCACGAAGTCGCGCCACGTCACCAGCAGCGCCATGCCGATGAGCAAGGCGAGCAGGGTGTAGCTCACGAGCGCCGCGGTGCCGTGCGGACGGATGTCCTCGTGCTGGTCGTAGGTCACGCCGAGCACGCCGACGGCCGCGGGAAAGAAGGCGAGGAGGAAGAGGGTCGTGGAGAGGTAGTTCTGGATCCAGCGGCTGCCGCGAGGCCAGCCGTGCTTCACGACGAGCGCGATCGGCATGATGGTGCCGACGAGGAAGGTCGCGGCGAAGAGCCACACGAACAGCGTCAGGTCCCTGGACATGTCGAGTCTCCCGCCGACGAGGAGTCGGCTGCGCTCAGGACGGAGCGGAGTTGGCGGACCTGCGTCTCGAGCAGGTCGGGGGCGGAGCCCCGCTCGCGCTCGATCTGCCTCGCCAGGTTGGTGGCCGCCTCGCGGCTCGCGCGTATGCCGCGACTGCGAATGAACCCGAGCCGGGCGAGCGAGGAGCCGGGCACCACGAGCTGCTCGTAGATCAGCATCGTGCCCGTCGCGCCGGTGCTCGTGTTGCCCCACGGGAGGAAGCGCGCCGAGCCCGAGACGCGTGCCGGCGCGTCGGAGGCCTCGTCGCCCAGCGCGCGCCACCGCACCGTGTACTCGCCGGCGCGGCAGGTGACCTGCTGCCACATGTCGTACGCCTCGTCAGGCAGCACGGGGATGTCGATCACGAAGTGCACGACGGCCTCGTTCGCGCTCGGCCGATTGACGAGGCGCGAGACCTTCACCGTGGGCTGGTAGGTCGCCTGGCGCTCGTAGTCCGTGAGCACGGCCGCACCCTGCTCCGGTGTCGCGTCCACGAACTGGTAGACGCGCGAGCGGGGCCATGGCAGGTGCGGCACGGGGTCGAGGACCTGGACGGGCTGACCGCGCTCGAACGTCGCCCGCTGTGCGGCCGACAGCGTCTCGGCGGGCGTGCGTGCGCTGTCCTGTGCGCGCACGACCAGGGGAAGCGCGCTCCCGGGGAGGAGCGCGATGACGAGCGCGATCCGGAGGCATCCGACCGCTCGATGCGGCACGTGCGATCCTCGCGTGGGCGAAGGGAAGCGTCGCGCGGCATCACGCGGCCCCGGCGCACGCGCCCATAATTCGCCCTCCCCGGGGCGGGCGCAATAGCCGGAATGTGTGCCTAACAGGAGACCAGAGTCGTCCTCTGCGTGGGACGCGGCCGTTCATCGCCCCGTGCGGGAGGTCTCGCCGAAGCTGCGGTGGATCCTGCACTTGCACCCTGCCGGACCGAGCGGGAGCACCGCTTGCCCCGGTGGACGGCACATCCGCGAAGTCGCAGTGAACATCCACCCGAAGCGACTCATGCGCACACCCATCGTCATCCTCGCCGGATCCCTGCTCCTCGCCGCGTGCGGGCCGAGTCCGCGGGTCGTCTATGTGCCGGCGCCGGCGCCGGCCCCTGCCCCGGATCCCGAGCCGGCCGTCTACACGACGCCCGTCGGCGTCACGGTCGTGGGCGCCGACGCGAGCCGGCTGTCGGTCAGCACGAATCAGCCGGCCTACGTGGCCGTGTTCGAGATCGTCCCCTATCGCGGCGTGACGCTCGTCTATCCGACGTCGCTCCAGCAGCGGCGCTACACGTTCTCCGGCACCAACTGGCTGAACGTCCGCTGGCGCTCGGAGCGCGCCGGCTACGAGGACGATCGGTATGCGCGCGACGACCGCTACGATCGGCGTTCCAGCGCGCGCCGCGATCGATCGACGATGCACTACGTGTACGTGATCGCGTCGGATCGCCCGCTGCAGATCACGGAGGACGCGTTCGACGATGCGTACCTCCGCGACGTGCTCGGGTACCGGGCGTACAACGCCTACGATCCGTACGAGACGATGCGCGCGCTCTCCCGGCAGTTCCTGCCGCCGGAGGCGGACGAGGACTGGGGCGAGGACGTCTACACGATGGACGTGGTGCGGCCGCGCTTCACGGTGCACATCGCGAGGGTCTATTGCGCCGACGGCTACGTCTTCGAGGTCCGCGACGAGATGGCCGACGTGGCGTGGTGCCCCTCGAGAGGCCGCGGCCGCAGCGGCGGCACGAGCTCGCCCGCCCCGCGCCCGGATTCAGTGGTGGCGTCGAACGGGGAGCACATGCGCCACCGGTTCGACCCGAACGCGAGGCAGCCGCTCTTCCGCGTGCCGGGGCCGACGGACGTGCACGGCATGGCGCGCGCGACCGGCGATGATGCGACCCAGGCGGGGCATCCGAGGGACGGGAACGGTGGTGCCGCCGCGGGCGGCGGCTCGGAGCCGTACACCCGACATGGCGTCGACCATCCGGACGACGGCCACGCGGACAACGGCCAGGGGGACGCGCATCACGACAACGGCAATCACTACGGGTGGGACAAGATCCTGCCGGGCCACGCTGGCGACGGTCGCGACGAGGGGCACGGCCAGGGTGCCGGTGGCCAGGTCGGGAACGGCGACAACGGCCAGCACGGGAACAACGGCAACAACGGCAACAACGGCAACAACGGCAACGGCCACGCGAACGGAACTTCCGGGAACGGGAACGGCCACT
The DNA here is from genome assembly GCA_946480295.1 of uncultured Gemmatimonadota bacterium. Next base: position 5,337 of record CAMLIT010000166.1, read on the forward strand.
CGTTCGGCAACGACGGGAACGGGAACGGGAACGGCCATGCGTACGGCAACGCCGGGAACGGAAACGGGCACGGCCATGCGCATGACAACGGCAACGTGAATGGCGACACGAACGGCAACGCCGGCGACCGCCACGCGCATGACAACGGCAACAACGGCAACAACGGCAACAACGGCAGCGCGAATGGCCAGGGCAACGGGAACAACGGCCATGCGGTCAACGGTCAGAACGACAATGGCCACGGCCACGACGGCGACGATTCGTCGCATCACGGCACGCCGGCGGACAACGGCCGCGGCGGATCGCACGACGCGCAGACCGGTCGTCCGTGGCTGACGCCGAACGTGCAGCCCTCGGCGCGCCCGCAGACGCCGGCGCCCGCGCCGCAGCAGTCCGCGCCGTCGCAGTCCCACAACGAGCAGTCGGCTCGCCCACAGGCGCGCGGCCTCGGACACATGGTCCAGCAGCCGAGCCCGAGCGCGCGTCCCGCGGCGCGGCCGGCGCCCGCCCCGACGGCCTCGCCGGCGCCGGCGCGGGATTCCGGTGCGCAGCCGCCGGCAACGCGCCGTGTCGCGCCCGGCCGGCCGGCGCGTCCGGACACGTCGTCGGATGCGCCCGCCCGTCACGGGAGGCCGATGCTCCGCTGATCGCGAGAGGCGGCATCGCCTCACGACGCGAAAGACCCGCCAGGCACACTGCCTGGCGGGTCTTTGCTTTCAGTGCACGCGCGCGGCGCGCGTCACCGGTCGCTGTCCGCCGGGTAGCGCGCCTGCAGCGCATCGAAGATCGGCTCCTCGCGGACGGCGCGGGCCACCGCCCGCGACCGACTCAGCACCGCCTGCGCGTCGCGTGGATCGCCGCGCGCCTCGAGGATGTCGGCGAGCTCGGTGCCCGCGAAGACGTATGCCAGCGGGATGCCAATCGAGGGGCGGTCGACCCAGTCACCATGCTCGATGATCGCCGAAGGCCCCCGGAAGAGGTGCCAGAGGGAGTCCGACCGCGCGACGTCGTACCATCCCTGCCCCTGGACGTACACCGTGTCGGCGGTGGGCGCGCGCGGCGGCGCGATCAGCTTGCGGGCGAGCCCCTGCACGAGCAGCGCGCGGCCGAGGCCGAGCGAATCGGGATAGCTGCCGGTCGTCGTGCTGAAATAGATCGGACGCTGCGGCCAGGTGTCGGCGATCATGTGCAGCACCGCGATGTCCTTGTGCTCGAGGAAGCCCCTGCCCCCTCCGGCCTGCGGCAGCTTGCGCGGATCGATCGTGGCGACGAGCGCGCCCTTGCGCAGCTGCATGGGTCGGTCGATGAGGACAAACTCCGGCACCGAGTCGGCCTGGGCGAGTGTCAGGTGCACGGGAGGGCCGCTCGGCTTCGGCCACACGCGGCCGCGGTAGATCGCCGGCCCCTTCGCCGCGTCGTAGGCGTAGATGGGACGGCGGATGAGGCCACGGAGGTACCAGTCGGTGTTCAACAGAGATAGCACGGCGACCGTCACGTCCTTTCTCACTCCCTCGACCTCCTGGGCGTACCAGAGCGGGAAGGTGTCGTTGTCGCCATACGTGATGAGCACCCCGTACGGCTCGACGGAGTTCAGCAGGTCGCGCGCGAACGCGTCGGTGACGCGATCGCCGCGTCGCGACGCGGTGTGCCAGTTGGTGAAGAGCGGGATCGCGGCGATGAGGAGGAGGG
>CAMLIT010000167.1 GCA_946480295.1 uncultured Gemmatimonadota bacterium
CCTCGTCGTGCTCTGGTGGCGCCGGCGCTTCTTCACCCCCGCCGAGCAGCTCGTCGCGCGCGGAGAGGCGTGACCGCCCGCACGCGCCCCATCGCGAGTTAAGAGACACATCGGCCCGACGTCCTTTACCCACAACTCATTCCTAAGACATCTCTTATGCTTGACTAGTTGCTCCTGATTTCGAAGAATTGCGCGGCCGCTATTCCTTCCACCAGTTTCCGCCGCCGGGGCTCTTCTCTCCGGACTACGCGCCTCCCAGCTGCAACCTACTTTCCGTCCTCCACCTAAAGAGAGTGGGCCATGGCCTATCGCAACAAGACCTACGTCTGCTTCGACGGCGATACCGACATGTCGTACTATCGTCTCATGCAAGCATGGCACCAGAACGACCATTCCACATTCACGTTTTATAACGCACACGATATCAACGCAGCCCGCGATACCAGCCAAGAGCAGTCGATCAAACGACAACTCCGGGATCGTCTACTGAATTCGAAGGTGTTCGTTGTGCTCATTGGTGAGCGTACTCGGTATCTCACCAAGTTCGTAAAGTGGGAGATGGAGCAGGCGCTGGACTTGGCATTACCCATTATTGGCGTGAATCTCAATGGTCTGCGCCAGCAGGATCCAGAGAGGTGCCCGCCCACGATTCGCGACGCGCTCGCGGTATACGTGAGCTACAACGCTCGGATACTCCAGTACGCGCTAGAAAATTGGCCCGCCTCATATGCCACTTACCGTAGCCTAGGAAAGAGCGGCGCACACTATTACAACGGCAGCGTATACGCCTCGCTTGGGCTATGACGACCCATCTGCGCGCGTACTTTTCTCTCGCCTTTTGGCGCTACAGCTTTTCTTTGCGCCGAGCAGGCAACGCCTTGCTCACAGCCTTCGGTGCGCTCTTTCTGGTCATCAAGATTGTAACATTCTTCTCCACGCCCACAGGGGACGTGATAAAGAACCATTGGATGCTCTTCATCGTCGTAGCTGTGCTGTGGGCCCTCTGGCGTAATCGCCCTGTGCTCACCGTAACTTCTCAGCTGAAAAATCGCGAGGTGAGCATAACAATCGCCGTCACCGACCTATTCAAGTGCAACGCGGCTTTGGTCATCGGGACAAACACGACGTTCGACACGGAAATCTCAGACAAGCTGATCTCGCCCAAGAGCGTCCAGGGACAGTTCACGACCAAGTACTACTCCGACGTGAGATACCTCGACCACGACTTGGAGGGCGCGCTTCGGGATGTGCCGCATAGGGCTGCATCCACGAGCAAGATCGGCAAGCATCTCGAATATGATGTCGGTACTGTTGTGCGACTCACGCCTCGCGGGCAGAACGTCTATTTAGTAGCCATCGCTCGCATGAATGAACACGGTACGGCAGCAGCAGCATTTGAGGATCTGCAGGTGAGCCTCGCCAAGTTGTGGGGCTTTATTGAGGAGCGTGGCTCGATTGACTCTATAGCGATGCCGGTGCTCGGGAGTGCATTCGGTCGATTGACGCAAACCCGCGCAGAAATCATACGGGAAATCATCAAGAGCTTCGCCGCGGCGTGCGCCTCGAAGCAGTTCTGTGATCGACTCACTATCGCGATTCCACCGGAGGACTATTACCGCTGGAAGATCAACCTTCAGGATCTGGGAGACTTTCTTCGCCTGATCGCCGTATACACGGACTATCGCAGACCGAGTGACGTTGGTTCAGGCTCTGCAATCGGTCTTGCGTAGCAGGTTCTATGTCCGACGAGCAGAAAACCGATCATGGCCAAGGTCGCTCATGACGCTCTGGGCAGCCCCTTACGCCGTGCGATGTCGCCCGTTCATGTAGGCCGAGCGCCGCCGTAACCTGCGATCGCGGCAGCGCTCACAGTCGCGCCACATGTTGCCGAGGCACAGGCGATCGATCGCTTCCGCTGCCATTCGGTGTATTACCGCAGTGATCCAGGATGCGCTGGGCTTGACCTTCCACATTCGCTTTCTCGATCGCGTGCTGCGCGGCCACGCCTGCTCGCCCCCGCGCCCGACTCGCCGACATCCCTCTTAGGGGCAGACCACGCCCTCGACGGAGCGCGAAGCGATACAAGGCGTTCTCTCTTAACGCGCGCCCCCATCGCCGAACGCCGTCCATCGGGCTATCGTCAGTGGCAGCTCCCGATGGCACCCACCGCCCTCCCCCACCCACGCCGACCCTCCGGACCTCGCCCGATGGCCAGAGCACATCGTTCACTGATCCCGGCGGCCGTGATGGCCGCCCTCTTCGCCACGACCGCGTCCGCGCAGCGGCCGATCCGCCCCGACAGCGCCGATCCGGACATCACCGCCCTCGTCGCGCGGCTCGACCTCGGCCACTACAAGGCGACCCTCCAGGGGCTCACCCGCTTCGGCGACCGCCGCCAGGGCACGGAGCGCAACCGCCGCGCGGTGGACTGGATCGAGCAGCGACTGAAGTCGTACGGCTGCACGAACACCGAGCGCATCACCTACACCTACGAGCCCCCGCCGCCGCGGCCGGGTGCGCCGGCGCCGGGTGCGCCGGCCCCCGACAAGCGCACGCCGCGATTCGCCCCCGGGGGCGCGCGGCTGCGCGGCACGCTCGGCGGCATCGGCGTGAACAACGATTCGCTCGCCCAGCCCGATACCGCGATCCGCCACGTCGACGAGGAGGCGAGCAAGGGCGGCGAGCGCCAGGAGGTGTATTGCACGAAGGTCGGCACGACGCACCCGGACGAGATGTACATCGTCGGCGCGCACATGGACGGGATCGGCTGGGGGCAGGCCGCGAACGACGACGGCTCGGGCACGGCGCTCGTCATGGAGCTCGCCCGCGTCCTCTCGAGTCCCGACGTGAAGACCGACCGCTCGATCCGCTTCGCCCTGTGGAACAACGAGGAGACGGGGCTCAACGGCGCGCGCGCCTACGTCGAGCAGCGCGCGAAGCTCCAGGGGATCGAGAGCCCGAAGGGATCCGGCAAGTATCCCGAGCCGAAGTGGCTGGGCATGATCCAGCACGACATGATGATGTTCGACCACGGGATGCCGCGCGCCGACGGCACGCTGCCGCCCGAGCAGCGCCCGGAAGCGGACATCAACATCGAGTTCCAGTCCACGGCCCGGCAGGCGGCGGGGGCGCAGGCGCTCGCCTGGGCGTTCGAGGCGGCCAACGAGAAGTACGCGACCGACTATCCCGCCACGGTGGGGCGGCACATGACGAACACGGATTCGTCGCCGTTCATGGACCTCGTGCCCGCCATCAGCCTGCGCGAGAACGAGCGCGGGTCGCAGATCGGCGCCGGCTGGGACCCAAACTGGCACCAGCCGACGGACGTCTTCACCACCTACAGCGACAAGGACTTCCGGCTCGGCCTCGACGCGGCGCAGACGACGCTGGGCGCGGTGGCGACGCTGGCCGGCGCGAAGCTTGTGCGGCGCTGAGCCGTGGCGCGGCGGCCGGCCCCGGCCGCCGCGCCTAACGCGTGCCGGGGGCGGCGTTCTCCACGACGCGGCCGTCGCGCATGACGAAGGTGACGTGCTCGAGGAGGGTGATGTCGCGCAGCGGGTCGCCGGGGACGGCGATGACGTCCGCGGCGAGGCCGGGGGCGAGCGCGCCGGTGGTGCTCCCGAGCCCCAGCGCGTCGGCGGCCGCCGAGGTGGCGGAGACGATGGCGTCCATCGGCTTCTGGCCGGCGCGGATGCGGCAGACGAGCTCCTCGGCGTTGCGCCCGTCGGCGAGGGCGACGGCGTCGGTCCCGAAGATGATCTTCAGCCCGGGCGTGGTGATGGCCTGCCGGAACATCGCCGTCGCCGTGGGGATCGCGTCGGCGAGCGCCTCGAAGGAGTTTGCGGTGAAGCCGGAGCGCGTCCACACGTCGCGGTGATCCAGGTAGTTCTGGAAGACGAGGCAGACCTGCGGATCGAAGATGGTCCCGTGCGCCGCCATGAGCCGCAGCTCCGGCTCGCCCGCGTACGTGCCGTGCTCGATCTCCGTGCACCCGGCGAGGGTGGCGGCGCGGACGCTCTGCGCGCTGATGGCGTGCACCACCGTGCGCATCCCCTGCGCGCGCGCCTCGCCGCAGATCGCGTCGAGCTGGGCGTCGGAGAAGGTCTGGTCCCCGCCGGCGCCGAGGCCCGATGAGGCGAACAGCTTGATGAGGTCCGCGCCCTGCGCCTTCCGCTGCCTGACGAGGGCGCGCAGCGAGTCCGGGGAGGGGCGCGTGTCGATCAGCGGCTCCAGCGACGTGAGCAGCCGCGGGCCGGGTATGATGCCGCGCGCGACGGCGTCGCGCAGGTCCGCGTCCTCCGGCCCGCCGACGCTCTGGATCGTCGTCACGCCGGCGAGGAGCGTGGCGTGGAGGTTCCCCGCGCGCGCGAGCGCGGACTGCGCCGGCGTGTCGTCGTCGTCGGGCGTGTGCAGCCGCCCCGCGCGAGTGATGTACCAGCCGGGGTGCGTGTGCGCGTCGATGAGCCCCGGCAGCAGCGTCGCGTTGCCGAGGTCGTAGGTGACGCGCGGCCGCGGATCGCCGGGGCCCAGCGCCCGGACGTCGGTGATGCGCCCGTCGCGCACCGTGACGACCGCGTCGTGCAGCTCGTGTCCGCGGCCGTCGAGCAGCTCGGCCGCGTGGATCGTGATCCCCGGGCCGAGCCGGAGCGCGAGCGGCGACAGCCGACGCGCGGCGGCGATCGTCAGGGTCGCCGTCGCCGTGAGGGCGAGCAGCGTGGGAACGGCGATGCGGCGGGACATGAGCACGGCGGGCGCGGGAAGGACGTGGGAAGCTGCGCCCGCGCGCACCGCGTCCGCAAGAAGCCACCCGGCCGGTTGACCGGGGCTGCCGAACGAGCGATCTTGAGGCATGTTGAATCGCACCCTGCACCCCATGCGCTGGTGGTGGCCCTCGACCTGAGCGGCCGCCGAGCTGGTGCACGTGCAGGACATTCGACGGCGGGCCGCTCCGGACTGGAGCGACCCGTCGTTTCGCATCGCGGAGCCCACGGCTCCCGGCGACTCCCGACGCGGTCCCCGGTCCCGCCGATCATCCGACCGACAACCCCCGGGAGCTCGTCATGTCCACGCAGATGAAGACCACGCCCGGCGCGATCGACGCGCCGATCCAGGCAGCACGTCGTGAGGTCGTCCTCACCGGCGATCGTCCCACCGGCCCCCTGCACCTGGGGCATTACGCCGGCTCGCTCCGCTCGCGCCTCGCGCTCCAGGGGACGCACGAGCAGACGCTCCTCATCGCCGACCTCCAGGCGCTCACCGATTACACCGGGCGCGCCGCCGACGTCCGCGCCAACGTGCTCGAGGTCGCGCTCGACTACCTCGCCGTCGGCATCGACCCGGCGCGCACCACCATCGCGCTCCAGTCGGCGATCCCCGAGCTGGCCGAGCTGACGATGCTCTATCTCAACCTCGTCACCGTGGCGCGGCTCGAGCGGAATCCCACGGTGAAGGCGGAGATCGAGCTGCGCGGCTTCGAGCGCGACATTCCCGCCGGCTTCCTCGCCTACCCCGTGAGCCAGGCGGCGGACATCACCGCGTTCCGCGCCACGCTCGTGCCGGTGGGCGAGGACCAGCTGCCGATGATCGAGCAGACCAACGAGATCGTGCGCCGGCTCGCGCACATGGCCGGCGCGCCGGTGCTCCCCGAGTGCCGGGCGATGCTGTCCGAGACGCCGCGGCTGCCGGGCGTCGACGGCCGGAAGGCCAGCAAGTCGCTCGGCAACGCCATCCCGCTGTCGGCGTCGCCTGACGAGATCCACGCGCTCGTGCACGCGATGTACACCGATCCGGGGCACGCGCGGGTCGGCGACCCCGGGCAGGTCGAGGGGAACGTCGTCTTCGCCTATCTCGACGCCTTCGATCCGGACGCGTCGGGCGTCGCCGCGCTGAAGGAGCAGTACCGCCGCGGTGGGCTCGGTGACGTCGCGCTCAAGCGGCGGCTGGAGGCGGTGCTCCAGGCGCTGCTCGCGCCGATCCGCGAGGAGCGGCAGGCGCTGGCGCGCGACCCGGGGCTCGTCCTGGAGATCGTGCACGAGGGCTCGCTGCGCGCGCGGGAGGCGGCGGCCGGGGTGCTCCGCGACGTCCGCGCCGTCTTCTCGCTCGCCGGCGCGGCGTGACAATCATCACGCGCTCCGCGGCTTCATCCGGCGACACTTCGATTACCACCATTCGAGGACTTCAAGGCATGCGCATCTCGTACAAGACCGCTTCCCCCGACGGCTACAAGGCGCTGGCGGGGCTCGAGCAGTACGTCCGCGGCTCGGGGCTCGAGCACTCGCTGCTCGAGCTGGTGAAGGTGCGCGCGTCGCAGCTCAACGGCTGTGCCTTCTGCCTCGACATGCACTCGAAGGACGCGCGCGCGGCGGGCGAGACCGAGCAGCGGCTGTACGTGCTCTCCGCGTGGCGCGAGGCGCCGTTCTACACGCCGCGCGAGCGCGCCGCGCTCGCCTGGACCGAGGCCGTCACGCGCCTCGACCCGGAGGGGATTCCCGATGCGCTGTACGAGGCGACGCGTACGCACTTCGACGAGAAGGAGCTCGTCGACCTCACGATGGCGCTCGTCGCGATCAACGGCTGGAACCGCCTCGCGATCGCCTTCCACTCCCCCGAGCCGGGGAGCCACGTCGCCTCTCCCCGCCGCTGAGCCATGCTGTTCGTCGACAACCAGGGGATCACCGACGCCCGCGTCAACCTCGCGCTCGAGGAGCACGTGCTGCGCGAGAAGGTGACGGACGAGGACTGCGTCCTCTTCTACATCAACGCGCCGGCGATCATCATCGGCCGGAACCAGAACACGATCGAGGAGATCGACCCGGACGTCGTCGCCGAGCGCGGCATCACCGTCGTGCGACGGATCTCCGGGGGCGGCGCGGTCTACCACGACCTCGGCAACCTGAACTTCAGCTTCAT
>CAMLIT010000168.1 GCA_946480295.1 uncultured Gemmatimonadota bacterium
GGAGCAGGTCGATGACCGCCGGGTTCTCGGGCCAGCGCTGGAGGAGCAGGACGCCAAACGCGAGGAGCGAGGCGAGCTGCGAGAGCGCGACGAGCCGGTAGGTGCCGAGACGGGGCAGGAAAGCGGTCAGGCGCACGCGGGCGGGAGGCGGGGGGGGGGGGGCGGGGGGGGTGGGGGGACGAGGGACGCGGAAGTACGTCGTTGGTTCTTCGTTCCTGGTTCTTGGCGGGCCGCTCGGGAGGCTTCTCGTGGCGTCCCGAGCGGCTCGCCAATGACCAACGACCAATCACGTCGTTGCTCGTCCCTCGTCCCTCGTCCCTCGTCCCCTTGTAGACGCGCTACCCCGCGTCGGGTTGCGGTTTCAGGTCAGCGGATCCAGTGCCCGATCCGGCTCCAGCGGATGTCGGTGATGAAGGGGAGCGGGCGGTCGCTCTCGGAGGAGGGATGGAAGGAGTAGTACACGAACATCGGCCGCCCGCGGAAGTTGGCGCGAGGCACGATGCCCCAGTAGCGGCTGTCCTTCGACTCGTAGCGGTTGTCGCCCATCATCCAGTAGTGGCCCGGCGGGATGAGGAGCGGGCCCCAGTCGTCGTGCGTCGGCGTGGCGGGGGGCGGGCCGAAGCGCGTGTTGCGCACCTCGATGCGGTGCTGCCAGGCGAAGAGCGGATCCGTCGAGCTCGCGGCGGCGGAGTCGTACGGAGTGACGGCAGCGGCGAACCCCTGCCGCTGCGCGATCCCGTTCACGTACACGACGCCGTGGCGCATGTAGATCGTGTCGCCCGGCATGCCGATCAGCCGCTTGACGAGCGTGGGCGTCGGGTCCTCCGGCTGGTCGATCTGCGGCGGCGACTGGAAGACGACGACGTCGAAGCGATGCGGATCGGAGTACCCGGGGAGGTGGATGTGCGTGAAGGGGATGACCGGGCCGTAGATCAGCTTGTTGACGAAGAGCCAATCGCCGACGAGCAGCGTCGGCACCATGCTCGGCGAGGGGATGCGATACGCCTCGACGAGGAAGGTGCGGATGACGAGGTAGATGAGGATCGCGCCGGCGAGCGACTTGAAGTTCTCCCAGAGCCAGCCGCCGCGGTTCGGCTGCGGCCGACCCTTGCCGCGCGCCTGCGCGACGACGTTGCTCGATGACCGGGAAGCGGGACGTTTCTTGGCCAAGGCGGAGAGCGGAAAGCGGGAAGCGGAGGAGTGTCGTCGGGAGGAAATCTATACGCCGCACGGCGCGAGGCGGGCGCCGCCGGGGACTGGGGGGGACGAACGACGAGGGGGCGTGCAGCGCACGCCCCCTCGGGTGTCCGAAGTGCTCGTGGGACTTACGACGCCTTCAGGTGCTTGTTGACGAGCTTCGTCATCTCGAACATCGAGACCTTGCCCTTGCCCCCGAAGACGGGCTTCAGCTTGTCATCCGCATTGATCATGCGGCGCTCCTTCTGGTCCTGGAGCCCGTTCTTCTTGATGTAGTTCCAGAGCTTCTTCGTCACCTCGGTGCGCGGCATGGGGCTGTTGCCGACGACGGCGCCGAGAGCCGCATCCGGCTGCATCGGCTTCATGAACGCCGCGTTGGGCGTCCGCTTCGTGCCACCGCGCTTGGCGGTGCGCTTCGTCGCCTTCTTGGCGGAGGCCTTCTTCGCGCCGCCGCGCTTCGCGGCGGTCTTCTTGGCGCCGGCCTTCTTCGCGCCCTTCTTCGCGCCTTTCTTGGCTGCCATTCTCTCTCCCGGTAGATGGAATGGTGTGGGTGATCGCTGCCGAAGGGAACGCGTTCTCACTCTGAAAACCGTCCCCTTCGCGCGGAAAAATTACAGGGCCCGGTCGGGGACGCAATAGGGAAATGCATCGTTCTCCCTCTGAGAATCGTGCTTTTTCCCTCTGAGAAGCGGTCTCGTTCGCTCGGCGGCGACGCGTTTTCCCCTCTGGGAAGCGCGCGTGCGCCCTGCGTGCATCGACCGCGCCGCCGTCGCGGACGACGCGCGCATGCCCCCGATCTCCCTCTGAATTTCCCTCCGATCTCCCTCTGATGGCGCCCCGATCTCCCTCTGATCCCGCTCTGATCTCCCCCTGATCTCCCTGCGCGAGCGCTCCTCCCGCCGCGATGGTGACCTGTCGCACCATCCCTCGCTATGCGGGCGAACGCTCCCGCACCTCCTGACATCGCCGTGCATCGCCGCCGCACGTCGCCGCGGTCATCCCCGCGGCGTCAGAGGAGGTCGCGCAGCAGCACGCCCATCTGCACGTCGTACGGGTCGGGGGTCGGATCGTCCTCGGCGACGTCGACGTTCAGCTCCGGCGTCTCGAGGATCAACGGCACCTCCTGCGAGCGCCGGTCGGCGAGCAGCCAGCGGAAGGGCTCCACGCCGAGGTGCCCGTCGCCGATGAGGACGTGGCGGTCCCGGTTCGAGCCGAGCGCGCCCTCGCTGTCGTTGAGGTGGAAGAACGCCGGCGGCTCCCCCACCGCCTCCTCGAACTCGTCCAGGACACGGGTGAGCGCGTCGCGCGAGGCGGTGATGTCGTAGCCGGAGGCGTAGAGATGGCAGGTGTCGAGCCCGTACCCGGTGCGCTTCCGCAGCGGCGCGGGCACGTCGCGCAGGATCGCCTGCACCTCCGCCGCCGTGCGCGCGAAGGTGCGCCCCGCGCCGGCGGTGTTCTCGACGAGCAGCCGCGTATCGCCGCTCACCTGCTCGAGCGCGTGGACGATCGCCCGCGCCACCCGCGCCGCCGCCGCCTCCCGGTCGTCGTCGGTCGCCGCGCCCGGGTGGAAGCAGACGCCGTAGACGCCGAGCTTCGTCGACCGCTCCAGCTCCTTCGCCAGGCCGTCGCGCGCGCGCGTCCACTTCTCCTCCTCCGGCGTCGCCGTGTTCAGCACGTATGGGGCGTGCACCATCACCTTGTCCAGCCGGATCGCCGTCGTCGCCAGCGTCTCACGGAATCGCGTCACGCGCTCGGGCTTGATGGAGACCCTGTCGCCATAGTACTTGGGGATCGCGGTGAAGATCTGGAGCGCGTGCATGCCGGCATTGGCGGCCCGGAGCGCGGCCATGTGGATGCCGCCGTTGTCGACGGTGTGGACGCCGAGGAAGTGAGCCATGGCGGGAGGCGGGAGGCGGGGGGACGAGGGACGAGGGACGAGGGACGAGAATTGGGACGCGGGACGCGCGACGCGCGGTGGCGTGACGGCGTCTAGAGGAACACCTCGGCATGTCTTGGCGCGGGATCTCGACCGGTCGGACGCGCCGCGCGTCCCGCGTCCCGCGTCCCTCCCCTCACTTCTCGTCCTTCGACAGATCGATCATGCGCGCGTCGCCGACGTAGGCGACGGATTGGGGGTTGCGCAGCTCGCGGAGGCGGCGGACGACGTCGGCGATGCGGCGCGCCTGAGCCTGAATCACGTCGACGTGCTCGCTCCGCTCGCCGCGATCCTCGAACTCCATGCGCAGCAGCTCGGCGTGGCCGAGCAGCGCCGAGAGCGGGTTGTTGATCTCGTGCTGGAGCGCGATGGTCGTCTCGCCCACGCCGGCGAGCCAGCGCGCGCGCTGCAGCTCCGCCTCGGTCGCCCGACGGATGCGCGCCTGCTCGATGCGCCGCTCGGCGATGCGCAGGCGGGCGCGCAGGTTCTCGGCGGTCACCGGCTTCGTCAGGTAGTCGTCGGCGCCCGCGTCGAGGGCCGCGGTGAGATCCTCCGGCGCGTCGTGACCGGCGAGGACGAGGATGAAGGTCTCCCGTTGCGGATCGCCCGCGCGGAGCGCCCGACAGATCTCCAGCCCGCTCGCGGCCGCCATGTCGATGTCGAGCAGCACGAGCGCGGGGCGGCGCTCGGCGAAGCGCTCGCGCGCCGAGGCGTCGTCGTCCGCGATCGCGATGTCGTAGCCGAAGCCGTCGATGACGCCCCGCAGCAGCGTGCGGGTGTCGGGATCGTCCTCGGCGATGAGAGCGTGCATGCGGATCGAGCGTGAGGTCGAGCAGTCAGGGCAGCCGACCGACGCGCACCATGCGTACCGCCCTGGCGCTGTCGGCCCCGGATTCCTGCTTCCAGGACACGGCGACGGTATGGCCGGACACCGCGACCTGGGGTGCCGCCACCGTCCCCACGCCCGCCGTCACCACCGTCCGCTGCTCGAAAATGTGCCCCATCGTGCGCGAGATCGCGAGCCCGATGCGTGACGGGTCATTGATGTCCTCGTAGGCGACGACCACGAGATCCCCCTCGGCGGCGACGTCGGCCGCGCCCAGCCGGTCGCCGTAGACGATGGCGACCGGCGAGTGGAAGAGCGTCGCGCGGTCCATCGAGTGCGCGAAGAAGATCCCCGTGCCCTCGGAGGAGGTGAGGCTGTAGACGACATGCACGATCGAGTCCGAAGCCGAGACCCCGGGCGCGGCGCGGTTGCACCCGAAGGCGCTGACGTCGGTGCTGTCCACCGGAGCGGGCGCCTTCCACGTGCGGCCGCCATCGGCGGAGTAGCTGGCGCGGAGCGCGGCGCTGCGGTCCTCGCGCGGCACCCACCACGCCGCGTACACGTGCACGGAGTCGAGCCAGGCGAAGCGGTACGAGTGCTCACAGCGCGCGGGCCCGCCGGGCAGCGTCGGCGGGGGCGGCGGCTCGGGAACGACGCGCGCCCGCCCACTCGCGTCGATCGTGAGGCGGCCGGGCGTCCACGGCGTCCAGGTGGGCTCGGCCCACGCCACCGGCGCGTGGTCACAGGCGCCGGCGAGCAGTGCGCAGGCGAGCGGGGCCGACGCGGCGAGGCGTCGGAGGGAGCGCGGCTTCATGGACGGACAATACCCGATAGCTTTCCCTCGATCCACTGCGGCGCGCCGCGCGCCGCTCCCGCGAACGCAGTCACGCACCCCGAGCACATCATGGCCGCACCAGTCGCATCCGCCTCGAAGAGCGCGTCCGCACCGGTCCGCGGTGCCGCGCAGTCGGAGCAGGCCGCGCGTACCATCTCGCCGACCAGCGCCCCGCTGGCCGGCTTCACCGGCATCCGGCAGGTCCCCGTCCCCGTGAACGAGCCGGTGAAGTCCTACGCCCCCGGCTCGCCCGAGCGCGCGCAGCTGAAGGCGCGACTCGAGGCGATGGCGAAGGAGCGCATCGACATCCCGCTGATCATCGGCGGGGAGGAGGTGCGCACGGGCGACACGGCGCAGGCCGTGATGCCGCACGCGCACGGGCACGTGCTCGCCGACTGGCACAAGGCGTCGGCGGAGCACGTGCAGCGGGCGATCGCCGCCGCGCGCGAGGCGCGGGCGGAGTGGTCCAACTGGGCGTGGGAGGATCGCGCCGCGGTCTTCCTCAAGGCGGCCGAGCTGCTGTCCACCACCTGGCGCGCGACGGTGAACGCGGCGACGATGCTCGGCCAGTCGAAGACGGTCTACCAGGCCGAGATCGACTCCGCCTGCGAGCTGGCCGACTTTTGGCGCTTCAACCCGTACTACGCGCAGGAGCTGTACGGCGAGCAGCCGCTCTCCACGCCGGCGATGTGGAACCAGCTCGACTACCGCGCGCTCGAGGGGTTCGTCTACGCCGTCACGCCGTTCAACTTCACCTCGATCGCCGGCAACCTGCCGACGGCGCCGGCGCTGATGGGGAACACGGTGGTGTGGAAGCCCGCGTCCACGGCGATGCTCTCCGCGTACTACATCATGCGGCTGCTCGAGGCCGCCGGGCTACCCCCGGGCGTCATCAACTTCGTGCCGGGCGACGCGCCACTCGTCTCCGACGTGTGCCTGAGCCATCGCGAGCTCGCCGGGGTGCACTTCACCGGCAGCACGGCCGTCTTCAACAGCATGTGGAAGACGATCGGCGCGAACATGGGCCGCTACGCCTCGTACCCGCGCATCGTCGGCGAGACGGGGGGCAAGGACTTCATCGTCGCCCACGCCTCGGCCGACCCGCGGGCGCTCGCCGTGGCGATCGCGCGCGGCGGCTTCGAGTACCAGGGGCAGAAGTGCTCGGCGGTCAGCCGCGTGTACGTGCCGCGCTCGATCTGGAACGACGTGCGCGACCGCACCGTCGCGATGATCGAGGACATGCGCATCGGCGACATCACCGACTTCCGCAACTTCATGGGCGCGGTGATCGACCGGAAGGCGTTCGACAAGATCAGCGACTACCTCGCCGACGCGAAGCAGAACGCGAAGGTCGTCACCGGGGGCAAGGCCGACGCGAAGGAGGGATACTTCATCCACCCGACGCTCATCGAGACCGATCGGCCGGACTACCGGCTGATGTGCGAGGAGATCTTCGGACCCGTGGTCACGGTGCACGTGTACGACGACGCGAAGTGGGAGGACACCCTCGAGGCGGTCGACCGGACGTCGCCGTACGCGCTCACGGGCGCGGTGTTCGCCACGGAGCGCGGCGCGATCCGCGAGGCGGCGATGGCGCTGCGGAACGCGGCGGGGAACTTCTACATCAACGACAAGCCGACCGGCGCCGTCGTCGGGCAGCAGCCGTTTGGCGGCGCGCGCGGCTCGGGGACGAACGACAAGGCCGGCTCGAAGCTCAACCTCGTGCGCTGGGTGAGCGCGCGCGCGGTGAAGGAGACGTTCGCGCCGCCGACGGACTACACGTACCCGTTCATGGCGGACAAGTAGGAGTCCCGCACGACAGCTCCCACGTCCTCACGCTCAGGAGTCGGGGGGGGGCCCCGCGGGGGGGGCGCCCCCCCAGGGGGGGAGGGCCCCCCCCCCG
>CAMLIT010000169.1 GCA_946480295.1 uncultured Gemmatimonadota bacterium
CAGCTCCACCGGCGTCATCGGCGTCCAGCTCCCGATCGAGAAGATCGAGCGCGGCCTCGCCGGCATGGCCGGCGACCTCCAGGACGATCCGCTCGTCGGCGCCGAGGGGATCATGACCACCGACACCTTTCCCAAGGCGCTGTCGTGCACCGTGGGCGACGCGACCATCACCTGGGTCGCCAAGGGGTCGGGGATGATCGAGCCGAACATGGCGACGATGCTCGCCTACATCTTCACCGACGCCGCGTTCGACGCGCCGACGCTCGACCGCCTGCTGCGCCAGGCCGTGCACGTCTCCTTCAACATGCTGTCGGTGGACAGCGACACGAGCACGTCGGACACGTGCGCCATCCTCGCCAACGGCCACGCCGGCGCGGTGCCCGAAGCGGACTTCGCCGCCGCGCTGACCGCCGGGTGCATCCGCATGACCGAGACGCTGGCGCGCGACGGCGAGGGCGCGACGCACCTCCTGCGCGTGACCGTCGGCGGCGCCCGCTCCGAGGCGGAGGCGCGCGCCGTGGCGAAGTCGGTCGTCAACTCCCCGCTCGTGAAGACGATGGTGCACGGCGCCGACCCGAACGTCGGCCGCCTGCTCATGGCCATCGGCAAGTGCTTCGGCTGCACGATCGACGCGGCGGCCACCGACGCGTGGATCAACGGCTACGCGGTCGTGCGCGGCGGACAGCGGCTCGACTTCGACGAGGCGACGGTGCGCCAGGCGCTCGGCGCGGAAGCCGTGGACCTCGTCATCGAGCTCGGCGTCGGCGACGGACGCGCGACGGCCTACGGCTGCGACCTCACCAAGGGCTATATCGACGAGAACGCGGCCTACTACTCGAGCTGACGCGCGCCGGCGCGCGCGGATGCCTAACGCTCAGCGGCCCGGCGCGCGAGGACGTCCACCACCGCGGCGCGCCCGTGGTGGTACTTCCCCTCGACGACGTCGCGCTCGATCTCACGCCCGATCTCCAGCGTCAGCCCCGGCAGGGCGGCCGCGATCTCCGCGAGCGTGGGGAGCAGCGCCTCGTCCTTCGGCCCGCCCGTCCCCAGCGCGACCTGCGCCGGCCGGTACGCCTCGAGCACGAACGCACCCCCAGGCCGCAGCCCCTCCGCGGCGGCGCGGTACACGCGCGATCGGAGCGGCAGCGGCAGGTGCATGAAGATCGTGACGATCCCCGCCCACGCGCCCGGCTCGATGACGTACTCGGCGAGATCCGCCTGCACGGTCGTGATCCGCACGCCGCGCTCTTCCGCCAGCTCGCGGGCGCGCGCCAGGCCGACCGCCGAGCGGTCGAGCGCCGTGACCTCGTGGCCGAGCCTCGCGAGGTGCACGGCGTTGCGTCCCTGCCCTTCGGCCAGGCAGAGCACGGGCCCGGCGGGGATGTGGTCGGCCACGCTGGCGAGGAAGTCGTTAGGCTCCCTGCCGTAGACGAACTCCGGCTCGGCGTACCGTGCGTCCCACTCCGTCATCGGTCCCTCACCGCGATGCCGGTCGCGCCGCGGCGGCGGCCACCCGACGGTCCCCCAGCCGCTCGTCCGCGACGACCGGCGGCTCGCGGAAGACCGGCACGGCAGAGGTGGGGCTCACGGCCGCGCGCGAGGCGGCCAGCGTGCGCGTCCGTCGTCTGGCGATCACCGCGACACAGATGACGCCCATCGCGAGCGCCACCAGGTTCGCCTGCGAGGCGGGTACGCCACTCCCACGGAGCACGGCGCGCAGCGCGCTCAGCCCGAGCACGGCGGCGAGCGCCAGCTCCCCCCAGCGCGGCGCGCCCCAGCGCCCGCTGCGCGCGAGCACGAAGGCGCCGGCGGCGCCGAGGATCCCCGCCTCGAGGGGCAGCGCATGGCCGCCGTCGAGGTGCGGCGTGCCGTGGATCGCGAGGTCGGCGACGGCGGCGCCGAGCAGGATCGGGAGCCACGGGCGGCGTCGCCACGTGGTCAGCAGGGGATTGTGCATGTCAGGTGCGCGTAGCGGGCTCGGTGTGCGAGTGGAGCGACGGGACCTCGGACTCGGTACGGGCCTGCAGCAGCTCGCGGATCCCGGCGAGCTGTCGTTCGACGGAGGCGGTGGCCACGCTGTTCTTGTAGCCCATGATGATCAGCTTCACCGACACGAGGAACACGCCCGCCTCCAGCAGCATATCGTGCGTGAACCCCTTCACCACGAGCGCGACGGCGAACAGCGCGAAGGTGATGACGATGACGGCGACGGAACCCGGATCGAAATGACGATGCGTGCGCATGTCCGGCCTCCCCGGCGGCCAGCTGTTGACGTTGCCGAGCATAATGTACGCGCGGCGGGCCGAGTCCGCTCGTCGCCTCGACGACCTCGCGCGTCGCGCATGTGGAACGCCTCGTGCGACGCGCGCCGGCGATTCCGACTCACAGGATGTCGTCGATGACAAACACCAGCCAGATCGAGTGGCGCCGCGACGTGGATGCCGCGCTCGCCGACGCGAAGATCGCGAACAAGCCCGTCCTGCTCGACTTCACGGCCGCTCCCGCCTGAGGGGGTTGTGCTCGGCTGGAAGCCGAGGTGTATCCCAACCCGCGCGTGACGGAGTTCATCAGCGCGCATTTCATCCCCGTGCGCGTCCACGTGAAGGAGCAGCCCACCATGTGGAAGCGATTCGGGATCCGCTGGACGCCGACCGTGATGATCGTGGCGCCCGACGGCAGCGAGGTGCGCCGCGTCGAAGGCTTCCTCCCCGCCGAAGAGCTGCTCGGCCAGCTCGAGCTCGGCCTGGGCGCGTGGGCCGTCGAGCGGAAGGACTGGAAGGAGGCCGAACGCTGGTTCGGGTCGAGCGTGGACGAGTTCCCGAACACCGAGGCGGCGCCGGAAGCGCTGTACTGGCGCGGTGTGGCGCGCTACAGCGAGACCCATGATCCGAAGGAGCTGAAGCAGCTCGGGCAGGAGTTCCGCAAGCGATATCAGGGCACCGGGTGGGCCAAACGAGCGTCCATCTGGTGATCGCGCTCCGGCGGGACGGCGATCGCCATCGCCGTCCCGCCCTGCTTCACTTGCAGAAGTACGACAGCGCGACGTCGCCGAGCGTGCCGCGCAGCGCCGGCCCGAACCCTGGCATCTTGTTCACCGTCCGATCGGCGATGCGGTTCCGCGCCTCGTCGAGGTAGTACGTGTTCTCCTTCGCCGCGATGGTGTGCTTCGCGCAGTCGAACATGGCGAGGGTGTGCGACGCCGTCATCGTGCCCGACGACGTCTGCACCGGCGGCGTGAACTTCACCCGGACGAGCGCGGTGACGATCCCCTTCGACTTCCTCACGCTCCGCGGGGCGACATAGACGTCGTTGCCGGCGGAGGTCTTCCCGATCTCCTTCCAGCGCCCCTGAGCGGCGGCATGGTGGACGGGTGCGAGCGAGAGCAGCGCCGTGACGAGAGCGGCGAACGCGATGCGCATCAGGGAGCGGGGTTGAGGTGGGACGACCCGGGCTCGAGCTGTCGTCGCGCCACAATATCGCTCGCGGGCCGCCACGCGCCAGCCGTTCACCGCAGCTTCAGCCGCCCCTCGAGAAAACCGAGGACCGCGCCGGCGAGCGGCAGCAGGACGAGGCACAGCACGCCGACGGCGATGCGGAGGCGTCCCGGCGGCCAGCGGCTGGCCACCAGCTCCGCGGCCGCATAGAGCAGCGTCGCGAGGGCGATCCCGACGAACAGCCCGAGGAGCGCCCCCGAGAAGGTGCTCCACGCGAGGATGCTTCCGCGGAACGCGCTCATGCCGGCGCGCTCCACGTCGCCGCGCCGCGTGATCCGCGCGCGCTCATTCGTCGTCGCGCGGAGCTTCCTCGAGCGCGGCGACCAGCCGGTCGGGCTCGTCCGTGCCGAGGCGGAAGCGCTTGCCGTCGCGGAGCACGATCTCCACCGCCGGGCCGACGGCGACGTTGTACAGCATGCCGCGACGGGTGAAGCGGATGCCGATCCCCTCGAGCCAGGTGCTCCGCGTGGCCGCCGCACCCGCGATGTCCATCCGACGGACCACCTTCCCCCAGCCGCCGGGTCCGAAGCGGAAGCGCAGCGCCTGCCGATCCACCTCGACCGTCATCGTGCTGAAGAGAACGAGGAGCGCGGCGAGCGCCACCCCGAGCACCAGCAGCGCGCGCGAGCCGCCGCGCGCGACGTGAACGAGCACGGCGGCGATGAGCGCGGCGTTCAGGACGATCATGAACCGGCCGACCTGCGTGTGGCGATACATGCAGGACAGGCTATGCGAGCCCGGCCCGGCACGCCACCCTCGCGCCCGCGTTCGCCGCGCACGAGACCATCGCGCGCCGGGATGGAACGCTCCTTGACGAGTCGTGGCGCTGGAGGAGATCCCATGCACACGCCAGACGACAACCCGCTCGGCCTCGGCCCGCGCGACCGCGAGGGCTCCGATACCGGCTCCGTCGAGGACACGTCGTACGACGCCGCCGGCTCCGACCCCTATACGACGGGAGAGCCGGAGAAGGAGTTCGACGACCTGGAGCGGTTCGAGAAGTCGCTCGACGGGCAGCAGCTGCCCCGACCGGACGCGCCAGAGCGCTAGCGCTCACGCCCGCTCACTGCCCGCGCCGCCCGGACTTGGCGTTCGTCGCCTGCGGCTTGGCGCGGACTGGCGCGCGCGGAGGCGGCGCGGAGCGGCGCTCCTCGTCCTGGCGCACCGAGTTCCCCGGCCGCTTGTGCGAGAAGTCCGGGATGTCGTGATGGCCCTTGCGCTTCATGGCTCCTCCTCCCTGCTACATGCCAAGGCTGACGTCGGCGATCCAGAGCACGCGGCGCGTCCCCTGCGTCGGCACGAACGCGCCGAGCCGGCCGCCGAGCGCGAACAGCGGCAGCACCTGCAGCTCGACCCCGGTGTACGTCCGCGGCGTCGTCACCTTCCACGTCCGCAGCACGGAGGCGCGGCCGCTGACGAAGGTGCCGAGATGGCCGAGCCCCAGCTCGTAGCCCAGCGAGACGCGGCCGCCGCGCAGCCCGGGTTCCACGAGCGTGATCACGCCGCGTGCGCCGTCGGCGTCGAGATCCTGGAACAGCAGGCCCGCCGCGAGCGACGCCCGCACCGGTCCGCCCGCGTGCCACCCGCCCGTGAGCTGCTGCGCCGCTGCGGGACGCGCGAACGTCGCCGTCAGCACCAACAGTGTGAGCAGCGGGAGCGCACCCGCGAGCGCGCGAGCGCTCCCGCTCCGACCGACCGCTCCGCGATCCACCCGCCGTGCAGCGAACACGCGACTTCCTCCGCGACCGGGGCATTGGGAATCTGCGCGGAGATGCCACACGAATCCAGCCGAGCGGCTCGGCGCCCGCTATGCCCGTGCCCCGCGACCGCCTAGGTTGCGTGGACAGCACGGCCTCACCCCTTCACCGGAATCTCGTGTCCTTCGGCTCGCTCAAGCTGCACCCCGACCTCCTCAAGGGCGTCAAGGAGCTCGGATTCGTTCGCCCGACGCCCATCCAGGCCGACGCGATCCCGCCGGCCCTCGCCGGCCGCGACGTGCTCGCCTGCGCGATGACCGGCAGCGGCAAGACCGCCGCCTTCCTCCTGCCCATCCTCGACCGCCTGCTCGCCCGCCCGCGCGGCACCACGCGCGCGCTGATCCTCGCCCCCACGCGCGAGCTGGCCGCCCAGATCGTCCAGGAGCTCGAGGAGCTGTCGGTGCACACGCCGATCACCTCGGCGGCGATCTTCGGTGGCGTCGGCATGGCCCCGCAGGAGCACGCGTTCCGCAGCGGCGTCGACGTGCTCGTCGCCACCCCCGGGCGGCTGCTCGACCATCTCAAGCACCCGTACGCGAAGCTCGACCGCATCGAGTACCTCGTGCTCGACGAGGCCGACCGCATGCTCGACATGGGCTTCCTCCCGGACATCCGCCGCGTGCTCCGGCACCTGCCGACGAAGCGGCAGACGCTGTTCTTCAGCGCGACGATGCCCCGCCCGATCCTCGAGCTGACGCGCGAGATGCTGCACGCGCCGGCGACGATCAACCTCGAGCGGAAGTCGGCGCCGGCCGTGGGGATCACGCAGGCGGCGTATCCCGTCCCGCAGGAGCTCAAGTCGACGCTCCTGCTGACGCTCCTCGAGCGCGACATCATGCACGAGGCGCTCGTCTTCACCCGCACGAAGCACCGCGCGAACCGCCTCTGGGAGTTCCTGACGAAGCGCGGCATCGAAGCGGCGCGGATCCACGGCAACCGCTCGCAGGCGCAGCGCACCGACGCGCTCGACGGCTTCAAGAGCGGGAAGTACCGGGTGCTCGTCGCCACCGACATCGCCGCCCGCGGGATCGACGTCGAGGCCCTCGGGCACGTCGTGAACTTCGACGTGCCGGCCCAGCCGGAGGACTACATCCACCGCGTCGGGCGCACGGCGCGCGCCGAGATGACCGGCGAGGCCTTCACCTTCGTGGCGCCCGACGAGATGGACGACCTGCGCGCCATCGAGCGCGCGGTGGGGAAGCCACTGCCGCGGGTCACGCTGCCGGACTTCGACTACGGCGCGAAGCCGGACGGCCGCCTGGAGATCCCGCTCGCCGAGCGCATCGCGGCGATCCGGGCCAAGAAGGCCGAGGACCGCGCCCGCGCGAAGGCTAAGGAAGAGCGCCGAGCCCAGGCCGGCGCCGCGCCGGCGAAGGCGGCGGGCGGTTCGCCCTCCG
>CAMLIT010000170.1 GCA_946480295.1 uncultured Gemmatimonadota bacterium
CGGGCGCCGGTAGGGCGTGCGGCGGTACCTCGCCGCCCGCGTCGCGCAGTCGCTGATCGTC
Organism: uncultured Gemmatimonadota bacterium; assembly: GCA_946480295.1. The sequence goes on from CAMLIT010000170.1 coordinate 62, forward strand.
GTGGCGGTCGTCACGACGATCAGCTTCTTCCTCGTCCGCCTCGCCCCCGGCGACCCCTTCGCCTACGCGAACCGGCCCGTCAGCCCGGAAGTGCGCGCCTACTGGCGGCATCAGTTCGGCTACGACCGGCCCCTCCCCGTGCAGTTCGTCCGCTACGTCGCGAGCGTCGCGCACGGCCAGCTCGGCTACTCGCACTCCCTGCACGAGCCGGTGTCCACCGCCGTCGCGCAGGCGCTGCCGCGCTCCCTGCTGCTCATGTCGCTCGCCCTCGCCGCGAGCCTCGCGTTAGGCATCCTCGTCGGCATCCTCCAGGCGGTGCGCCGCGGAGGCTGGTTCGACCGCGTGAGCAACGCGGTGCTCCTCGCCTTCTTCTCCGTCCCCGACTTCTGGCTCGCGCTGATCGCGCTCCTCGTCTTCGCGTACTGGGTGCCCGTGCTCCCCGCCGGCGGGATCGTCGACCCGGTGATGCACGACTACCTCGGCTTCTGGGGCGCGCTCGGCGACCGGCTGCGGCACCTCGTGCTCCCCACGGCCACCCTCGTCCTCCTCAGCGCCGCGGCGATCGCCCGCTACCAGCGCGCCGCCGTCCTCGAGGTCCTCCCCCTCGACTTCGTGCGCACCGCGCGCGCGAAGGGGGTCGACGAGCGCCGCGTCCTCACCCGGCACGTCCTGCGCAACGCGCTCCTCCCCGTCGTCACCCTCGTCGGGCTCATGCTCCCGACGCTCGTCGGCGGCGCGCTGTTCGTCGAGAAGGTGTTCGCCTGGCCGGGGATGGGGCTGCTCGTCGCCAACGCCATCGGCGCGCGCGACTACGACGTCGTCACCGCGGGCGTGATCATCGGCGGGGTCATGGTCGCCGTCGGCAACCTCCTCGCCGACCTGCTGTACGCGCTCGTCGACCCGAGGCTCCGCGCGTGACCACCGACAGCCCGACGCTGCTGCGCCGCATCCTCGCCGACCACCGCGTGCGCTGGTGCCTCGCCGTCATCGGCGCGCTCTACGCCGCGGCGATCCTCGCCCCGGTCCTCGCCCCGTACTCCCCCGCCGCGCAGCCGGACATCGTCCGCCTCGCCAACCAGCCGCCCTCGCTCGCCCATCTCTTCGGGACGGACCGCTTCAGCCGCGACGTCTTCAGCCGCGTGCTCTACGGCGCGCGCATCTCCCTCGCCGTCGCCACCCTCGCCGTCCTGCTCTCCGCCACGCTCGGCACCACGTACGGCGTCGTCGCCGGCTACTTCGGCGGCCTGCTCGACGCGGTGATGATGCGCGCCCTCGACGCGCTCCTCTCCATCCCGCGCGTCCTGCTCCTCATCGCCGTGCTCGCGCTGTGGAACCCCGTGCCCCTCTGGGCGCTCATCGTCCTCCTCGGCGCCACCGGCTGGTTCGCCGTCTCGCGGCTCGTGCGCGCCGAGGCGCTCTCCGTGCGGCAGCGCGACTTCGTCGCCGCGGCGCGCGCCCTCGGCGCCTCCGACGTCCGCATCATCGTGCGGCACCTGCTGCCCAACGTGGTCGCGCCGGTGATCGTCGCCGCCATGCTCGGCATCGGCAACGTGATCGTCGTCGAGGCGGGACTCACCTATCTCGGCATCGGCACGCGCGAGCCGACGGCGAGCTGGGGCTCGATGTTCCAGGGTGGCAGCGACGCTTTCCAGGCCGCGTGGTGGGTGCCGCTGTTCCCGGGGCTGGCCATCCTCGTCACCGTGTTCGCGTTCAACACGCTCGGCGACGCCTTGCGGGACGTGCTCGACCCCAGACACCTTGCGGGCGGCGTTGCCGCGAGTCTGTCAGTCCCGCAGGACGGCTCCTCGCAGGGAGATTCTGGTGTCGATCAGTCCCGCCGGATCGCCGTCCCGGGCGGGACTGACAGACCAGGCGACCGACTTGCTGTAGAACCCGTCCAAAGGGATTGAACAGCCTGCAGTCGTAGAACCCATACACGGGGACTGTCGTCTTGCTCCTCCGGATCGAGAATCTCAGGACCTACTTCTACACCGGCGCCGGCGTCGCACGCGCGGTCGACGGCGTGAGCTTCGACATCGCGGCCGGCGAGACCGTCGGCCTCGTCGGCGAGTCGGGGTGCGGCAAGTCGGTCACGGCGCTCTCGATCCTCCGCCTCGTGCGGCCGCCGGGTCGCATCGAGCCGGGGAGCAGGATCCTGTTCGAGGACCGCGACCTGCTCGCGCTGAGCGAGCCGGAGATGCGTCGCGTGCGCGGCGCGCGCATCGCGATGGTGTTCCAGGAGCCGATGACGGCGCTCAACCCCGTGTTCACCATCGGCGATCAGATCGCCGAGGTGGTGCGCGTGCACGGGGGCGCGTCGAAGAAGGACGCCTGGTCGCGCGCCGTGGAGATGTTGGAGACCGTCGGCATCCCCTCGCCGGCGCAGCGCGCGAAGGAGTATCCGCACCAGCTCTCCGGCGGGATGCGGCAGCGCGTCGTCATCGCGATGGCCCTCGTCATGAATCCCGCGCTCGTCATCGCCGACGAGCCGACGACGGCGCTCGACGTGACGATCCAGGCGCAGATCCTCGAGCTCCTCCAGGACCTCCAGCAGCGCTTCGGCACCTCGATCCTCCTCATCACCCACGACCTCGGCGTGGTGGCGGAGACGGCGTCGCGCGTGGTGGTGATGTACGGCGGCGAGGTCGTCGAGGAGGCGCCCGTCTCGCGCCTCTTCGCCGAGCCGCACCATCCGTACACGGAGGGGCTCATGGGCGCGATGCCGCGGCTCGGCGAGGCGCGCGATCGGCTGGTGACGATCCCCGGCTCCGTGCCCCCGCCGACCGCCTGGCCGAGCGGCTGCCGCTTCCACGACCGCTGTCCGTACGCGTGGGAGCGCTGCGCCGCCGAGCACCCGCCGCTCTACGCGATCGACGAGCGCCACGTCTCGCGGTGCCACCTGGCCGAGGAGCCGCAGCGGCGAGCGGAGAAGCACGAGCCGCTCGTGCTCGAGGGTCGAGGGTCGACGGGCGAGCGTCGAGAGCGCCAGCAGGGCGGAGGTGCGCGATGACGAACCCCACCTCGACCCTCGACCATCGACCCTCGCCCCTCCTCGAGGTCCGCGGCCTGAAGAAATACTTCCCCATCAAGTCCGGCCTCTTCGGCCGCGAGCGCGGCGCGGTACGGGCGGTGGATGGCGTCTCCTTCGACATCCGGCCCGGCGAGACGCTCGGCCTCGTCGGCGAATCAGGATGCGGCAAGTCGACGACGGGGCGGCTCATCCTGCGGCTCATCGAGCCCACCGCGGGCGAGGTCCGGTTCGAGGGACAGGACGTCTTCTCGTTAGGCGGCGCCGACCTGCGCCGCCTCCGCCGGAACATGCAGATCATCTTCCAGGACCCCTTCTCCTCCCTCAACCCGCGCATGACCGTCGGCGCCATCGTGCGCGAGGGGCTCACCATCCACCACCTCGCCGAGGGCGCCGCCGCCGACGCGCGCGTCCGCCAGCTCCTCGACGAGGTCGGCCTCCGCTCCGAGTACGCCACCCGCTACCCGCACGAGTTCTCCGGCGGCCAGCGCCAGCGCATCGGCATCGCCCGCGCCCTCGCCGTCGAGCCGAGCTTCATCGTCTGCGACGAACCCGTCTCCGCCCTCGACGTCTCCGTCCAGGCGCAGGTCGTCAACCTCCTCCAGGACCTCCAGCGCGACCGCGGCCTCGCCTACCTCTTCATCGCCCACGACCTCTCGGTGGTGCAGCACATCGCCGACCGCGTCGCCGTGATGTACCTCGGGCGCATCGTCGAGCTCGCGGACGCCGAGGCGCTGTACCGCGAGCCGCTCATGCCGTATACCCAGGCGCTGCTCTCCGCCGTCCCCGTCCCCGACCCGGCGGTGAAGAAGTCGCGCATCGTCCTCGGCGGCGACGTCCCATCCCCCGCCGCGCCCCCTTCCGGCTGCGTCTTCCACCCGCGCTGCCAGCACCCGGCGAAGGACGCCGCGTGCGCCGCCATCGTGCCGCCGCTCGAGGAGAAGGCCCCCGGCCACTGGGTGGCATGCATCAAGCAACCGCCCACGACCGTGGCCTGGGAGGCGCAGCAGGCCGCCGGCGGCACGAGGCCCCCTGAGCGCGTCCTGCCCGTGCTCGCGACACACTGAGCGCGCCGCCCACCCTCTCCGTCTGACATCGCCATGGCCCGACCCCCCAAGGACGTCTTCGACGAGCCGGCGGCCGCCACCCTGACGCACGACGAGCCGCCGCCCGACTTCCGTCGCTACCAGGAGGACCGCGGCTTCTTCGGCCACCCGCGCGGCCTGGCGACGCTCTTCTTCACCGAGCTGTGGGAGCGCTTCTCCTACTACGGCATCCGCCCGCTGCTCGTCCTGTTCATGACCGCGTCCTTCGCCGCGGGCGGCTTCGGCTTCCCGCGCGAGACGGCGACGTCCATCGTCGGCATCTACGCCGCCTGCGTCTACCTCGGCGCGCTCCCCGGCGGCTGGATCGCCGACCGCCTGCTCGGCCTCCAGCGCGCGATCTGGTACGGCGGCATCCTCATCGCGCTGGGACACCTGTCGATCGCGTTCTCGCTCGTCTTCGCCCAGCACGCGTTCTTCCTCGGCCTCGTGCTCATCGTCCTCGGCACCGGGCTGCTGAAGCCGAACGTGTCCGCGATCGTCGGCGACCTCTATCCGCAGGGCGGCTCCGCCCGTGACGCCGGCTTCTCGATCTTCTACATGGGGATCAACGCCGGCGCGCTCATCGCGCCCCTCGTCACCGGATTCCTCGGCGAGCGCGTGGGCTGGCACCTCGGCTTCGGGGCCGCGGGCGTCGGGATGCTCATCGGCCTCGTGACCTATCGCCTGCGCGCCCCCGGCACCCTCGGGCCACTCGGGCTCCGGCCCACCGGCGACGAGGCGGAGCAGCGCCGCGTGCGCAACATCGTCGTCGGCGCCGTCGTCGTCATCGCGCTCGTCATCGTGCTGGCGATGACCGGTGTGCTCCCCATCCACCCCGTCGCCGTCGCGCGGAACATGACCGTCGTCATCCTGGCGATGGCGCTGCTCTACTTCGCGTACCTGTTCTTCCTCGCCGGCCTCACCGGAGCGGAGAAGCGGCGCGTCGCGGTGATCCTCGCGCTCTTCGTCTTCGCGACGGTGTTCTGGTCGGCGTTCGAGCAGGCGCCGACGTCGCTCAACCTGTTCGCGCGCGACTTCACCGACCGGAACATCTTCGGCTGGGTGGCGCCGGCGTCGTGGCTCCAGTCCGCGGAATCGGCGTTCGTCATCATCTTCGCGCCCGTCTTCGCCTGGCTGTGGGTCCGCCTCGCGAAGGCCGGCCTCGATTTCTCCAGCCCCACCAAGTTCGCCATCGGCCTCGCCTTCAACGGCGTCGCCTTCCTCGTCATGCTCGCCGCCTCGCACGTCGTGATCGCCGGCGGCGCCACCGTGCGCGTCTCGATGTTCTGGCTGGTGGGCTGCTACATGCTCCAGGCGTTCGGCGAGCTCTCGCTGAGCCCCGTCGGCCTCAGCTCGATGACGAAGCTCGCGCCGCGCAAGTTCGTCGGGCAGATGATGGGCATCTGGTTCATGGCCGACGCGCTGGGCAATCTCATCGCCGGCCTGGTGGGCGGCCACGTGAACCCCGAGAAGCTGGCCGAGATGCCCATCCTCTTCGGCCGCACGGCGCTCGCGCTCTTCGTCGCCGCCGCCGTCGCCGGCGCGCTCGTGATCCCGATCCGGCGGATGATGGGAGAGAGGGCCTGACGCCTCGCGCGGGTTCGCAACGCATCGCTGTCCCCCGCGTCCGATCGATGCCGCTCGATGGGACTCGGGGGATCAGCTTTCGGCAACCTCACCGGAGCTTGCCGTGCCCCTTCAGACCTACCGCGACCTGCACGTCTGGCAGAAGGCGATGGAGCTCGTCGTCGCCTGCCACAGCGCCACCAAGCGCTTCCCCGCCTCGGAGCGATTGGGGCTCACGCAGGAGATCCAGCAGGCGGCCATCGCCATCCCCGCGAACATCGCCGCGGGCCACGGCCTGCGCGGCAAGGGCGAATACCTGCACCACCTGACCATCGCCAAGGGCTCCCTCGCCCGTCTCGAGACCCTCTTCCTCATCGCCCACGACCTCAAGTTCACGTCCGACGACTCCGCCCAGGAAGTCGCCGTCATCGCCGACGACGTCGGCCGGATGCTCTACGGCCTGATGCAGAAGCTCGGCGCCAGGAAGCTCGACGCCTCGCCGTTGGGACAGGAGGTGTGAGCGCGGGAGGCGGGAGGCGGGAGGCGGGAGGCGGGAGGCGGGAGGCGGGACGCGGGACGCGGGACGCGCGGCGCGCCGCTCCCTGTCCCCGACTGCAAGCGTCCGCCATCCGGGTCCGCAGTACGCCCGCAGTCCGCAGTGCGCAGCGAATCCGCGTCCGAACTTCGCAGTCAGTCCGAACTCCGCAGTGAGTCCGCGTCCGCAGTGAATCCGGGTCCGCAGTGAATCCGGGTCCGCAGTGAATCCGGGTCCGAGCCCGCAGAACATCCGCAGTCCGCAGTGAATCCGAGTCCCAGTCCGCAGTGCCGTTCGCAGTACGCAGTTCGCAGTGCCGTTCGCAGTACGCAGTTCGC
>CAMLIT010000171.1 GCA_946480295.1 uncultured Gemmatimonadota bacterium
TGGCGAGCTTCGGGTCGAGCGTCGGCCGATGATGGATGAACCGGATGCCGAGCGCGCCGGCGATCTCCCGCAGGGTGAAATCGGGATGGACCGAGGCGTCGGCCGCGCGCGTGTCGGCGCCGTTCAGCTGGACGGCGGCGACGAGGGCGCCGAAGAAGAGCGCCGCGGCGAGGATCCGGCCCACCGTACTGCGCCGGGGGGCCATGGAGGGAGAGCGCAAGAGTAGAGGAAGGGTGCGACCGGGCCAGTATCGTTCGCGGACCGGAGGGTCGCAAGGGAGCGCTGGCGCCCGTGTCGCCGACCGGGCTAGGTTCCCCGCCAGAACGAGGATGACGATGCGATTCGACCTCCGTGTCGGGACACTGGCGGTACTGGCGGGCTGCGCCGCGTGGCTCATGGGCTGCCGGCGGGAGCATGGAGACACCTCGGGCGCGGCGATCACCGCTCGCACCCTCGGTCTCGTGTATCTGCAGCAGAACCGGCTCCCTGAAGCCGAGCAGCAGTTCGAGACCGTCGCGCGGCTCTCCCCCGACCAGCCCCTCGGCTGGGCGGATCTCGGGCTGGTGCACCTGCGGCTCGAGCACTTCGACGACGCGCGGCGCGAGCTGGAGAAGGCGCTGGCGCTCGACTCGACCTCGGTCGACGCGCGGCTCACGCTCGTGAAGGTCTACGAGCTGACCGGGCATCCCGACAAGGCGCGCCAGACGCTGCTCGACGCCCACGACAGCACCGACGCGCGGATCCTCTGGGCCCTCGCCAACGTCGACACCACGGCGACGGACGCCGCCTCGCGCGCGCGGCGGCTCGACGCGCTACGACGGCTCGTCGCGGTGCGGCCGAGCAACGTGGCGGTGCGGCTCGCGTACGTGCGCGCGCTCGCCGGCGCCGCCGAGGCGGACAGCGCGCTGGCCCAGCTCGAGGAGCTGCGCCGCATACCGCCCGAGGCGCCGCCCGAGCTGCGGGCGATGTACGAGCCGATCATCGGCGCGCTGCGCGCGGGGCGGCTCCCCGACGCGCTCGCCCTCCTCGCCCGCTTCGAGGAGCGCGCCGAGACGACGCAGGCCTATCAGGCGGGGCTGGCGCAGGTGAAGGGTCCTCCTGGGCCGGCCGCCGGCTTTCCCGTGCTCACGTTCAACCCGACCTTCATGCTCGCGAGCGCGGAGAGCCGCTCGCAGAAGTCCATCCGCGCCGCGCTGCGTTTCGTGGACGCGACCGAGGACGCCGGGCTGCACTGCGCCACTCGTCAGGCGCCATCGCGCGCCGCGGGCGCGCCGGGCGCCGCCCCGACGGTCGTCGCCGCCGGGGACTACGACGGCGAGGGGGGCGACGACGTCTTCATCGGCGGCGGCCCGGGGGAGGGCAGCTGCCTGTTGCGCAACGAGGGCGCGCTGTACGCCGACGTCACCCAGCGCGTGGGGATCGCCCTGCCCTCGGCTGCCGGCGTCGCCGCGGCCGCCTTCGCCGACTACGACAACGACGGGCGCCTCGACCTGCTGGTGATCGAGTCGAACGGCACGCCGCACCTCTTCCACGACACCGACGGCCGGAGCTTCCGCGACGCCACCGCATCCGCGCACCTCGGCGCGGTCCCCGGCGTGCGGCGCGCGCTGTTCGTGGACCTGGATCACGACGGCGATCTCGACCTCCTGCTCGTCGGCGACGGCGGCACCCGCGTCGAGCGCAACGACGGCGACGGCACCTTCACCGACGCGACGGCGGAGTTCGGGCTGGCGGGCGGCCGCGGTGGGCGCGACGCCGCCTTCGGTGATCTCGACGGCGACGGGCGGGTGGATCTCGTCATCGTCGGCGACAGCGGCGTGTCGCTCTATCACAACACGAGCGTGCGCCACTTCGAGCCGATGCCCGCGAACGGCGGCGTCGAGGCCACGCCCGGCGCGGCGGCCGTCGCCGTCGGCGACTACGACAACGACGGCATCCTCGATCTCGCGCTCGCCGGCGCGGAGGGAGCGCGACTCTACCGCGGGCGCGGCGACGGCACCTTCGCGCGCGACACGCGCGACGCGGGGACGCTGTCCGGCGCGCGCTTCCGGCCCGCGCGGGCGGTCGACTTCGTCGACGTGGACAACGACGGACACGTGGACCTCGTCGTGGCCGGCACGGCGAGCGGCGGCAGGCGCGGGGTGGCGCTCCTCGGCAACGACGGCGACGGACGCTTCACCGATCGCTCGGCGATGCTGCCGGCCCGTATCGGCAGCATCGCGGCGGAGCTGCCGATCGACTACGCGGCGGACGGCGACATGGACCTCCTCGTCGCGCCCACCGACAGCGCGGGCGTGCGGCTGCTGCGCAACGACGGCGGGAACGCGAACTCGTACGTGCGCGTGCAGCTCACCGGCCTGCGCACCGGAAGCGGCAAGAACAACGATTTCGGCATCGGCTCGCGGATCGACGTGCGCGCGGGAGCTCTCTACCAGGTGCGCGTGGCGACGAGCCGCGCGACGCTCTTCGGCCTCGGCCCGCACCTCAAGGCCGACGTGATCCGCATCCAGTGGCCGAACGGGGTGCGGCAGGCGACGTACATCCCGGGGAGCGACCGCGACGCCCTGGAGCAGGAGGTGCTGAAGGGCTCGTGCGCCTTCCTCTACACCTGGAACGGCCGCCACTACGAGTTCCTCGGGGACCTCATGTGGCGGAGCGCGCTCGGCATGCCGTTAGGCATCATGGGGCGCGACCGCACGGCCTGGGCGCCGGCCGCGGCCTCGCGGGAGTACGTGACCATCCCCGGCGAGATGCTCCAGCCCGTGGACGGCCGCTACCGGATGCAGCTCACCGAGGAGCTGTGGGAGATGGCGTACGTCGACCAGCTGCAGCTGATCGCCGTGGACCACCCCGATTCCGTGCGCGTCCTGGTGAACGAGCGCTTCGTGCCGCCGACGGATACCGAGCCGCTGCACCTGTACCGCTTGCACGACCTGCGCCCCCCCGCGGCGGCGCACGACGATCACGGGACCGACGTCCTCCCGCTCCTGCGCGAACGCGACGACCGCTACGTCGCGACCTTCGAGCCGGACCGCGTGCAAGGGGTCACGAAGATGCACGACCTCGTGCTCGACCTCTCCAACGCGCCGCGCGACGCATCGACCGTGCTCGTGCTCGACGGCTGGATCTTCCCGAGCGACGCGAGCATCAACGTGGACCTCGCGCAGTCGACGGCGCTGAAGGTCGTCGCGCCCACGCTCGAGGTGAAGGACGCGAGCGGCCGGTGGCGCACGGCGATCGCGGACCTCGGCTTCCCGGCCGGCAAGCGGAAGGTCGTGATCGCGGACCTGACGGGGAAGTTCCCGACCGCCGACCGGCACGTGCGCATCCGCACGAACATGCAGATCTACTGGGACCAGGTGCTCGTGGGGAGCGCGGTGCCCGACGCGCCCCTGCGCATGACGACGATCGCGCCGCTCTCGGCCGACCTGCGCTTCCGCGGCTTCTCGCGGACGTACCGGAAGGGCGGCCGTTACGGCCCGCAGTGGTTCGACTACGACGACGTCCGTCGCGAGGATCCGTGGATGACGATCGCCGGTCCGCGCACGCGCTTCGGCGACGTGCTGCCGCTGCTCGGCGGCTCCGACGACATGTACGTCGTGATGGGCCCGGGCGACGCGACCGCGCTCGAGTTCGACGCGCGGCACGCTCCGGCGCTCCCCGCCGGGTGGCGGCGCGACTTCCTCATCTACAGCGACGGCTGGATCAAGGACTCCGACCTGAACACCGCGCACGGGACGACCGTCGAGCCGCTCCCCTTCCACGCCATGCGCGAGTATCCGTACGGCCCCGACGAGCACTACCCGACGGACGCGGCGCACCAGCGCTACCTCGACACGTACGAGATCCGCGTCGTGCGCCGCACGCCGGGCGATCGGATCGCGGCGAAGCCATAGGAGAGTACGGCCCGCCGCCGCGCGCGCACGGTCAGGCGCGCGCGGCGGCGGCTTCTACCGGTCGGGCTCGGGCGGCTCCTCGTCGACGCGCTCGCCGAATCGCGACCGCATGCCGGCCCGCTCCTCGGCCTCGAACTCCGCCTCCTCCTCGGCGGCGGCGCGCCGCTCGCGCTCCGCGGCCTCCTCCCGCTCGCGCCGGTAGCGCTCGTACCACTCGCGCGTGATCTCGCCGGCCAGCTCGCGGTTGCCGAGCCCGAACGAGAGCGCGAGCGCCAGCGCGATCGCGCCGAAGAGGATCGCGAACGCCGTCGTCACGATGTCCGTCGCGATCCCCAGCTCCTGCAGGGCCATGAAGATGGCGAGGAGGATCACGCCGCCGCGGGCGGTTCGCGAGAGGGCACGTCCACCGTGCAGCGCCCCCACCGATGCCGCGATCAGGCCGCCGACGAACCCGCCGAGCACGATGCCGACGAGGATGATCACGATCGCCGCGATGACGCTCGGGATGTAGCTCACCAGCTCGCCGAACACGTTCGCCAGCGACTCGAGCCCCAGCGCGTTCGCCGCGATGAGGATGACGGCGAACATCACGAGCCAGAAGACGAGGTTCGAGAGGACGCGCGTCGGGTTGACGCGCGTACCCGAGCGCTCGACGGCCTGCATGACGCCGCCGCGCTCCATCATGCGGTTGAGGCGGATGCGGCGGAGGAAGCGCTCCGTCAGCTTCTCGAGCACCTTCGCCAGGAGGTAGCCGGCGAAGACGATGATCAGCGCGCCGAGCAGCGCCGGGACGAGATCGCCGAAGACCTGCGAGAAGCTCGCCTGGAGCCGGTCGGAGAAGTTCAGGGCGGTTGTCGTGTCCACGGGTCGCGTTCGGTGATGGTCGTGCGCGACTGTAAGCTAGCACGTCCGCGGCGGGAGGCGAGCACCGTCGCGACAGCGGGCGGCGCTCAGGTCCGCGTGCCGCGGCGCAGGTCGAAGATCACGCTCCGGCGGCACTCCGGGCAGATGAGCCACTCGCGGCGGCGCGCATAGCCGAGCCCGAACGACCCGCCGCCGATCGAGCGGATCGTCATGGCCGCGCCGTCGCGCGGGCAGACCGGCGGCCGTCCGGCCGCGTATGCCTCCCGCACCGCCTTCTGCTCGTCGGCGGTGTACTGCGCGCTCTCCGTCATGCGATACGCACCACGACCTTCCCGAAATGTTCGCCGGACGCGAGGCGCTCGACTGCCTGCCGGCCGTCAGCCAATGGATGCACCGAATCTATTGGCGGCAGCAGCCGGCCGCGCCGGAGCTCGCCGACGACCGCGTCGAACTCGGCGTCGTTTCCCATCGTCGACCCGAGGATCGTCCACTGGCTCCAGAACAGCCGGCGCACGTCGGTCTCGACCAGTGGTCCCGTCGTGGCGCCGCAGGTCACCAGCCGCCCGCCCTTGCCAAGGGCCTGCAGCGAGCGCGCCCAGGTCGCGGCCCCCACGTCGTCCACGACGACGTGCACGCCGCGCTTCCCCGTCCGGTCGCGGATCGTGCGACCGATGTCGAGCTCGCGATGGTTGAGGGTCTCGTCGGCGCCGAGCTCGCGGGCGCGACGCAGCTTCTCGTCGCTGCTCGACGTCACCCAGGTGCGCGCGCCGAGCAGCTTGCAGATCTGCAGCGCGGCGAGCGCGACCCCGCCGCCGATTCCCCAGATCAGCACGTCCTCGCCGGGCTGCACCTTCGCGCGCGTCACCACCATGCGCCACGCGGTGAGCGTGACGAGGGTGAACGCCGCGGCGCGCTCGACGGAAATCTCCGGCGGGATCGCGCGCACGTTGGAACCCGGGACGACGACGTACTCCGCCAAGGTCCCGGGGAGGTGCTCGCCGAGGAGGGCGAAGCGCACGCACTCCGACTGCTCGCCGGCGCGGCAGAACTCGCAGGTGCGGTCGCTGATGCCGGGATTGACGACGACGCAGTCGCCGGGCCGGACGTGCACCACGTCGGGACCGACTGCGTCGACGATGCCGGTGGCGTCGGCGCCGACGACCCACGGCGCGCGAATCGTGACGCCCGGGAGCCCGGCGAGCACGAAGAGGTCGAGGTGATTGAGCGCCGCCGCGGTGACGCGCAGGCGCACGTCCGTCGGGGAGCGCAGGTCGGGGATCGGCAGGTCGTCGCGGACGCGAAGCTGCTCCAGGCCGCCGTGAGCGTCGATCGTCAGTGCTCGCACGAGAAGGAGTGGGTTATATTCACCAGTCGCGTCCGGCGGCCGCGCACGAGAGATGCGGACGCCGCGGTGCGACAGCCCTCAGCGCCGCACGCGGCGGCCCCTTCCAAGCTAACGCCGCGCGCCGGTGTCCAGTGTAGCCGCAATGTGTAGCCGCAAGCGGAAAGCCTGCTCATGACCGAAATCAAAGTCCCCCCGCTCGGGGAGTCGATTGTCGAAGCCACGGTATCGCGGTGGCTGAAGAACGAGGGCGACGCGATCGCGCCAGGCGACACGCTCGTCGAGCTCGAGACGGACAAGATCACCGTCGAGGTCCCGGCGATTTCGGCCGGGGTGCTGACGAAGCGGCTGCACGGCGAGGGGGACGTGGTGAAGGTCGGCGACGTGCTCGCGCAGGTGGACGAGACGGCGGTAGGCGGGAGGCGGGAGGCGGGGGGCGGGACGGCGGCTCCGGCTGCGGCGCCCGCCGCAGCGTCCGCGCCCGCGACCGCGACAGC
>CAMLIT010000172.1 GCA_946480295.1 uncultured Gemmatimonadota bacterium
GGGGCCGGCGGAATTCCGAGCGGAGGCGCAACGCGCCGAAGTGAGGAAGTATCAGTGGGGGGAGCGCCTCAGAGAGGAATCAGCATCTTGACAGCGACGGCGACGGTTCAGGAATTCATTCCAGGGTGGCGCGAGGACGAGCATCCGTTGCACGAGAAGCTCGACCGCGAGCTGCTCGTGCGCGCCTATCGCTTCAGCGAGGAGGCCCACCGCGGGCAGGTCCGCAACTCGGGGGAGCCGTACATCACCCACTCCGTCGAGGTGGCCAAGGTCCTCTCCGACCTCCAGCTCGACTCCGTCACCGTCGCCAGCGGCCTGCTCCACGACGTCGTCGAGGACACGAGCATCACCGTCGCCGACGTCGAGCGCGAGTTCGGGCGCGAGATCGCCGCCATCGTCGACGGCCTCACCAAGATCGCCAAGCTGCCCACGGGCGGCTCGTCGCAGGAGCGGCAGGTCGAGAGCTACCGCAAGCTGCTCCTCTCGATCGCCAAGGACGCCCGCGTCATCATCGTCAAGCTCGCCGACCGCCTGCACAACATGCGGACGCTCGACTGGCTGCCGCCGGAGAAGCGCAGGCGCATCGCCCAGGAGACGCGCGACCTCTATGCGCCGCTCGCCCACCGCTTCGGCATGGCGCGGCTGCGCTGGGAGCTCGAGGACCTCGCCTTCAAGTACCTGGAGCCCGACGAGTACAAGGCGCTGGCGAAGAAGGTCGCGCAGAAGCGTGGCGAGCGCGAGGAGCTGATCCGGCAGATGAAGGAGCCGCTGGAGACCGCCCTCGCCCGCGCGGGCATCAAGGGGGTCGACGTCACCGGGCGGCCGAAGCACCTGTGGTCGATCTACAAGAAGATGAAGCAGCGCGAGAAGCCGTACGAGGAGATCTACGACCTTCTCGCGATCCGCGTGCTCGTCAACACGGTGCCCGACTGCTACCACGCGCTGGGCGTCATCCACGACGGCTGGACGCCGGTGCAGGAGCGGATCAAGGACTACATCGCCCAGCCGAAGTCGAACGGCTACCAGTCGCTGCACACGACGGTGTTCGGCCCCGGGCGGCAGCTCTACGAGATCCAGATCCGCACGCGCGAGATGCACCGCACGGCGGACTTCGGCATCGCCGCGCACTGGCGCTACAAGGAGGACGCGAAGAGCTCGGACGAGCTGGATCGGCACCTGACCTGGTTCCGGCAGGTGCTCGAGCTGCAGATGGACGCGAAGACGCCTGACGAGTTCCTGGAGTTCCTCAAGCTCGACCTGTACCAGGACGAGATCTTCGTCTTCACCCCCACGGGCGATGTCATCCAGCTCCCGAAGGGGGCGACGCCGATCGACTTCGCCTTCGCCGTCCACACCGAGGTCGGGCTGCACTGCGCCGGCTCGCGCGTGAATGGACGCATCGCCCCGCTCTCGCGGCCGCTGCGCAACTCGGAGACGGTCGAGATCATCACGTCGCCGACGGCCAAGCCGTCGCGCGACTGGCTCGCCCACGTCCGCACCGGGCGCGCGCGCCACAAGATCCGCCAGGTGCTCAAGCGCGAGGCGCAGGACTCGGCGGAGAAGCTCGGCCAGGAGATCCTCGACCGCGAGGTGCGCCGGCGGCGGCTCGCCAAGCCGCACGACGAGCAGCTCAACAAGGCGGCGAAGGCGCTGGGGCTCAACGACGCCACGCACCTGCTCGCGTCGCTCGGCCAGGGCGACATCGCCGTCGTCCAGGCGCTGAAGCAGATCCACCCCGAGCTCGACACCGACGAGCCGGCGAAGCCGACCGCCTTCGAGCGCTTCGTGGACAAGGTCCGCGGCACGAAGGGGGTGCGGATCCAGGGGGTGGACGGGCTCATGGTGCGCTACGCCCAGTGCTGCCAGCCGGTGCCGGGGGATCCCGTCGTCGGCTACGTCACCCGCGGCCGCGGGGTGAGCATCCACCGCGCCGACTGCCCCAACCTGCTCCTCCTCGTCCACGAGCCGGAGCGGCGGCTGGAGATCGACTGGCAGGAGGCGCAGGGGGAGCGGTTCGTCGTGCGCCTCGCCCTGGAGGGGAACGACCGGCGCGGGCTCTACGCCGACGTGGCGACCGCGGTGAGCTCGACGGGGACGGACATCCGGAGCATGGAGCTGCGCAGCACCGACGGGAAGGCGATCGGCTCCATCCTCGTCGAGGTGGAGAACCTCGCGCACCTCGAGAAGGTGGTGAAGGCGACGCGGCGGGTGAAGGGGATCACCGACGTGGCGCGGCGGGAGCGGATAGCGACCGAGTAGCGAGGGTCGAGGGTCGAGACGTCGCGCTCCGCTCTCCGCTGTCCGCTGTCCGCTGTCCGCACTCCGCCATCCTCCGTCCCCCATCCAAATACCCGCGAGATAGGACCAGAAGCCAGCGGCAGGCGGTAAGCGGAGGGCGTCCTGGCGCCCCGAACAAACGCCGACCAATCCGGCTATATTACCACGATGCCCGCGACCTTCGACCTCCAGGCCCCCTTCCAGCCCGCCGGCGACCAGCCCAAGGCGATCGCCGAGCTCACGGCGGGGCTGAAGCGCGGCGACCGGTTCCAGACCCTCCTCGGCGTCACCGGCTCCGGGAAGACGATGACCATGGCCAACGTCATCCGGAACATCGGCAAGCCGACCCTCGTCCTCTCGCACAACAAGACCCTCGCCGCGCAGCTCTACGGGGAGCTCAAGAGCTTCTTCCCGCACAACGCCGTCGAGTACTTCATCTCGTACTACGACTACTACCAGCCGGAAGCCTACGTCCCGACGACCGACACGTACATCGAGAAGGACGCGTCGATCAACGAGGACATCGACCGGCTGCGGCTGCGCGCGACCTCCAGCCTCATGGAGCGGGAGGACGTCGTCATCGTCGCCACCGTCTCGGCGATCTACGGCCTCGGCGATCCGGTGCAGTACCGCGAGCAGATGGTCACGCTCACGACGGGGCAGCGCATCGGCCGCGACGACATCCTGCGCAGCCTGGTGAAGATCCAGTACAGCCGGAACGACGTCGCCTTCGAGCGCGGCACCTTCCGCGTGCGCGGCGATACGGTCGAGATCCTCCCCGCCTACGAGGAGCAGGGGGTGCGCGTGGAGATGTGGGGGGACGAGATCGAGCGCATCTCCAAGATCAACGCCCTCACCGGCGAGACGATCGCCGTCCTCGAGCGCGCGGCGATCTACCCGGCGAAGCACTTCGTCACCAACCGCCCGACCCTCGAGCGCGCGGTGAAGCTGATCCGCGCGGAGCTCGACGGGCGGCTCGCCGAGCTGAAGGCGGCGAACAAGCTCCTCGAGGCGCAGCGGCTCGAGTCGCGCACGAACTTCGACATCGAGATGATGCTCGAGATCGGGACGTGCGCGGGGATCGAGAACTACTCGCGGCACCTCGCCGGCCGGCAGGAGGGGGAGCGGCCGGCGTGCCTCTTCGACTACTTCCCCGAGGACTTCCTCGTCGTGGTCGACGAGTCGCACGTCAGCCTCCCGCAGATCGGCGGGATGTTCAACGGCGACCGCGCCCGCAAGCTCACGCTCGTGGACTACGGCTTCCGTCTCCCGAGCGCGCTCGACAACCGGCCGCTGATGTTCGACGAGTTCCTCGCGCTCACGCCGCAGGCGGTGTTCGTGTCGGCGACGCCGGGCGACCTCGAGCTCCAGCTCTCGGAAGGGGTGGTCGTGGAGCAGATCATCCGTCCGACGGGGCTGGTGGACCCGGAGATCCAGATCCGCCCCGTGCGCGGCCAGGTGGACGACCTGCTGAACGAGATCCGCATCCGCGAGCGCAAGGGCGAGCGCGTGCTCGTCACGACGCTCACGAAGCGCATGTCCGAGGACCTCACCGACTACCTCCAGCAGGTCGGCGTGCGCGTGCGGTACATGCACTCGGACATCGACGCGATCGAGCGGATGGAGATCGTGCGCGGGCTGCGGCTCGGCGAGTTCGACGTGCTCGTCGGCATCAACCTCCTGCGCGAGGGGCTCGACCTCCCCGAGGTGTCGCTGGTCGCGATCCTCGACGCGGACCAGGAGGGGTTCCTGCGCAGCGACCGCTCGCTCATCCAGACCGTCGGGCGCGCGGCGCGCAACGCGCACGGGACGGCGATCTTCTACGCCGACCGGATCACCGGGTCGATGCAGCGTTGCCTGGAGGAGACGAACCGCCGCCGCGAGATCCAGATGGCGCACAACCTGGAGCACGGGATCACGCCGCGCACGGTGGCGAAGAGCGTGGACCAGGTGAAGTTCATCACGCGCGTCGCCGACGCGCGGACGGAGCGCGAGGAGAAGAAGGTCGCCGAGCCGGCGCGCGGCTACGCGGTGATGGACGACGGCGCGCTCGAGAAGCTGCTCGAGGCGCAGATGAAGGAGGCGGCGACGAACATGGACTTCGAGCTCGCGGCGCAGCTCCGCGACCAGCTGTTCGAGCTGCGCGCGCGCGCGGGGAAGGGCGGCGCGGCGCGCGGCGGCCGCGATGCGGCGCCCGCGCGCGCGGGGGGAGGCGGACGCTGATGGCGGCGGAGCCGCCGATCCCGCCGCTCGCCACCCGGGGGCGCCTCGCCGTCACGGAGGACGAGCTGATCGCCTGGGGCGAGCGGCTCGGTCGCGCGGCGCGGCCGCCGCTCCTCGTCACGCTCACCGGCGATCTCGGCACCGGGAAGACGACCCTCGTGCGCGCGATCTGCCGTGGCTACGGCGTCGCCGACGACATCACCAGCCCGACCTTCGCCCTCGTCCACGAGTACGCCGGCACGCGCTCGAAGGTCTACCACCTCGACCTCTACCGCCTCGACGGACCCGAGGAGCTCGCGAACATCGGCTGGGACGAGATCCTCGCCGACGATGCGCTGGTGCTCGTCGAGTGGCCCGACCGCGCGGCGGGGATGATTCCCACGGCGCACGTGCCGATCGAGCTCGAGCACCTGCCGGACGATCCCGCGCGGCGGCTGCTCTACGCCGGGGGGCACGTCGGCGAAACGAAGTTCGGGGACCACTCGTGATCACGCTCGCGCTGGACGCGTCCACCTACACGGGGACCGTCGCCGTCGACCGCGACGGTCGCCTGCTCGCGCACGGCCGCGTGCCGATGCGCGGCGAGCACGAGGAGCGCCTCATGCCCGCGGTCGCGGACGCGCTCGCGGGCGCCGGCGTGGAGCGCGGCGGCGTCGCGCGCATCGTGTGCGGCGGCGGCCCGGGGAGCTTCACGAGCCTCCGCATCGCCGCATCCATCGCCAAGGGGCTGGCGACGGCGTGGGCGTGCCCGCTGTACGCCGTCCCGTCGCTCGCGCTCATCGTCGTCGGCGCGGAGCCGGCGCCGGCGCCCGGACGGTACCTCGCGGCGCTCGACGCGCTGCGTGGCGAGTCGTACGTCGCCGGCTACGCCGTCGACGCGGAGGGCGGCGTCGCCGAGGTGATGCCGCTGCGCCTCGTCCCGCACGGGGAGGTCGCGGCCGTGGCGCGGTCGCTCGACGCGCGCCTCGCGGGGCCCGGCCAGCCGCTCGATCTCGCGCCCGACGCCCGCGGCGTCGCCCGGCTCGCCGACCTGATCGCGGCGACGGGCGCGGTGGACCTCGGGAGCTGGGAGCCGGACTACGGGCGCAAGGCGGAGGCGCAGGTGCGGTGGGAGGCGGCCCACGGTCGGCCGCTGCCGCTCGCATGAGCGCCGCCGCGGGCGCGGCCGGCACGGCGGGCGACGTGGTCGTCGCGCCGATCACCCGCGACCTGCTGCCGCAGGTCGTGGAGATCGAGCGGGCGTCGTTCAGCGATCCCTGGTCGCTCCACGCCTTTCGCGAGGTCCTCGACACCAGGCGCGCCTATTTCGTCGGCGCGCGGCAGGGTGTGTCGGGGCCGCTCCTGGGTTATGTTGTCGCGTGGTTCGTGGCCGACGAGGGGGAGATCGCCAACCTCGCCGTCGCGCCCGAGGCGCGGGGGCGCGGCATCGGGGCGCGGCTGCTCGACAGCGCGCTCGACGAGGGGCGAGCGCGCGGCGCGGGCGCCATCTTCCTCGAGGTGCGCGACTCCAATCGCGCGGCGCGGCAGCTCTATGCCTCGCGCGACTTCGTCGAGGTGGGGCGGCGCAAGGGCTACTACCGGCGGCCGATCGAGGACGCGATCGTCCTCCGGCACACGGTCGAACCCGCGGCGGTGCGGGAGCGGTCGGGGGTGTGAGGTCGCGCCGACGCACGCGGGACGGTGCGTGAAATCGAAGTGGTCGGTGTGCATTGGTTCGTTTGCATCACCGGATGTGTTGGACGCTATCGTGCGGCGAGATGAGTCTCTCGCCAGGAGGAATTCGTGAGCCGGAGCTTGAACAAGGTGATGCTGATCGGGAACCTGGGGAACGATCCCGAGGTCCGGTCGACGACGGGCGGCAACCGCGTGGCGACGTTCTCGCTGGCGACGAGCCGGTCGTGGAACGACGCGAGCGGGTCGAAGCAGGAGAAGACGGAGTGGCACCGCTGCGTGGTGTGGAACACGAAGTCGTCGCAGCTGGCCGACATCGTGGAGAAGTACGTGCACAAGGGGGACAAGATCTACGTCGAGGGGCGCATCGAGTACCGCCAGTGGCAGGACAAGGACG
>CAMLIT010000173.1 GCA_946480295.1 uncultured Gemmatimonadota bacterium
AGCTGAGGAGCCGCAGGTCGTTGCAGATCTTGGAGAGCTTCACCGCGCAGCGCTTCAGCACCCCCGAGAGCTGGACGAACACGCCGGTGTCGGCCGTGGCCTCGACGAGGTCCGGCGCCGTGATCAGCTCGAGACCGGTGATGCGGGATAGATGATCGCGCACCTTCTCCGCGTAGCCGGCGGGCGCGTTGATCCCGGTGCCGATCGCCGTCGCGCCCATGTTGATCTCGCGGATGAGCGCCTGCACCTCGCCGAGCCGCTCGACGTCCTCGAGCATCGTATGGCCGAAGGCGGTGAACTCCTGGCCGAGGGTCATCGGCACGGCGTCCTGGAGCTGCGTGCGACCCATCTTCACCAGGCTCGTGAACTCGTCGCCCTTGGCGAGGAACGCCTCGGCGAGGTCGCGCATCGCCTCGCGGAGCTGCTCGATCCCGTGGTGCAGCGCGAGCTTCACCGCCGTGGGATAGACGTCGTTCGTCGACTGGCTGAGGTTCACGTGGTTGTTCGGGTGCACCCGGGCGTAGTCGCCGCGCTCGTGGCCGAGCAGCTCGAGGGCCCGGTTGGCGATCACCTCGTTGGCGTTCATGTTCGTCGAGGTGCCCGCGCCCCCCTGGATGACGTCGACGAGGAAGTGCTCGTGGTGCCTGCCCGCGCGGATCTCCTGCGCCGCCTTGACGATCGCGTCGGCGATCTCGCGCGGGAGGAGCCCGAGCTCGGCGTTGGCGAGCGCCGCCGCCTCCTTCACCGACGCGAGCGCCTCGACGAGCTCCGGGAACTCGCGGATGGCGATGCCGGTGATCGGGAAGTTCTCCAGGGCGCGCAGCGTCTGGATGCCGTAGAGCGCATCGCGCGGCACCTCGCGGTCGCCGAGGAGGTCGTGCTCGGCGCGCGTCTGCGCGCCGGTGAAGCCGAGGATGCGTCCGTGGCCGAGCAGGGTGGCGTCGGTCGCGGCGAGGCGCTGCGAGATCGCGCGCGCAGCCTGCGCCACGAGCGCGGCGTAGAGCGACGGATACTCCCTGAGCATCCCGCGCACCTGCTCGGCGGTGAGCACGTAGGCCTCCGTCCGCTGCACGGCGCGGGCGGCGGTCCCGTGAGGCGAGTCGTCGAGCAGGAGCCCCTCGCCGACGGCCTCGCCCGGGCCGAGCGTGACGAGGCGGATCGGGCGGCCGTTGAGGTGCTTCTCGATCGCCACCGCGCCGGAGGTGAGGATCGCCAGGAAATCGCGCGGCGCCCCCTCGTCGAAGAGGACCTGATCGGGTTCGTAGGTGGTCGGGACGACGAGCTTCGAGAGCTGGTGCAGCGCGGACTCGGTCACGCCCTCGAGGAAGCGTGCCTGGCGCAGCTGGTCTCGGATCGGGGCGGGCGACATAGGTGTCGGGAAGCTACATGGGCCCGTGATGAGAAGGGAGTGCGGGCGCCGCGGCGCGCGAGTGGCCGGCCTCACCGATCGGAGGTAGATATGATGGGCGCACCACGCACTTCCCTTCAGGAGGCTCCGTGTCCATCTCCCGTCGTGACTTCCTCGGCGCCGGCGCCGCCGCGGCTGCCGGACTGGCACTGCCGCGTGCCGCCACGGCCGAGCCCGTGATCTCCCTCCTCGACCGCGCCGCTCAGCCGCCGACGCCCTTCGCCGGCCGGCCCGTGATCATCTCCGCGGCCAACGGCTTCCGCAGCAAGAACGCGAACGGCAAGACCGGGATCGAGGTCGCCTACGAGATGGTGTCGCGCGGCGCCGATCCGCTGGACGCGGTGATCGCCGGCGTCAACGTCGTCGAGCTGGATCCGACGGACATGTCGGTCGGGCTGGGCGGGCTGCCGAACGAGGACGGCGTCGTCGAGCTCGACGCGTCGTGCATGCACGGACCCACCAAGCGCGCGGGGGCGGTCGGCGCGATCCAGGACATCGCGACGCCGTCGCTCGTGGCGAAGGCCGTGATGGACTACACCGACCACATCTTCCTCGTTGGCGAGGGGGCGCGCCGCTTCGCGATCGAGATGGGGTTCAAGCCGCAGAACCTCGTCACCGACGCCTCGCGCCAGGCGTACCTGCGCTGGAAGGCGAACCTCAATCCCGACGACAACTGGCTGAATCACAGCGGGGACGTCGTCATCCCGAAGGTCTCGTCGCTCGACGGCGGCCCGCACGTGTGGTACGACCGGAACGGCGTGCCGCACACCTACGGCACGATCAACATGAACGCGGTCACGGCGACCGGCGACATCGCCTCGGTGACGACGACGAGCGGGTTGTCGTGGAAGATCCCGGGGCGCGTCGGCGACTCGCCGATCATCGGCGCCGGCCAGTACTGCGACAACGAGGTGGGCGCCGCTGGCTCGACGGGACGCGGCGAGGCGAACATCAAGGTCTGCGGCGCGTTCCTCGCCGTGGAGTTCATGCGCCAGGGGATGTCGCCGGAGGAGTCGCTCCTCCAGGTGATGAAGCGCGTGATCGCCATGACCGAATCGCGGCTGCTCGACGAGCACGGCCGGCCGTACTTCCAGCTCCAGTACTACGCGGTCAACAAGAAGGGCGAGTACGCGGCGGCGACGGCGTACGAGGGGGCGCAGTTCGCCGTGTGCGACGCGACGGGGCCGCGGCTCGAGGACTGCGCGTACCTGTACAAGCGCAGCGAGCAGCCGAAGGGGAAGCCGCTGAGCGGGGTGCTGCGCCAGCCGTGACGCCGGGTCAGGCGCGAACGGGGCGGGGCGGCTGGTAGCCGAGGGGAGGCGCGGGGGCGCGCACCGGCTCCTCGGCTGCCTCCGGGACCGCCGGCGCCTCGGCGGGCGCGCCCTCCGGCTCGGCCGCGGCCTCCTCGCCCGCTGAGGGCTCGTGCTCCTCCAGCCGGAGGTTGGCGACGAGCTGCGACAGTCGTTCGGCGCTCGCGTGGAGCGACGCCGAGGCGGCGGCGATCTCCTCCGTGCTCGCGCTCTGCTCCTCGCTCGAGGCGGCGACCTCCTGCATCGCCGCGGCGAACGCCTCCGTGCCCGCGGAGAGAGCATCGAGGCGGGTGCGCAGCTCGCCGACGAGGCGGTTGGCCACGCCGGCGGCGCGCTCGATCGACGCCGTCCACTGCTCGGCGCTCGACACGGCGCGCTCGATCTCGCCAAACGACTCGGAGCCGTGCTCGGTGGTGGCGCGGACCTCGTGCACGGTGGCGACCATCCGCTCGCTCGACGCGCGCGACTGCTCGACCCCGCGGAGCACGTCGGCGACGACGCGCTCGGTGCGTTCGGCGGCTTCGGCCGACATCGCGGCGAGGCGCCGGACCTCGGTGGCGACCACGGCGAAACCCTCACCGTGCTCGCCGGCGCGCGCCGCCTCCATCGCCGCGTTGAGCGCGAGCAGCTTGGACTGGCGCGCCAGCTTCTGCACGAGCGCGACGAAGGTGCGCACCTCGACCGAGGCGCCGGCGAGCTGCTCGATCGCCGCCGCGCCGCTCTGCACTTCCGTGGTGAGCAGCTCGAGGGCGTGCGAGCTCTCGTCGAGGCGCGCCCGGTTCTCGAGGGCGAGCGCGCGGAGCTGGCCGTTGCGCGCCACGCCGTCGTGCGCGCCGGCGTCCATCTCGCCGGCGAGGTGCACCAGCTCGTCCGCCGAGCCGGCGCGCGACTGGATCGTGTGCGCCATGGTCGTGGACTGCTGGCTGAGATCCGAGGCCGTGTCGGCGATCTGGCCGGCGGAGGCGGCCATCTCCTCGGCGCCCGCCGTGATCTGCGAGGACATCGCGGCGGTCTCGTTCGCCGCCTCCGTGAGGGCCACGTTCAGCCGCCGCAGCTCGGCGATCATCGCGGCGACGGCGCGCGACAGCCGGCCGATCTCGTCGTCGGCTTCGAGCGCCTCGACGCTGCGCGTGAGGTCGCCGGCGGCGACGTGCTCGGCCACGCGCGCCAGCTCGGCGGCGGGCCCGGTGATGCGCCTCGCGATGAAGTTGTTCATCGCGAGGAGGCCGGCGATCGCGCCGACGAGGAGGACGAGGAGCGTGGTCCAGAGCGCGCCGCGCGCCGTGTGATAGGCACCGAGCGCCGCCTCCTCGTTCTCGTAGGCGACGAGCCGCCACTGGCCGCGGTTCGTCGCCACCACCGCCCCACGGTTCGCCGCGCCATCGACCTGCCAGGCGATCGTGGAGCCCTCGGGGGCGCGAGCGATGGAGTCGAAGCCGGGGAAGACGCTCCAGCGGGCCAGCCTGCCGCTCGTCGCGATCACGCGTCCGGCGCTGTCCAGCACCGCCACGCGGAGCGCGGTGTCGGTCGCGGCCGACATGAGGGCGGAGTCGACGAGCTCGAGCCCGAACTTGACCTTGATCACGCCGAGGCGCGCGCTCCGGCCGGCCGCATCGCGACCGGTGACGACGTGCGAGAGCTCGACGACCGTCTGGTGCGTCGCCGGGTCGGCGCTCGCCTCGGCGGGTGTGGCGCCGTTCGCCCAGGCACGCTGCCACCACGGCTCGTCGCTCTGCACGAAGTCGGTCGAGGGCGACGTCGTGATCGCGTTGTAGCCGTGCTGGTCGGTCACCATGACCTCGGCGATGCCGAGCTCCGGGAGGATGCCGCGCAGGTAGGCGAGCGTGCGGTCGTCGACCTGGAGCGAACGCGTCGCGCGGAACCGCTCCTCGAGGGCGGCGGTGCCCCGCGAGGCGAGGCCGAGCGCGCGCGCCCGCTCCTCGCCCTCGCGCGCCGCCTCGACCACCGCGGGCATGGACGCGAGCAGCGCGACCTGGCGCTCGCGTTCGGCGAGGAGGCGATCGACGACGAGGACCGAACGGTGCGCGGCGTCGTCCAGGCGGGCATCGGCCGACGCGACGAGGGTGCGCGAGAGCAGGGCGTTCCCGCCGAGCGCCACCGCGAGGAGGACGACGGCCGCGAGCCCGCCCATGCCGAGCAGGAAGCGGCGGCGGAGCGAGGCGGCGCGGGTCGCCCCACGCGCGGCGGAGCGGATCTGGGTCGGGGCCGTCGTGGCTGACGTCATCGACCGATTCGCACTGGATGCGGCGTTGCGCGCGCCACTAAATTGCACCGGGAAAACCGCTTAGCACTCATCGGCGCTGCTCCAGGCCCATCCCGCCGCAGCGCGCACATGCGCCCCGCGAGCGCGCCAGCCAGTCTGAACCATGACCGAAGTGAATCATCCGATCGCTGCCGAGGAACCGATCGCCTACGACCCCGCCGTCGTCGAGCGGAAGTGGCAGCGCATCTGGGAGGAGCGTGGGACGAACCACACCGACCTCACCGCCGGTGTGCGCCCGTACTACGCGTTGATGATGTTCCCGTATCCGTCCGCGGAGGGGCTGCACGTCGGCAACCTCTTCGCGTTCACGGGGAACGACATCCATGGACGATTCCAGCGGCTCCAAGGGCACACCGTCTTCGAGCCGCTCGGCTTCGACGCGTTCGGCATTCACTCGGAGAACTTCGCGCTGAAGGTCGGCGTCCACCCGGCGGAGCTCATCCCGCGGAACATCGAGAACTTCCGCCGGCAGCTCCATCGCGCCGGCCTGATGGTCGATTGGCGCCACGAGCTGTCGACGACCGATCCGCGCTACTACAAGTGGACGCAGTGGATCTTCCTGCAGCTCTACAAGCGCGGGCTGGCGTACAAGAAGCGCGCGGCGGTGAACTGGTGCCCCAACTGCAAGACGGTGCTCGCCAACGAGCAGGTGATCGCGGGCGAGTGCGAGCGGTGCGGCACGAAGGTCGAGCAGCGCTTCCTCGAGCAGTGGTTCTTCCGCATCACCGACTACGCCGGCCGCCTGCTGGAGGACCTCGACTGGCTCGATTGGTCGGAGACGACGAAGACGGCGCAGCGGAACTGGATCGGCCGATCGGACGGCGCGGAGATCACCTTCCGGGTGCAGGACGTGCTGGAGTTCGCGGGGACCGCGACGGTGAGCACGACGTCGGGGGAGATGACGGCGACGCCGCTCGACATCCGCGTCTTCACGACGCGCCCGGACACGATCTTCGGCGCGACGTACCTCGTGCTCGCTCCCGAGCACCCGTACGTCGCCGCGCTCACGACCGACGAGCAGCGCGCGGAGATCGAGGCGTACCAGGCGCAGGCGGCGCGGCAGGACCTCGTCTCGCGCAAGGTGAACAAGGAGAAGACGGGTGTGTTCACCGGGTCGTACGCGGTGAACCCGGCCACCGGTGCGCCGATCCCGATCTGGATCGCCGACTACGTGCTGATGGAATACGGCACCGGCGCGATCATGGCCGTGCCCGGCCACGACGAGCGCGATCACGAGTTCGCGCTGAGGTTCTCGCTGCCGATCGTGCGCGTCGTCGCCCCGGACCCGGGGGTGCTCGACCCGCCGATGGGCGAGGCGTACGTGGAGACGGAAGGGTGCGTGCTCGTGAACTCGGCGCAGTTCAACGGCCTCTCCGTGGCCGAGGGCAAGCACGCGATCGTGAGCTGGCTGGCCGAGCACGGCCACGCGAAGGGCGTGGTGAACTACCGGCTGCACGACTGGTGCATCTCGCGGCAGCGCTACTGGGGGCCGCCGATCCC
>CAMLIT010000174.1 GCA_946480295.1 uncultured Gemmatimonadota bacterium
CGACGGCGATCTTGAGGCCCTCGAGGATGTGCTCGCGCTCGAGCGCCTTGTCGAGGTCGAACTGCGTGCGGCGGACGATGACGTCGTGGCGGTGCGCGATGTAGTGCTCGAGCACCTCCTTGAGCGGCATGACCTTCGGCACGAGCTGGCCGGTCGCCGCATCCGGCACCAGGGCGAGCATGATCACGCCGAACGTCGACTGCATCTGCGTGTGCTTGTACAGCTGGTTGAGCACCACGCGCGGGATGGCGTCGCGCTTCAGCTCGATCACGATGCGCAGGCCGTCGCGGTCCGACTCGTTGCGCAGGTCGGAGATGCCCTCGAGCTTCTTGTCGCGCACGAGGCCCGCGATGTCCTCGATCAGCTTCGCGCTGTTGACCTGGTACGGGATCTCCGTGACCACGATCTGCGACTTGCTCGACGACTCCTTCTCCTCGATGACCGCGCGCGCGCGCATGACGATGCGTCCGCGCCCCTTCTCCTGGTAGTCCTTGATCCCCTGCCGTCCGTAGATGAAGCCTCCGGTCGGGAAGTCGGGCCCCTTCACGTACTTCCGGAGCTCGCCGATCGTCGCCTCGGGGTGGTCGACGAGGTGGACGATGGCGTTGACCACCTCGCGCAGGTTGTGCGGCGGGATGTTGGTGGCCATGCCGACGGCGATGCCCGACGACCCGTTGACGACGAGGTTCGGGATGCCCGCGGGAAGCACGCGCGGCTCCTGGAGCCGGTCGTCGAAGTTGGGCGCGAACGCGACGGTGTTCTTGTCGATGTCCGCGAGCATCTCCATCGCGATCGGCGTCAGGCGCGCCTCGGTGTAGCGGTAGGCGGCCGCCGGATCGCCCTCGATCGACCCGAAGTTCCCCTGGCCGTCCACGAGCGGGTAGCGCAGCGAGAACTCCTGCACCATGCGCACGAGCGCGTCGTACACCGACGAGTCGCCGTGCGGGTGGTACTTGCCGAGCACGTCGCCGACCACGGTCGCCGACTTCTTGTACGGCCGCCCCGGCACGAGTCCCAGCTCGTTCATCGCGTACAGCACGCGCCGATGCACGGGCTTCAGCCCATCGCGGACATCGGGCAGGGCGCGCGAGACGATGACGCTCATCGAGTAGTTGATGAACGACTCTTTGATCTCGTCGTCGATGAGGCGCGGGAGGATGCGTTCTCGGTTGTTCGGAGCGGTCATTTTCGCCTGCAAATGGGAGACAACATGCGGTCGAGCACAGACGACGAAATATACCCGAAGAACCTGCGAAAATCAACATTTCGACGTGTCACAAGTGGTTGATCCGCAACATCTTACAGCTTCGGTTGCACGCGCCGGCCGCGGCCCTTCCGACGGGCGCGAAATGGCGCCGCCTCGGGCACGCCGTGGAGCCCGAGGCCGCTGGTAGGCTCCGTCCGCCCCGACCATACTTCACCCGTCCCTTCCGCGTCCGGAGATCGCCATGCAGCAATACGTCGCCCGCGTCCACGACCTGACGGATTCCGATGCCAACGGCATCCACAACATGTCGGTCGAGGAGGCGCGCGAGCGCGTGCGGCGCGCCGATGCCGCCGCGGTGCGCGAGATCGCCGGCTCCTACGCGCTTGTCGCTCAGGTGGGGCAGACGGTGCACCTCGCGCGCTCGCTCGACCGGCCGATGCGCTACTTCCTTGCCAAACGAGCCGAGGGGCCGGCGCTGGTCATCGCCGACCGGATCGACACGATCCATCGGTGGCTCGTCGCGGAGGGGCTCGACGACCAGTTCCACCCGAGCTACACGCGCATGGTGCCGGCGCACTTCATCACGTCCATCCGCGTGATCGGCTGCCCCGACCCGACGCCGACGTACACGCGCTTCGTCGCGCCGCGCGCGAGCGAGATCACCGACGTCGAGCAGCTCGGCCGCGCGTACATCGGCGCGCTCGCCAACGAGATCGACCGCTGGCTCGCCTGGCTCCCCGAGCGCGAGCCGATCGGCGTCTGCTTCTCCGGCGGGATCGACAGCGGCGCCGTCTTCCTCGTGACCTACCACCTGCTGCGCCGGCGCGGCGCGAACCTCGGCCGCCTGAAGGCGTTCACCCTCGGAGCCGGCGATGCGCCCGACGCACGGCAGGCGCGCCGCTTCCTCGACGCGCTCGACCTCGGCCTCTTCCTCGAGCCGATCGACTGCGACCCGGCGCGCTTCGACCGCGACGAGACGATCCGCGTCCTCGAGGACTACAAGGAGCTCGACGTCGAGTGCGGCACCGTCGCGCTCGCGCTCTGCCGCGGCATCCGCGCGCGCTATCCCGAGTGGAAGCACCTCGTGGACGGCGACGGTGGGGACGAGAACCTGAAGGACTACCCGATCGAGGCCAACCCCGAGCTCACGATCCGCAGCGTCGTGAACAATCCCATGCTCTACCAGGAAGGGTGGGGGGTGGACACGATGAAGCACTCGCTCACCTACAGCGGCGGGCTGAGTCGCTCCTGCGTGCGCACGTACGCGACGCTCCGCCGGTACGGCTTCGCCGGCTTCAGCCCGTTCACGCAGCCGTCGGTCGTGGAGCTCGCCGCCTCGATGCCCTTCGCCGCGCTGAGCGGCATGGACCACGAGCGGCTGTACGCGCTCAAGGGCGAGATCGTCGGCGCCGGCGTGCGCGCGATCACGGGGCTGGAGATGCCGGTCTTCCCCAAGCGCCGCTTCCAGCACGGCGCGGTGGACGCCGCCGCGCTCGAACGCGCGCTGAACGGGCGCGAGCGGGACTATCGCCGCTACTTCCTCTCGCTGTACGCATGATGCCGGGCGCCGCTTCGCCCTACCCGGACGGCGCGCGGGAGCGGGACCGCTGGATCCTGGCGCGCCGCGGAGAGCGCAACGCCGTGGACCCGGCGGTGCCGTACGCGTTCTTCGTCGAGGAGGAGCCGGACGCGCGCGGGGCGGTGGTGCCCGTGGCGACGATCTTCCTCACGAACCGCGAGTGCCCGTGGCGCTGCCTGATGTGCGATCTCTGGCGCAACACCCTCGCCGACGACACGCCCGCCGGCGCGATCGTCAGGCAGGTGGACCACGCGCTGGCGCAGCTTCCACCGGCGCGGCAGGTGAAGCTCTACAACGCCGGCAGCTTCTTCGACCCGCGCGCGATCCCGCCGGGCGACCGCGACGCGCTCGTCGAGCGGCTGCGCGGCTTCGAGCGCGTGATCGTCGAGTGCCACCCGGCGCTCGTCGGCGACGCCTGCGCGCGCTTCCGCGACCGGCTCGGCGCCGAGCTCGAGGTGGCGATGGGGCTCGAGACGGCGAAGGAGGACGTGCTCGCGCGGCTGAACAAGCGCATGACGCTGGCGCAGTACGCGGCGGCGGCCGAGCGGCTGCGCGCCTTCGGCGTGGCGCTGCGCTCCTTCGTGCTCGTCCGTCCGCCGTTCATGGCGGAGGAGGAGGCACGGGAGTGGGCGGTGCGGTCGTGCGCCTTCGCCTTCGACGTCGGCGCCACGGCGGTGAGCCTCATCCCGACGCGCGGCGGGAACGGCGCGCTCGACGCGCTCGCCGCGGCGGGCCAGTTCGCGCCCCCCGCGCTCGCCACCTTCGAGGGGGCGTTCGCCGACGCGCTCGCGCTGCGCCGCGGCCGCGTCTTCGCCGACCTCTGGGATCTCGAGCGCTTCGCGACGTGCACGGCGTGCCTGCCGCCGCGGCTGGCGCGGCTGCGCGAGATGAACCTGCGTCAGGCGGTGCTCGCGCCGGTGCGCTGCGCCGCCTGCGGCGAGGGGACGTGCTGACGCGCGAGGTGGACGTCGCGGTCGTCGGCTCCGGCTTCGGCGGCTCGCTCGTCGCGATGATCGCGCGCCGGGTGGGGCGCTCCGTCGTCCTGCTCGAGCGCGGGCGCCACCCCCGCTTCGCCATCGGCGAATCGTCCACGCCGCTCGCCAACCTGCTGCTCGACGAGATCGCCCGCACCTACGACCTCCCGCGCCTCCTGCCGCTGACGAAATGGGGGAGCTGGCAGCGCGCGCACCCGGAGATCGGCTGTGGCCTGAAGCGCGGCTTCACCTTCATGCACCACGTGCCCGGCCGCCCGTTCACGACCGACGCGCGGCACGCGAACCAGCTCCTCGTCGCGGCGAGCCCGCACGACGAGATCGCCGACACGCACTGGTACCGCGCCGACTTCGACCACCACCTCGTCCGCGAGGCGGAGCGCCTCGGCGTCGAGTACGTCGACGAGGTGGCCCTCGACGCGGTGGAGATGTCGCCGGCGGGCGCGCGGCTGCGCGGATCGCGCGCGGGCGCGCCCGTGGACGTGTGCGCGCGGCTGGTCATCGACGCCACGGGGCCGCGCGGATTTCTCTTCCGCGCGCTCGCGCTCGAGGAAGAGCCGTTCACGCGGCTGCCGCCCACGCGCGGCCTCTACGCGCACTTTCGCGGAGTCGGGCGGATCGCGCACGTCGTCGCGCCGGACGGCGCGAGCCCGCCCTACCCGCCGGACGACGCGGCGCTGCACCACGTCTTCCCCGGCGGGTGGATCTGGGTGCTGCGCTTCGCGAACGGGATCACGAGCGCCGGCGCGGCGCTCACGGAGACGCTGGCGACGGAGATCCGGGCGGAGGAGGGCGGGTCCGCGTGGGCGCGGCTCCTCGATCGGCTGCCGACGGTGCGGGCCCAGTTCGCGGACGCCACACCGGTCACGCCGTTCGTGCACGCGTTGCGGCTCGCCTTCCGGTCGGCGACCACCGCGGGCGCGCGTTGGGCGATGCTGCCGTCGGCCGCGGGATTCGCCGACCCGCTGCTCTCGACGGGCTTTCCACTCACGCTGCTCGGCGTGCAACGCATCGGCGCGCTGCTCGCGCGCTGGCCGGTGGATGCGCTCGACGAGGAGCTCCAACGCCATGCACGCGCCACGCGGGAGGAGCTGGACGCGGCCGAGCGGCTCATCGCCGCGCTGTACGCGACGTTCGGCGATCCCGAGCTCTTCGCCGCCATCTCGCGGCTGTACTTCGCCGCGGTGAGCTACGCGGAGACGGCGCGCCGGCTCGACAGGCCGGAGCTCGCGAACGGCTTCCTGCTGCACGCACACCCGCGCTTCGGCGCGCGGATGCGCGACTGCCTCGATCGCGTGCCCGCGGCGCGCGACGGTGCCTCGCGCGCGGCGCTGCTGCGCGACATCGACGCCGCCATCGAGCCGATCGACGTCGCCGGGTTGCGGCGCCGCGATCGCGCCAACTGGTACCCGGTGGACGCCGCGGACCTGTACGCCGGCGCCGGGAAGCTGGGCGTCGGGGGCGAGGCGATCGAGGCGATGCTGGTGCGCTGCGGCATGACGCCGCGCCCGACGGTCAGCGCACCGGCTGCGCCACCGGACCGGGGGTCGCCACGAGCGTAGGCCGCGCCGCCTGACGAGGCGCCCGCCGCCGGTCGATCCAGTTCGCGATCGGGCCGACGATGGCGAGGGCGAAGATCGGCGGCGCCGCGTAGAGCGGCGTCAGCACGGGAAGCTGCGCGTCGCCGGCGACGCGGATCCCCAGCTCCACCAGCGCGATCACCACCGCCACGGCGATCCGCCCGCGGCGCGTGCTGACCGTCGTGCGCGGATCCGTGATCATGAAGAAGACGAAGAGCTGGTACATCGGCCCGGTGAGCGGCGCGATCTCCGGCGCGAGGGGCGCGCCGGTCACCGCGCAGCGCGCCGCGGTGAGGACGACGAACGCCGCGGCGTAGGTCGCCGTGACGTGCAGCACCCCGGCACGCCAGACGATGAGCAGCCCGAAGCACCAGATGGCGAGGTTCGTGGCAAGGTCGTTCCCCCACTGGTGGCTCAGGATCGCGACGGTGCCCGGGGCGACGAGGAGCAGCAGGGAGATCGCGAGGTTCGTCGGGTTCCAGAGGTGCCGGCCGCGATACTGGAGCACGTACTTCGACGAGATCGCGAGCACGCCGCCGATGGCGAAGGGCCAGAGCAGGTCGGCGCGCGGCTTCGTGAGCAGCGAGAGACTGAGCCCGCTCGTGTACGCGCTCTGGAGAGCGGGGAATTTCCCGCGCGCGAGCGATGAGAGCACGATCTCCGTCGCCACGCAGGCGCCGAGGGCGGCGACCAGCCGCGGATAGCCGCCGAGGATGCCGTAGCGATACTGGCCGGCGACGAGGACCACCGTGATGAGGATGACGACGAGCCAGCGCGGATCGAGGCGCTGGAGCACCGTCCAGGCGTTCGCGCGAGGGGCGGATTCCGAGGCGACGGCGGTGGACATCAGTGCGCGCGCTGTGCGATGGGGTGAGCGACGCCGGGAGCGGGGACGAGAGCGGCGTCCGTCATGCGTGCTCCGGCTCCGTGATCGTGTGGAACTGGTCGACGGCCAGGCCGCCGAGCCGCTGCACCTGGCCGGAGGGCCAGTAGATGGTGATGTGGTCGATGGTCGTGCGGCGGCCGAGCCCGAAGTGCAGCCGGCGGTCGTTCTGGCTGGCGAAGCCCATCCCGCCGTCGACGATGCGGCGCTGCTTCAGGTCCCCCGCCT
>CAMLIT010000175.1 GCA_946480295.1 uncultured Gemmatimonadota bacterium
TAGGCGATCGTCGCGTAGTTGAGCCAGAGGCCACGGCGGACGAGGCGCGCGCGGGAGGAGAGGGGGGCCACCGAGGGTCGAGGGTCGAGGGTCGAGCGGAGCAGGAAATAGTGAGTTGGGAATGAGGAACGAGAAAGGGCATCACTGATGATCACTCGTTCCTCGTTCCTGCATCACTTCCCGCTCTCTCGACCCTCGACCCTCGACCCTCGACCCTGCTCTCGTTGCCCCCGGCACGCCCCATGCCCCACCGAACTGATGTCCAGAACGAGGAGGAACCATGGCGGACGAGACGCGGCGGGAGCCGCTGGACCCGATCATTCCACCGGAGGACGTCGAGCCGGCGCGCGAGCGCGCGCGGGAGCCGGAACCGGACGTGCCGGAGCGCGGCCGGGAGGCCAACCCGCCGAACACCACGGAAGGTGGGGTGACGGCACCCAAGTTCGGCTCGGCGGGGAGCGGCGGGGCGGAGTACGAGCCGGCGCCCGGGACGTGATCGCGACCGCCGCTGCCTAACGATACGGGCCGCGCTCTCGCGCGGCCCGTCGTGCATCCACCCCCCGGCGACCTGATGCCGCACGGCACATCGCGTCGGGCTCGCCTGTAGGAGAACGGAACCGGGGACGTTCGGGATTCGCTGGCACACGATTTCTATTACTCCCCCCGGCAAGCCCCGCGACGACGTGCGACGCGGACGGGAGGATGGGTGCCGGGGAGGTGGACCGTGAAGGGCAGTGTGCAGGCGAGAGTGATGGCGCTCGTGGTTGGTCTGGCGGCGGTCGGCATGGCCGGCTGCGCCTCGTCCGGTGGCTACGCGCCGGAGGCGCGCTACGCCGAGGCGGCGACGCGTGTCGGACGGAGCGCGACGCGCCGCGTCGTCGTCCAGAACCACAGCTGGGATCGCATGACGGTCTACCTGCTCAACGAGGCTGGCGCGACCGTCCGGCTCGGCGACGTGGAGGCGATGAACCAGGCGGCGTTCCCCGTGAGCGGGTTGAACGACGACGGCGCCGGGATGCACTTCGTCGCGCATCCGCTGGCGGGGACGAACTTCTCCTCTGAGGGCTTCCTCTTCCCGAGCGGCAGCACCGCCACCTGGACGATCGAGAACCATTACGCCCTCTCGAGCGTGAGCGTGCACTGACGCGCCGGCCGGTCTCCCCCCGCGCCCGCGCGCCGGGCGCGGGGGGGGGGCGACCCGCCGCCGCTCGCGTTGCTGACCAGCGGGGTCGATCGTATTCTGAGCGCAGCCCCACCCCGCACCCCATCGGGAGGCGTTCATGTCGCTGGGCAGCTTCTTCCGGAAGCAGTTCGTCGACGTCATCCAGTGGACCGAGGATGCCGATGGCGTCCTCGCGTACCGGTATCCCATGCAGGACATGGAGATCCAGTACGGCGCGCAGCTCACGGTGCGCGAGTCGCAGATGGCGCTGTTCGTCAACGAGGGCAAGGCGGCGGACGCGTTCGCGCCGGGCCGGTACACCCTCGAGACCCGCACCCTCCCGCTGCTCACGAACCTCCTGAACTGGGACAAGGCCTTCGAGTCCCCCTTCAAGAGCGACGTCTACTTCTTCTCCACCCGCGTCCAGACGAACCAGCGCTGGGGGACGCAGCAGCCGATCACGGTGCGCGACCGCGACTTCGGGATGGTCCGGCTGCGCGGCTTCGGCATCTATTCCTACCACCTGGCCAATCCGCTCGTCTTCCACCAGAAGATCAGCGGCACTCGTCAGGCGTACCTCGTCGCGGATCTCGAGGAGCACCTGCGCAACACGATCGTCGGCCGGGTGTCGGACACGTTCGCCACGAGCCAGATCCCCTTCCTCGACCTGGCGGCGAACCTGACGGCGCTCGGCCAGCGGCTGCACGAGCAGGTCGCGCCGGTGTTCGCCGACTTCGGCCTGGCGCTCGACTCGTTCGTCGTGGAGAACCTCTCGCTCCCGGACGAGCTGCAGAAGCGGCTGGACGAGCGCATCGGCATGAACATGGTCGGCAGCCTGTCCGACTACACGCGCTTCCAGGTGGCGCAGGCGATCCCCACGGCGGCGGCGAATCAGGGCGGCAACGGCGCCGGCCTCGGCGCGGGGCTCGGCGCCGGGATGGCGATGGGACGGGCGATGGCCGACGCGCTCACGCCCGCCGCGCCGCCGGCCTACACGCCGGGTGCCCCGCAGCCGGGCTCCGGGGGCGCGAGCGGGGCGCCGACGTCGGCGGGAGCGAAGTTCTGCATCGCCTGCGGCAAGCCCATCCCGCGCAGCTCGAAGTTCTGCCCGGAGTGCGGCGGGGCGCAGGAGTAGCGCCCCGGTCGAATCGTTTGGCGCGCGGCGTGCCGCTCAGGTCACCGCGGCCTGCCGCAGCGCCTGGAGCAGCGTGAACACCGCGCTGACCGTCCAGAAGAGCACTCCGGCCACCGCCGCGCGGTTCTTCGAGACCTTGCCCGTCGCATACACGCCGATGGCGAGGAGCACGGTCACCCAGAGCGTGAAGAGGTCCAGTCGCCCGAGCAGCGCCATGAGCACCGGCGATGTCCGGTCCACCGGCAGGAAGCGCGCGGGGCCGAGCTGCAGGGCGTAGTGCGACGTGAGCTGGTCGGGGCTCATGAGCAGCCCCTCCACGCCGTAGACGAGCTGCTCGACGACGCGCGGTACCCAGGCGTAGCAGGCCACGACCATCGCCGTGTGCCACGTCTCCCGCGACTCGACCAGCTTGCCCACCAGCCACGTCATGCTGCCGAGCAGGAGAAGGCCGATGAGCGCGACGACGATCGTGCCGTAGCGCTGGATCGCCTCACCGAACGACTTGCCGCGCGCGAGCATCTCGGCCGTGACGTTCGGGTTCGCCCGCATCACCGCCTGCGTCTGCCGGGCGAACTCCGCGTCCATCACCGGCTGCAGCACGCCGGCGTTCGTGATCGCGAGGACGGCCATCGCGACCGCGACGATGAGCATCGGGATGGCGAAGCTCTGGGTCGCGCGACGGCGGAAGACCTCCGCCGGGGCGTAGAAGATGTCGATGAAGTCTTCCCAACGCGATGTGCGCTCGGCCGGTGCGGGAACGGGAGCGGCGACCTGGGGTTCGGTCATGGCGGGACTCCGAGGAGGGAGGCGGGCGCGCGGGCGCGGTGACCACGCGGGGCGCCCGCGCGCAACATTCACCGCGCCCCGCGCACCGTCAATGCGGCGAACCCCTGTCCGCCACTCCGGCGGTGGTGTACCCTCCTACGCGAACCGGTCTCCCCGCCCACTTCCCATCTCCGTGTGATGGCGCGCCCGAAGCTCTCGATCCTCCTCGTCCTCGCGCTCTCGGTCCGCGCGGCCGCCGCCCAGCAGCCCTTCCCCCGCGTCGCCGACGCACCCGGGCGGAAGCCGGCCCCCGCGCCCGCGCGCTGGCGCGGCCTCCTCGGCGAGTACGGCCGGGACTCCACCGTCGCGTGCACCCTCGAGAACGGCGGGGCGCTCTGGGCGATCGAGCACTGGCGGGACACGCTCCGCCTGCGCGCCCTCGGCGCCCACGGCTTCGTCGTCGCGTCCGCCGGCGATCCCGCCACACGAGTGACGTTCCAGCGCGATCGGCACGGCCGCGCCGTCGCGATGCGCATCGGCGATACGCTGCTCCCTCGGCGCGAGGTCGGACCCCGGCCCGGCAGCAACCAGCTCCGCGTCACCCCGGTGCGCCCGATCGCCGAGCTGCGTCGCGAAGCGCTCGCCGCCACCCCGCCGAGCGAGCGCGGCGACTTCGTGAAGCCGGACCTGGTGGAGCTCCGCGCGCTCGATCCCACGATCCACCTCGAGATCCGCTACGCGACGACCAACAACTTCCTCGGCACGCGCCTGTACGAGCAGGCGCGCGCGTTCCTCCAGCGGCCGGCGGCGGAGGCGCTGGTGCGGGCCAACCGCGCGCTGAAGTCCCTCGGCTACGGCCTCCTCGTCCACGATGCGTACCGCCCGTGGTACGTGACGAAGATCTTCTGGGACGCCACGCCTGACGACAAGAAGTGGCTCGTGGCGAATCCGGCGCACGGCTCGGTGCACAACCGCGGCGCCGCCGTGGACCTCACCCTCTATGACGTGCGGACCGGGCGCGCGGTGGAGATGCCGAGCACCTACGACGAGAGCACCGATCGCGCGTTCGCCTTCTACCCCTGCGGCACCTCGCTCCAGCGCTGGCACCGCGCCCTCCTGCGCCGCGTCATGGAGGCGCAGGGCTTCACGGTGAACCCCACCGAGTGGTGGCACTTCGATTATCGCGACGCGCGACGGTACGCCATCGAGAACGTGCCCTTCGCGCGGCTCGGAGCGGCGCGCTGACATGACCGCCGTGCCGCCGGACGCCGGGAACGCCGGCCTCGCGCGCCGCCTCGGCGTGTTCGACGCGACGATGATCGTGATGGGCGGGATCATCGGGGCGGGCATCTTCATCAACCCGTACGTCGTCGCGCGCGCCGTGCACACGCCGACGCTCATCCTCGGCGCGTGGGCCGTCGGCGGGCTGATCGCGCTCACCGGCGCATTCGTGTACGCCGAGCTCGCGGTGCTTCGCCCCGACGTCGGCGGCCAGTACGCGTACCTGCGCGACGCGTTCCATCCGATGGTCGCGTTCCTCTACGGGTGGGGGCTGCTGCTCGTCACGCAGACCGGCGGGATGGCGGCCGTCGCCGTGACCTTCGCCAACTACTTCCGCGAGTTCACCGGCGTCGGCATCGCCGCGCCGTGGATCGCCGTCGCGTCGCTCGCCGTGTTGACGGTGGTGAACTGCTTCGGCGTGCGCTCCGGGACGAACGTGCAGAACGCGTTCATGGTGATGAAGATCGCGGCCATCGCCATGCTCGTGACCCTCGGCTGGAAGGCGGTCGCTCCCGCGGTGGCCGGACCAGCGCTGGCGGCCGGCACGACGCCTCCCGCTTCCCGCCTCCCGCTGGCCGCGTTGCTCGCCGCGATGGTGCCCGTCCTCTTCGCCTACGGCGGGTGGCAGACGGCGAGTTTCGTCAGCGGGGAGCTGAAGCACCCGCGCCGCGACCTGCCGCGCGGGCTGCTCATCGGCGTGGTCGGCGTCGTCGCGCTGTACCTCGCGGTGAACGCCGTGTGCCTTCACGCGCTCGGGACCGCCGGCCTCGCGGCGACGACGACCCCCGCCTCGGACGTGATGCGGCGCGCGTTCGGCGTCACGGGCGCGCGGCTCATCGCCGCCGGCATCGCCGTCTCCACCATCGGCTTTCTCAGCCAGGGGATGCTCACCGCGCCGCGGGTCTACTACGCGATGGCGCGCGACGGCGTCTTCTTCGCGAAGGTCGGATGGCTCGATCCGCGCACGCGCGCGCCGGTCGTGGCGATCGCGATCCAGGGCGTGTGGGCGGCGGCGATCGCGCTCGTCGGCGGCTACGAGAAGATCCTCAACTACGTCGTGGCGATGGACGCGGTCTTCTTCGGCCTCACCGGCGCGGCGCTGCTCGTCTTCCGGCATCGTCTGGCGCGGAGCGTGCAGCCTGCCCCGGGCGCGGCGGCGGCCACGCCCGGCGCCGCCGCGACGTTCCGCATGCCCGGGCACCCGTGGACGACGCTCGTCTTCGTCGCCGCGTTCTGGGTGCTCGCCGTCAACACCATCGTGGCGAATCCGACGAACGCCGGCCTCGGCGCGCTGATCATGCTCGCCGGCGTGCCGGTGTACTTCATCTGGCGCCAGCCTCGCCGCGCGTCCGCGCGCCGCGCCGGCGCCCTCTCCCCTGACGAGGACCCCGGGTCATGAGATCGCGCTCTCCGCTCGCCGCCGCGCTGCTCCTGGCGCTCTGCGTGCTCCCCCTCTCCACCGCGGCGGCGCAGCTCGGGCGCGCGTGGCTCATCGGCGACGCCGGCTTCGGTCTCGCCGGTGGCGGCTCGTACTCGGGGAACGCGGGCTTCTACGCCGACGGCGGCCTCGGGGTCGCGATCACCGACGTCTTCGGCGTCGCCGCCGAGGCGAGCGGCCTCTTCACGCCGAAGCGGGACTGCAGCCAGATCATCCTCGGCCAGTGCGGCCGCGGCTTCCCGCGCACGACGAGCGTGACGTTAGGCATCGTCGAGAACGACCGCGGGATCGGCGTCCTGCGCACGAGCGCGTTCGTCGCCGGCGCCGGCGTCTACCGCACCCAGACCCTCGCCGGGCGCGAGACGACGACGGGGGGACTCTACCTCGGCGGCGAGGGCACGGTCCTC
Organism: uncultured Gemmatimonadota bacterium; assembly: GCA_946480295.1. The sequence goes on from CAMLIT010000175.1 coordinate 6,189, forward strand.
GGCAACAACCACATCGCCCTCGACGTCAGCGGCCGCGTCGTCGTCCTCCCCCGCGTCAGCAAGCAGCTGCTGTTCATCTTTCCGCTGACGGCGGGGATCAGGGTCTGGTGAAGGGTCGAGGGTCGAGGGTCGAGGGTCGAGGGTCGAGGGTCGAGGGTCGAGACAGTGGGTTAGTGGGTTAGGAGCTAGTGGCCTGTAACTGAAGTTCGTGGTGCAGTGATCCGGTGTTTGATGTCGGTG
>CAMLIT010000176.1 GCA_946480295.1 uncultured Gemmatimonadota bacterium
GCGAGCGGCTGCGCATCGGGCCGGACAGCGGCCCGTGGGCGACCGTCGTCGGCGTCGTCGGCGACGTGCGCGACGCGTCGCTCGCCGCGGGCCCGGTGCCCGCGGTATACGTGCCGGCCGCGCAGTGGGGGTTCACCGACCGCGCGGGGGGTGGCGGGGGTCGGCCCCCCCGCCCCTCCTCCCGGGTCGACCATCTCGACCCTCGACCCTACACCCTCGACCCTCGCACTTACTGCTTGATCACCCAGACCCGAATCTCCGGCCGCACGTCCGCGTGCAGGCGGATGGGGACCTTGTAGACGCCGAGCGCCTTGATCGGCTCGTGCAGGTCGATCTGCCGCTTCTCGAGCGAGAAGCCCTGCGCCTCGAGCTGCTGCGCGATGTCGGCCGCGGTCACGGAGCCGAACAGCTTTCCCTCCTCGCCCACGCGGGCGGAGAAGGTGAGCGACACCTGCTCGAGCTTGTCCGCGATCCCCTGGGCGCTGTTGCGGCGCTCGTTCTCCGCCGCCTCGAGGCGATCGCGCTCCTGCTGGATGCGCTTCAGGTTGCCCGCGGTCGCCTCGTACGCGAGGCCGCGCGGAAGGAGAAAGTTGCGGGCGTAGCCGGGCTTCACTTTCACGACGTCCCCGGGCTTGCCGAGGTTCTCGATCGCCTGGCGAAGGATGACTTCCATGGTGTGCTCCGAACGTTACGTGGTGGAGCGCGCGCGGCGGCGCCAGTCGGCCCACGTGTCGCCGAGACCGAGCCCGAAGGCGGCCACGGCGAGCAGCATCAGGCCGAACACGGCGATCACGTTCAGCACCGGCCACAGGAGCATCGCGAACGCGATGGCCAGCGTGGCCGCCAGTCCGCCGGGGGCGAGGAACCAGGTCAGGACCCCCAGCCCGCGGACCGCGTAGAGCGCGCCGAAGAATACGAGAAGATTACGACCCACGCCCCGCATGCTGGCGAGCGTGGGGAGGAACACGATCGTGAGGCCGACGATCAGCCCCCACACGAGCTGGTCACTGAACCGGAATTCCCGCAGGGGGCCGAGCGGCGCGCCGAGCCGCATGCGATTCAGCCGGTGGTACGTGGCCCACGCGAGCGCCAGCGCGATCAGCGACTCGAGCGCCAGGAGCGCCGGGAAGACCGAGAGGCCGACGCGCGACAGCAGCGCGAGCTCCTTCTCCATCTCCTTCGGCGCCGGGGCGAGCTGTGGGAGCTTTTCCGTGAGCTGCTTCCACTCCGCCGGGTGCGCCGCGATCTGCTCGTTCAGCTTCGCCATCGTCTCGGTGTTGCGCCGCGCCAGCTCGTCGGAGACGGTGTGCGTCGCCTGCTTGAGCGACACCGGCCCGAGCATGCTCATGACGAGCGCGAGGCCCAGGGCGATGCCCAGGGCCGTCAACGCGCGGGAGAAGAACGGCGGGCGCGGTCCGAAGAGGCAGACCAGGCCGAACGAGCCGGCGAGGAGAAGCGTCCATCCGCGCAGCAGGTTGTCGTACGATCCGGCCACCGCCGGGGGCTGGAGCACCATCCAGGCGGCGAGCGCCACCCAGAATACCGCCTGCCAGACGCGTCCCCCGGCCCACCACCCTACGAGCGCGCACGCCGCGAGCGCCGGCACGAACAGGAGCATCGCCTGATCGACCGGGAGCATGGCGCGGAAGGGCGGGAGCGTGGGCACGAAGACGAACGCGACGATCGCGAGGAGGAGCTTCCACCACCCCCGCTCACTGCGCGCGCCTCCCCGTCCGGTCGCCTCGACGGCGCCGGACGGGGTTGCCGGCTGCGGACTCCCGGCGGGATCGGTCATCCGTCAGGCCTGGTAGCCCCGGATGTACGGGATGAGCGCCAGGTAGCGCGCCCGCTTGATCGCCGTGGCCAGCTGGCGCTGGTGGCGCGAGCAGACGCCGCTCAGGCGGCTCGGCAGGATCTTGCCGTGATCCGTGATGAAGCGGCCGAGCGTCCGGTCGTCCTTGTAATCGATGAAGCGGACGCGCGACTCGCAGAACGGGCAGGTCTTCTGTGGACGGCGCATGGTTATTCTTCGTCCTCGTCTTCTTCGTCGCGACGGCGCGTGCTCGCGGCGGCGAGCTCTTCCTCGGTCATCGGCGGCGCGCCGACTTCGTGCTCGAAGAGCGTGATGAGATGGCGGATGATCCCGTCGTCGAGCTTGATCGCGCGCTCGTATTCGGGCAGGGTGGCCGGCTCGGCGGAGAAGCGCTCGACGACGTAGTAGCCCGTCTCGCGGCGGCCGATCGGATAGGCGAGCTGGCGGCGGCCCCAGTGATTCGCCTGGAGGTCTCCGGGATTTCCGAGGAGACTATGGAAGCGGCCGAGCTTCTCGTTGATGGCGGCGTCTTCGAGCGTCGAGTCGAAGACGTACACCGCCTCGTAGGGACGCGGCATGCGTTGGCAATCCTCCCTTTGGTCGTGACCGCCCCCCGCTGGTTGCCTGAGCGGGGGGAGGGTGAATGTCGGGCGCCGCGAGCGCGGGCGCCGGAAGCGAACGTCCAAAGCTAAGCGAATTCACGGCTTGGGAGAAGGGCACCGGGGGCGGTGCGTGTCGTGAGCACGACGCCGCGCCCCCGGTGGCACGCGCGGTGCCTCGTGCCGCGTCCATGAAGCAACGCGGGAAGCGAGCGCGTCGCCCGAGCGGCGGCCGGATCGGGGTCGCCCTGGGCGGCGGCGGACCCGTCGGCGGGATGTACGAGCTGGGCGTTCTCTGCGCCCTCGAGGAGGCCGTCGAGGGGCTCGACGTCACGACCGCGTACCGGTACGTCGGCATCAGCGCGGGGGCGCTCCTCGCCGCCATGCTCGCCAACGGGCTCCCGCCCAGGCGCCTCGCCCGCATGCTCTTCCGCCGCGAGGCGGGGGAGGAGCCGTTCGATCCCACCGTGTTCCTCGCGCCGGCGATCCGGGAGTGGTCGCGCGGCGCTCGCCGTCTCCCGCGGCTGCTCGGCCAGGCCGCGTGGCGCTATGCGCGCGGGCGCAATCGCGGCGCCCTCGTCAGCTCCCTCGTCCACGTGGCGCGCGCCGTGCCCCTCGGCGTCTTCGACAACGAGCCGATTCGCGCATACGTGCAGCGAGTCATCCAGTGCACCGGCGGCACCGACGACTTCCGCGACCTCGGCGGCCGGCTGTCGATCGTGGCGACGGAGGTCGCGTCGGGACGCGCCGCGCTCTTCGGCCGGGCGGGGCTCGACCACGTGCCCATCTCGAAGGCCGTGCAGGCGAGCACGGCGATCCCCGGCATGTACCTGCCCGTGGAGATCGGAGGCCGCTACTACGTGGACGGCGCGGTGCCCAAGACGCTGCACGCGTCGGCGGTGCTCGACGACGGCGTGGACCTGCTCATCGCCGTCAACCCGCTCGTCCCCGTGGACATGGTGGCCGCGGCGGAGGCGGGAACGACGTCCCACGGCACGATCGTGGCGAACGGGCTGCCCGCGCTGCTGTCGCAGAGCCTCCGCACGATGTTGCACAGCCGCATGCAGGCGAGTCTCGCCGGCTACGAACGACGCTATCCCGGCTCCGACGTCCTGCTGCTCGAGCCGCGATGCGACGACGCGCGGATGTTCCACGTCGACGTCTTCGACTTCGCCAGCCGGCAGACGGTCTGCGACCAGGCGTACGACGCGGCACGGGCGCACCTGCGCGCGCGCCGCGCCGCGCTCGCCCCGGTGCTCGCGCGGCACGGCCTCCGGCTGCGCGACGAGGTGCTCGACGATCCGGCGCGCGACTTCTGGGACGCGGTGGGGCTGCGCCCCGCGGTGCGGCGATCGAGAGTCACGCGCGAGCTGGAGAAGGCGTTGATGCGCGCCGAGGCGCTGCTGTAGGCGCGATCCGGCGGCGCCGACGGCCGGGAACCCCGGGCGCCGACGATGGATTGAGCGCGCGATCGCCGAAACTTCCGCCACCGACCGGCCGACCCATGCCGACGACCGACTGCTCGCGCTGGTGCCTCGCCGTCAGTCGCGGCGTCCGAGTCGGCGCGGCGGGGCTCGCGATGCTCCTCGTCGCCTGCGGCGCCGACCACGCGTCCGCGCCGGACGGGCGGAGCGGGACGGGGAACGCGGTGGTCCGCTTCATCGTGACGAACGATCTCGAGGCACCGGTCACGATCGCGATCGACGACACGGTGTCGGCGATCCTCACCCGCGGCGCAAGCACGGGCCTCGCCGTCGCGCCCACGGCGCAGTGGCTGACGTGGACCTCGGCGAAGCCGACCGACTCCGCCGGGACGGTCATTCCGGACGACATCGGGCGCGTCCGCGTGCGGGTCACCGGGATCCGCGGCACCCTCGAGATCACGAACGTGATCGACGACACCACCTACGTGACGGCGCAGTTCTTCAACCAAACGAGCGCGCGGGTCTCCATCGGTGTCGCCCAGGGGGGCGTGGTCTCCTGTGCGTCGGAGTTGTACGCCGCGTCCGGCGGCGCGAGCGGTTACACCCGGATCGGCTACTACCGCCTGCTGCCGACGACCGAGATCCGCGCGTATCGCGACGGCACGCGCTGCACCGGGGCGTACGTCGCCTGGCCGCATTCGGCGCTGGCCGCGTTCACGCCGAAGTCGGGGCTCGTCACCCTCGTCCTCGACACGCCGCCCTGATCCGGCCGCTCGCGCCGCGGCTCGTTAGGCGTCCGCCGTCCGGGCCGTCCGTCGCCCCGCGTGTGAGGTGCATCACGGAATCGGCGTGATGTACAATCGTCGGGCGATCGCCGTCGTGCGCATACCCGACGCCGGCGGCCCTCGCGCCCGACTGCGTGCCCGGCGAGGCGCCTCTACCGTGCGGTCGCCCGGCGGCGCCGACGCGGTCGTTCGAGCCGGGACTCGCGCGGGTCAACGTGGCGCGCCGCGCACGCCCCGCGCGCCCCAGTGAACGCCGATGCTGCGGAGGCATCATGCATCGCCCACCCCTCGAACGCCGGAGACGCTGGATCGCCAGGACGTTGATCGTCCTGCTCGTGGCGTGCTCCGATACCAACTCGCCGCGCCAGCGGCCGCGGCCGGACAAGCCGAGCCGCGAGACCGCCCCCGTGCCCACCGTCCGCTGGGTCGGCTCGGGGGACATCGGCACCTGCTCCAAACAGTACGACTCCATCACGGCCGTGCAGGTCGTGAACTACCTCGCGCAGTATCCCGACGCCACCGTCTACACGGTGGGGGACAACGTCGGCGACTACGGCACCGCCGAGGAATACGCCAACTGCTATGCCCCGACGTGGGGACGCTTCCGGGACAAGACGCGGCCGACGATCGGCAATCACGAGTACTCGGAGGGCAACGCCAACCCCACCTTCGACTACTTCGGGGCGCTGGCCGGCCCGCGCGGCCTCGGCTACTACAGCTACGACCTCGGTGCCTGGCACATCATCGCGCTGAACAGCAACACGTCGTACGTGCCGGCCTCGCTCGGCTCGGCGCAGGAGACCTGGCTGAAGAACGACCTCGCGACCAACACCAAGGCGTGCATCCTCGCCTACTGGCACTACCCGCGCTTCTATTCGACCGAGAGCTCGCAGACCGTGTCGAGCGCGATGCGGCAGATCTGGATCGACCTCTACGCGGCGGGGGCCACGCTCATCGTCAACGGCCACACCCACCGGTGGGAGCGCTTCGCGCCGCAGGACCCGGACGGGAACGCGACGCCGCGCGGACCCCGCGAGTTCATCGTCGGCGTCGGCGGACGCGACGAGCGCGCCGACCCGACCGTGATCGCGAAGAACAGCGAGGTCCGGAAGGGCTACATCTTCGGGATCACCGAGTTCCAGCTCGGCGACGGCTGGTACTCGTGGAAGTTCATGCCGATTCCGGGGCGCACCTTCGAGGACTCGGGGTCGGGGACATGCGTGAACGGCGCCCCGGCCAATCGCGCGCCGGTCGCCACCCCCGGCGGGCCGTACACCGGCACGGCCGGAGCGGCCGTGGCCTTCGACGGGAGCGCGTCGAGCGATCCGGACGGCGACACCCCGCTCACCTACGCCTGGACGTTCGGCGACGGCGGCAGCAGCACCGAGGCCAGCCCGAGCCACACGTACGCCAGCGCCGGCACGTACACCGTGCGGCTCACCGTCACCGATGCGAGGGGGCTCGCGAGTGCGGAAGGGTCGACGACCGCGACGATCGCCGCCAGGCCTGACGAGCCGCCCGGCGGAACGGTGCGACTCATCGGCGCCGGGGACATCGGGAACTGCGCGTCCTCGCACCCGCCCGAGACGGCGGCCCTGGTCACGGGCTACCTCGCGCAGCACCCCGACGCGACGGTCTTCACGCTGGGGGACAACGTGAGGGCCAACGCGACCGCGGAGGACTACTCGAACTGCTACGCGCCGACGTGGGGGCGAT
>CAMLIT010000177.1 GCA_946480295.1 uncultured Gemmatimonadota bacterium
TGATCGCCCGGGCTCTCGCTGAGGTCGCGCAGGATGGTTCCTCCTCTCGCCAGCTACGGTCCACCCGACGCCGGATTCGGGCGCTATCCATGGCTCACCCCCGAACGGCTCGTCCGCGTGCGGGCCATCCTGCTCGCCCTGACCCTCTTCGTCGGACTGGCCGTGTGGGTCTTCCACAGCCTCGGGCCCGCGGTGGCGCCGGACGGCAGCCATGCGCAGCTCGTCCGCCGGCTGCGCGGCCTGGGAGTCATGACCTGGCTCTACGCCCTCGTCCAGATGCTCGACATGCGCTTCTGGCACAGCCGCTTCGCCCAGCGGCGGCGGCTCCATCTCGGCATCCCCGAGAGCCTGCACGGCTGGCTCTTCGGCCAGATGCTCGCCTGGTTTGGAATTCTCTACTACGGCATCACCGAGGATCCACGCTGGTACGTGGGCGGGCTGGCCATCCTGCTGCTCACCTTTCTCGCCTTTCCCATCCGTCGCGCGCGCTGAGATGAGTGTGTCCGAACGCCCGCGCCTCGCCCCGGCGGCCACGATGGCGCTGGTGCGCGTCGCCATGGTCGTCGGCACGCTCGCCCTCGGCGGCGTCGTTTGGTGGCTGCTCCGGAAGAGCGTCGTGCACGTCGTCATCACGCGGGCGCGCATGCGTGCCTATCGGGACGCCGCGATGGTCGTGTGGGTCCTCGGCAGCGTGGCCCTCGGCGCGCTGGTCCTCCTCCGCCAGCGCGTCCTCGACGATGCGCGCGAGCGCGCGTACACCGTCCTCTCGTGGGCGGTCGGCGAGCTCGTGGCGGTCGTCGGCGCGCTCTTCTGGCTCCTCGGCGAGCAGCCGCGCTTCTTCACCCTCGGCCTGATCTTCTTCGCCGTCGCCCTCCTCCTCGCCCCGCTCCGCCGCACCGACTGACCGACGGTGACCCGGTGTACTTCCGGGGCGTCGATGAGAGAGCTAGCATTTCCGGGCCCCCGCTCGGCGGCGCCCATCCTCACACTTCGCGCACATGCTCAGTTCGTCGTCGCTCGCGTTCCTGAAGCGGTTGCTCGATACTCCCGGCCCCTCCGGCTACGAAGCCGCCGCTTCGCGGGTCTGGCGGGAAGAGGCGTCCACCTTCGCCCAGAACGTCCGCAGTGACGTGGCCGGCAACAGCATCGCCGAGATCAACCCCGGCGGTTCGCCGACCATCATGCTCGACGGCCACATCGACGAGATCGGCGTCATCGTCCAGTACATCGACGACGACGGCTTCGTCTACTTCTCGACGATCGGCGGCTGGGACCCCCAGGTGCTCGTCGCCCAGCGCATCCGCTTCCTCGCTCGCGGCGGCGACGTGATCGGCGTCGTCGGCAAGCGCCCCATCCACCTGATGAAGGCGAGCGATCGCGAGCAGGCGTCCAAGATCACCGACCTCTGGGTGGACATCGGCGCGTCGAGCCGCGCCGAGGCCGAGGCGCGGCTCGGCATCGGCGACGCCGGCGTGATCGACTCGCGCGCCGTGGACTTCCCCAACAACCGGCTCGTCTCGCGGTCGGTGGACAACCGCATCGGCGCCTTCACCGTGCTCGAGGCGCTGCGTCGTTATGCGCAGAACCCCGGCCCGGCGCGCGTGATCGCCGCGGCCACCGCCCAGGAGGAGATCGCCTGGCACGGCGGCGGCGCCCTCGTCTGCGCCCACGCCCTCGACCCCGCGATGGCCATCGTCGTCGACGTCACCTTCGCCACCGATCACCCGGGCATCGAGAAGAAGGAGATCGGCGAGCACCGGATCGGCGGCGGGCCCGTGCTCAGCCGCGGCGCGCTCATCTCGCCCGTCGTCTTCGAGCTGCTGCGGGGCACGGCGCAGAAGCAGGGCGTGCCGTTCACGATCCACGCCGTGGGGCGCGACACCTCCACGAACGCCGACGCCATCCACATCGCGCGCGAGGGCGTGGCCACGGGGCTGGTGTCCATCCCCAATCGCTACATGCACTCGCCAAACGAGTTGATCAGCCTCGACGACGTGGATCGCTCGGCGTCGCTGATCGCCGATGCCTGCCGGCAGGTCGGCCCGAAGACCGACTTCACCGCGCGGTAGGCCGGGGCGGGCCGGCGGCTAACGGGCGGTCGCCCGCGCCAGCGCGCGGGCGACCGCGTCGCGCACCGCGCGGTCCCGATCCTTCGCCAGGGCGCGGAGGACGGTCCGTGCCTCCGGCGTCCGCGCCTCGCCCAGCGCCTGCACGGCCGCCACGCGCAGCGCGCTCGGCTTGCGCCGGAACAGCCGCCCGTCCGGCTCGGCGATGCTCGCCAGCCGCCGCACGGCCTCCGGCGTCGCCACCCGCCCCAGCGCGTCGATGAGTGCGACCTGGACCTCGGTGTCCTCCTCGTCGTCGAGCGCCCGCGTCAGCGTGACCACCGTCCGCGCATCCGGCCGCAGCGCGATCGCGCTGGCGATCTGTGCCCGCACCTCCGGGCTCTGCTCGCGCATCGCGTCGTGCACCGCCCTCGACGCCGACCGCGTGCCGAGCTGCAGCAACGCCTTCGCTGCCGACCGTCGTACGCGATCGTCGCCGTGCCGGAGCAGCTCCGCCAGCGGCGGCTCCGCCTCGCGCGCCTGCATCTCGCCGAGGAGATCGGCCGCGTTGCGCACCACGAACCAGCGTGCGTCGCCCAGCATGTGGACGAGCGTCGGAACGCCGGCCTGCAGGCAGCGGAGCACGTCGAAGTACACGCGGCGCTCGCCGATCGACGTCGCCTGCGCGAGCTGCTCGATCACCGCGTCCGCGCCGTCCTCGCCGGCGCGCACCAGCACCGCGACGTAGTCGCCGGTCCGCTCGCGCCGCTCCGGCAGGAGCGCCGCCACGACGCGAAGCAACGCCGGGCGCAGCGTCCGCCGCATGAGCAGGGTGAACGCGCGGCGGTCCTCCGCGTCCGTCGTCGCCGCCTCGCGCGTCACGAGCCCGAACAGCACGTCGGCGACGACTTCGCCGTTCCCGGCGAGCGCCGCGTTCTCCGCGACGGTCACGAGGTCGTCGAGTATCGGGAGCGCGTTCGCGCCGCGAGCGCTGGCGAGACGCGTCAGCAGCTCCTCGACGGACCCGTTGGGTGCCTGCGGCGCGGCGAAATGCCGGAACATCTCGCTCGCGTCCTCCTCCGTCACGATCCCGAAGCGTCGCTGCCCCGGCGCGTCGGCGGCGTGCAGCGATTCCGCGTTCCGGCCCGCCGCGCGTCGTTGCGCGAGGGTGAGCTGCACGGTGTTCACGCCCAGCTCCTCGAGGCGCGCTCTCGCGGCGGTCCCGGCGCCCTCGGCTGCCGGTTCCGCCGCGAGGAGTCGGGCGACCCCCAGCAGCTCCGCGGCCCCCGCCTCCGGCTGCACGACGACCTCCCGCAGTCCGTGCCCCGTCAGCCGGACGACGGTGTCCCGCGCTTCCGCCACGGATTGCGGCACGGGCTCCATGTCCACCGTGAGCCGGCCGTCACGCACCGCCAGGACGAGCGGCAGCTCGCGCGGCACCGCGACCACCCGGCGCAGCGCCGTCTTCTGCTCGTCGATGTTCCCGGGCTCGTGGGCGAGGAGCCACACGAGGCGGGTGTAGTGTGTGACGAAGGTGAGCGAAGGATTCATCGGGCGCTCGCGTCGCCGCTCATGCTGGCCGCCGCTTAGATTGCGGCACCCACACGAGCGGGCCATCATGATTCGACGGACTTCGCGGCGCCATCGCGCCGCCTGGCTCTTCCTCCTGCCGGCGCTTGCCGGCTGCTATCGCGCGGGCGCCCTCGGATCCGCGCGGGCGGCCGCCGACTCCAGCGCGGTCCGCCGCGACATCGCCTACCTGGCGAGCGACGCCCTTCAGGGACGAGCGACCGGGACCCCGGGCAACGATTCGGCGGCCGCGTACATCGCGCGTCGTTATGCAGCGCTCGGGCTGCGCGCTTTCTCCCCGGCCTACCGGCAGCCGTTCGTCGCGCACCCCATCGCCGGCCCGCACGCGCAGGCCGGCGTCTCGCTGCCCACCGAGAACGTGACGGCGCTCCTCCCCGGCCGCGATCCGGCCCTCCGCGGCCAGTACGTCGTCATCGGCGCGCACTTCGACCACCTCGGCCGCTCGACCGAGGGCGCCCTCGACCCCGACGTCCCCGGCGCCGTGCGCAAGGGCGCCGACGACAACGCTTCCGGCACCGCCGCCGTCCTCGAGCTGGCGCGGCTGCTCGCCGCCGACCCGCCGCGCCGTTCGGTGATCTTCGCCAACTTCTCCGGCGAGGAGCTCGGCCTCCTCGGCTCCGCCTACTGGGTCGACCACAGCCCCGTGCCCCTCGACAGCATCGTCGCCATGCTCAACTTCGACATGGTCGGCCGCCTGCGCGGCGACACGCTGCTCGTCCTCGGCGCCAGCTCCGGCAGGGAGTTCCGCGCGATCCTCGACAGCGCGCCCACCACCCTGCACGTCGTCACCCCGCCCGGCGACGGCTACGGCCCCTCGGACCAGAGCTCCTTCTTCGGGAAGGACATCCCGGTCATGCACTTCTTCACCAACCTGCACGAGGACTACCACCGGGCGACCGACGTGGTGGAGAAGATCAATGCGGGGGGCGAGGCGCGGGTGATCGACCTCGCCGCCGAGGTCGCGCGCGACGTCGCCGATCGGCCCGCGCGCCCCACGCTCGTGCGTGCCGCCGCGCCGGCACCCACCATCGCCGCACCGAGCGAGGGCGCCGAGGTCTATCTCGGATCCGTCCCGGACATGGCGGCGGGCGACATCACCGGGGTGCGGCTCTCCGGCGTGCGCGCCGGCAGCCCCGCCGAAGAGGGAGGGCTCCGCGCCGGCGACATCATCGTGGAGTTCGACGGCAAGCCGGTGAAGGACCTCTACGCGTACAGCAACGCGCTGTATTCGCACCATCCCGGCGACGTGGTGAAGATGACGGTACTCCGCCAGGGGCAGCGCGTGGAGCTGACCGTCAAGCTCGGGCGCCGCGCCGACTGAGCGGTTGACGTATGTCGTTTCACGTCTGGTCGAGCGCCCGGTACGGGTTCCCGCTGCCGGAGGGGCACCGCTTCCCGGTCGCGAAGTACGAGCTGCTGCGGCGGGCGGTGGTGGCCGAGGGGATCGTGCCCGCCGAGCGAGTGCACGACCCGGAGCCCGTGACGGTGGCGCGGCTCCGCGCGGTGCACACCGCCGACTACATCGAGCGCTTCACGAGCGGCGCCCTCACCGAGGCGGAGATCCGGCGCCTCGGCTTCCCCTGGTCCGAGGCGCTCGTCGAGCGCTCCTATCGCTCGGTCGGCGGTACGTGCGAGGCGGCGCGCGCCGCGCTCGACACCGGCGTGGCGATGAATCTCGCGGGAGGGACGCATCACGCCTTCCCCTCCCATGGCGAGGGCTTCTGCGTCTTCAACGACGTGGCGGTGGCGCTGCGGCAGCTGCTCTCCGAGGGGTGCATCGCGCGCGCGGCGATCGTGGATCTCGACGTCCATCAGGGGAACGGCACCCACGCGATCTTCGCCGGGGACGACCGCGTCTTCACCTTCAGCATGCACGGCCGGCGGAACTATCCCTTCCACAAGGTGCCCGGCCGCCTCGACGTGGAGCTGGAGGACGGGACCGGCGACGACGAATACCTCGCCCTCCTCGCCGGCGCCCTGCCGCGCGTGCTCGCCGAAGCCGCCCCGGACATCGTGGTGTGCCTGGCCGGCGCGGACGTCCACGAGAGCGACCGGCTTGGCCGGCTCCGGCTGTCCTTCGAGGGGCTGGCGCGCCGGGATGCTTTCGTCCTGGAGCACTGCCGCGAGGTGGGGCTGCCCGTGGCCGTGACCATCGCCGGGGGCTACGGGCGAGCCATCGAGGACACCGTCCGCATCCACCTGCAGACCGCACGGATCGCGAGCCGCTACGCCTGAATGCCGGGGTCGTCCGTGGTGGACCCGTAGAAATCCCGACCACCCCCGTCGGCCCAGTGGCAGAATGCAAAGCATCGTGCAATTGACCATGCCGACCGGTGCCTTCCGGCACTCCAAACTATTTTCTAACTTCTTGCTGTTTCTGTAGTTGTACTGCTCTGGCCGTCGCTGGCCCGGCCGTTGCCTTTCCCAGGGGCCGTACTCCACCGCGTCCACCGTTCGGACGCATCTCACTCAGCACTAGCATCGGAGATATCATGCGTCAGACCCGCCGCGGCTTTACGCTCATCGAGCTGCTCATCGTGGTCGTCATCATCGGCATCCTGGCCGCGATCG
>CAMLIT010000178.1 GCA_946480295.1 uncultured Gemmatimonadota bacterium
CCCTGGAAGATCACCTCTTCCATCTTCGAGCCGCGCAGGAGGCGCGCGCGCTGCTCGCCGAGCACCCAGCGTACCGCGTCGGAGACGTTCGACTTGCCGCAGCCGTTCGGCCCGACGATCGCCGTCGCCCCCGGCTCGAACACGAGCTGGGTAGAGTCGGCGAAGGACTTGAATCCGTGGAGCTCGAGCTTCGTCAACCGCACTAGAACACTCTCCCGATTCGGTACGCGAGCACCGGCGTGACGCCGGCGGCCCGCAAGGATTCGGCGAACATCGCGGCCTCCGCTGGGGATTCGAACGCCCCGGCGTAGAGCCGCGCACTTCCATCTGGCTGGAACAGGGGATAGACGGCGATCCGCCGGGACAGGTACCTGGCGATCTCCGCCTGCACCGCACCGGCCGCGACGCCGCTGTCGATCAGGAACGCGAACGGGGTTCGCACCACGCTCCCGCTCCGCCCGTCGAGCAGCCCGCGCGCGTGCAGCGCTTCGAGCAGCGAGTCGGCGGACGTCGTATCGAGATAGGCGCCGGCGAGCACCCGGTACCAGCGCACGCCCTGGAGGGAGATGGGCGCGTACGTGGTCGCCGGCAGGTTGCTGGCATTCTGCCTCAGGTACAAAATAGCACCCTCCGGCGTATTTGCATTCGTCAGCGCCACCGAGAACGCGGCGGCGGAGTCCGAATCGGCCGGATCGACCGGCGCCGCCACGGCCGCCGTCTCCGCCGTCCCGGCGGCGGAATCGGTCGTCGCCGGGGGCGCGGTGACGGTCGCCACCGGAGGCGCGACCCTGCTCGAGTCGCGGCGGGTCATCCACGCCGGGCGCGCTCCGCCCTGGATCATCGGGTATGCCAGCCAGGCACCGAGGGCGATCACGATGAGGGCGAGCAGCGCGCCCGCGACCGCGGCGACGCGCTTTCCGCTCCAGCGCCGCTTCGCTCGCGCGGCGCTGGACGGGGGCACGGCGCCGGCGCGCAGGCGCGGCTCGCGGACGTACGAGATGACCTGCACGAGGGGGAGGGCCCGCGGCACCCCCTCGCCCACGAGGACCGCGCCGTCCAGCATGTCGACGAACGCGGCGACCTGCGGGGCGTCGGCCGGCGCGGCGATGACGAGGAGGGCCCCGACCTCACGGAAACCGGCGGCGAGCCGCCGCCAGCGCGGGTTGGGGAGGATCTCCTCGTACACGGGCGCTTCCGTGCCGGTCGGCATGAAGAAGAGCTCCCCGTCGCCGGGGACGCGCAGCGCCACCCGGTTCAGCGAGATCCCGTACAGAAAGCTGTCGACCAGGCCGTGCGGATCCTCGCGCGGCACGATCTCCTGGAAGGGCGCGGCGTCTCCCAGCAGGTCGCCGAGGGCGACTCGCCGGCGGCTCGCCTGGGCGCGGGCGATGCCGAGCGCGACGAGCGCCGTCGCCTCGGGATCCTGGCCGAGGACGGCGATGGCGTGCAGAGCATCGAGCCTCTCCCCGAGCCGGCGCCCCTCCGCTTCCCAGTCGAAGCCGTCGGGTGTGGCCATCGGCTACGGGTTGCCCTCGAAGATCCAGTAGCTGTTGCGCGACTCGCGCCCCACCGCGTCGGCCTCCGCGCGCGTGGGGTACGGCCCGAGCACGACGCGGTAGATCGTCGTCCCGTCGCGCACAGTGGGCGCCACGTGCGCCGTCTGCCCCCGCACCCTGATGCGCGAGGCGACCTGCTGCGCCGCCTGCGGATTCAGCAGCGCGGCGAACGAGACGGTGTAGCCGGCCTGCGCGGGCGCGGTGCCGTTCGAGCGCGGGGCGGGGGCCGGAGGGACCCCGGGCAGGCCCGGGGCGGCGCCCGGCGGGGCACCCGCCGCGCCGGGGAACTGCGCGGCAAGCGCCGAATCGGCGGCCGCCGCGGAATCGCGGGCCGCGGCCGCGCGCACGGAATCGATGCTGTCGCTGGCGAAGCGCACCGGCTGGTCGAGCGCCTTGGAGCGCGGGCGGAAGCCGTCCCAGAGGAAGCCGTACCAGAAGTCCTTCGTCCCGCCCTTCACGACCTGCTTCGGCTGCAGCGTCTCGCCGTCCACGAGCACGACATCGCCGCCCTGCGCCAGCGCGACGGCGCCGTCGGGGAGGACGAAGGGCAAGTCGTGGCGCCACGACGACTTGACGGTGCCGACGAGGCGGTCGGTGCCGATGGCGATGACCCACGCCGAGTCGCCGCCCTCGGCGCGCGCGAGGAGGTACCTGCCTAACGGGTCCATGCGCAGGTCCTCCGGCTGGCCGGGCAGCTCGAGCGTCGACGACACGCGATCGCGGTACCGGTCGACGACGCTGAGCACGTGGCTCGAGTCGGTGGCGACGAACAGCCGGTCCCCACTCGGCGTCGCGGTGAGCGCGCTGATGTCGTGATCGAACTCGATCGGCGGCACCCGGTCGAGGGTGCGCGTACGCAACCCGACGAGCTGGTGCCCGTCCACGAAGTACAGCCGGTCCCCGAGCTGGGTGCGGAGCTCGCGCCCGGGGGGCGGCACCTTCACCGTGTCGAGGAGCTTGGTCTCCGGCGGGTGCAGCCGCCAGACGACGTCCTCGTCGCTTTTCTTCCCGGCGCTGGCGAGGAGGAGGACCGACCCGTCGGCCTGCGGAAAGACGGCGCGCGCCGGCTCGGGGGGCTTGTAGACCCACGCGCCGGCGGGGGTGAAGCGCGCGAGCGCCCCGTCGCTGCCGATGGCGTAGATCGTCGATCCGTCGATCGAGGTGACGCCAGTGAGCTTCGCCTTGCGTGAGGTCGCGAGGCGGACGTTCCCGAGCCGCAGGTCGATCCGGCCCGGCACGCCGCGGGTGTCGAGGAAGGCGATGGTCCCGGCGTCGCGGTCGAAGCCGAGCACGCGGGAGAGCGCCGGCGCCTCGTCCGACGACGTCCACACGACGGAATCGAGCTTCGGATAGGCGAGCACGCGCGCGGTGCCGCCATTGTGCGGCAGGCGCAGCACGAGGGGATCGGCACCGAGGCGGCTTCCGAGGGAGGCGATCTCGTGCGCGGACGGCAGTGCGTTGCGGTCCGGTCCGCCGCACGCGGCAAGCACGAGCACCAACGCGACGAGCGGGCGCACGGGGGAAAAGTATCGGGACACTGAGAGTGCGGGAAGCGCCTCGGGTGACGAGGGCCTCCGCCGGTCGGAGGCCCAGGAACGGAAAACCTCGGCGCGGGACGGTCCCTGCCGAGGTTCTCCCTGTCATTCCCTACACTGCAGCGGGGGGGAGGGTTCGCGCGGTGATCCGGATTGCGTTCCTCAAGGGCACTGCTGACGCGCTGCGACCTGGATTCACTGCGGACTGCGGACGGACTGCGGACCCGAGACCCGGATTCGCTGCGGACTGCGGATGCACTGCGGACGCGGATGGTCGGACACACGACGGGGCGCGGTGAGGTGAACGGAGTCCGTCCCGTTTGTCGCCCGTCCGCAGTCGATCCGCGTCCTTCGTGCGCAGGGCAGCCCGCCTCTAGAAGCTGGGCCACAGCGACCACGTCCAGAATCCCTTGTGCCCGGGCGTGTCGAGCGGGACCGCGTAGTCCCAGCGCAGCATCGCGTAGTTGAACAGGTTCACCCGCAGGCCGAAGCCGTAGCTGCGCAGCGGGTAGCGCTGCTTGCTGACGTCGAAGTCGTCGGGGCGCGAGCCGTAGACCGTCTGGCCGGCCGACCAGGCGAGCCCCTCGTCGTAGAAGAGCACTCCGTCCAGCGGCGGCAGCGAGATCGGGACGATTCCCAGGTCGATCTGCCGCACGAGCGGGAAGCGCAGCTCCGCGTTCGCCACCGCCACCCGGCTGCCGAGGAGCTGCACGGCGCTGCAGTTCGACGTGTTCGCCCCGAGGACGGGGCAGGTGAGGTAGAACGAGTTGTTGCGGTCGTAGCCGCGGACGAAGTCGGGGCGCGCGATGTACTTCGGGAACTCCCGCTCGTTCGGCCCGATGGACATGTTCGCGTACAGGCGCGTGGCTAGCGTGAGGTAGTCGAAGAGGATCGCGTCGTACCGACGGTAGTCGGCCAGGTACTCCACCCAGTTGAACGACCCGATGACGGGGCTCACCTGGAAGCGGTAGCGGCGCCCCTCGAGCGGACCGGAGTAGCCGAACAGGGTGTTGTCGGAGACGTACGCGAGCTGCGCGTCGAGGTAGTTGAGCGTCGGATCGCGGTGCGTCGTGTCCATCTGGAACGGCTGTGCCGGCCGATCCGTGTACACGGGCCGGTGGATGAAGAAGCGTGACCGGTCGATGTTGTTGAAGCCGCCCCCGATCTCGATGCGCGTGAAGCGGTTGATCGGATACGCCGTGACGCCGAAGACCTGCCGCGCGACGTAGGTCGTGATCTCCTGCGTCTCCCGCTGCACGCCGAGCGAGTCCGCCGGCGAGTAGTAGTCGTTCGACAGGAAGTAGTACGGCGCCTGCGAGAACCCGGTGGAGTACTGCCACCGCCCGCCGAGATTCGTGTACCCCGCGTAGAGCTGCGACTCGCTGATGCGGCCGTTCACACCGCCGGAGAGGGCGAGGCGGTTGTTCCCGAGCATGTCGCTGAGCACGACCGTCGTCCCGCCGTACATGTTCCGCCCGTAGTTGTCCGGCGTGTAGCCGATGCTCGGCCGCGAGACGTAGTCCGGCTGGAAGCGGACCTTGTAGGCGTAGTCGTGGAACTTCGTCGTATCCGGCAGCGCGAGGTCGAAGGAGTCGAGGAGCGCGGCGATGCTCACCTGGGCGCGCGGCGGCGTGCGCGCGCCGACGCTGGTGTCGGCCGCCGCGTGCGCCGCGCCCGTGTCCGCGGCGGGCGGATGCATCCCGAGGTCGAGGCCGTTCTGCCGCGCGTCGGTCGCGCCGTCGATCACCGCGTCGGTCGTCGCGCGATTGTGCTCGTCCTGCGCCACGACCACCGGCACCTTCTCGCGGTACGGCGCGCCGCGCAGCGAGCGTGGATGGTTGATCGACCAGATGGTGTAATCGCCGTTCTCGTAGTACGTGAAGGCGAGGCGGTCCGCCTTGCGCGCCCAGGTGATCGCCGGGCTGTACTCCGTCAGCGCGGATACCGCGCCCACGACGTTCGTGAGCTGGTACTGCTCGTGCCGGTCGAGGTCGTAGAGGAAGAGATTCGCGGTGCCCGTGCGGTCGGAGACGAAGGCGATGGAGCGGCCGTCGGGAGACCACTGCGGGTTCAGGTTCAGCCCCGTCTGTCCGGGGAGGACCGTCGTCGTCCCCTTCTCGAGATCGAGCACGTTGATGCGCCACTTCGGGAACTTCAGCAGCTCGAAGCTCGCGTCCGGCCCGCGGTCGCTGGCGAAGGCGATCATCTTTCCGTCGGGCGACCACTGCGGCTGCACGTCGCCGAAGCGGTCGTTCGTCAGGCGGCGGAAGTCCGTCCCGTCGGCGTTCACCATGTACAGGTCGGTGATGCCGCCGTTGCTTCCGCTGAACACGAGCTGCTTCCCGTCGGGCGACCACGACGGCCCGGTCACGCCCTCGAGCGGCAGGTCGAACTTGCGGATGATCTTCCGCGTCGCGACATCGAGGACGTAGAGCACGTCCCTGCCCGCCGCCTGCGCCGTGAAGGCGAGGAAGCGATCGTCGGGGGAGAAGGCGCTCTGCGAGTAGAGCAGGCGCAGCTCCTCGAAGTTCGGATCCGTCGTGCTCTTGATGAGGCGCTTGATGCGCTTGCCCGTCTCGCCGTCGCCGAGCCAGAGGTCGATGAAGACCTGGCCTTTCATGAAGCTGCCGTTCGAGAGGAAGGCGATGTACTTCCCGTCCTGCGACAGCGAGGGCGCGAGGAAGATCTCGCCGCCGCTCTTCCGCGGCGTGAGCAGCGACTGGGCGAACTTGCGCGGCCGGTCCATGCTGCCGACGGCGGGGAGGAGCCGCTGCTGCAGGTCCTCCTTCCACTCGTCGCCGAGGTCCTCGAGCGACACGCCGAGCTCGCGCTTGAACGCGCGCTCGATGCCGACGCTCGGCACCGCGTTCATGATCTGGCCGATCGCCTCGTCGCC
>CAMLIT010000179.1 GCA_946480295.1 uncultured Gemmatimonadota bacterium
GCGCCGACCGCGCGATGATCTGCTGGACGCTCGGCATCACCGAGCACCACAACGCGGTGGACAACGTCCTCGCGCTGATCAACCTCGCGCTCCTCACCGGGCACGTGGGCCGCTATGGCTGCGGGTGCAACCCGCTGCGCGGGCAGAACAACGTGCAGGGGGGCGGCGACATGGGCGCGCTGCCGAACAAGCTCCCCGGATTCCAGGACGTCGCCAACCCGGAGCACCGGGCGAAGTTCGAGCAGGCGTGGAGGACGACGATCCCGCCGCACGAGGGGTGGAATCTCACCGAGATGTTCCACGCCATGGAGCGCGGCGCGATGACGTCGCTCTACTGCATCGGGGAGAACCCGGTGCAGTCGGACGCCGATGCGCGACACGTGGCGGAGGTCTTCGCGTCGCTCGACCACCTCGTCGTGCAGGAGATCTTCCTCACGCGCACCGCGGAGCTCGCGCACGTCGTGCTCCCCACGACGGCGACGTGGGCCGAGGGCGAGGGGACGGTCACGAACAGCGAGCGGCGCGTCCAGCGCTGCCGCAAGGCGGTGGAGCCCCCCGCGGGCGCGCGCGACGAGCTGTGGATCATGGCGGAGATCGCGCGGCGACTGGGGTACGACATCGGGCATCCCACCGCCGAGGACGTGTGGGACGAGCTGCGCGCGCTGTCGCCGGCGCACCGCGGGATGAGCTACCCGCGGCTCGAGGCGCTCGGCGGATTGCAGTGGCCCTGTCCCGACGAGGATCACCCGGGGACGAAGTTCCTGCACGCGCGGCTGTGGGAGGAGGACCCGGCGAAGCGCGGCCGCCTGGCGCCGTTCTCCATCGTGGTGCACGAGGGGCCGGTGGAGCAGCCGGACGACGAGTTCCCGCTGCTGCTGACGACGGGGCGGCGGCTCGAGTCGTACAACACCGGGGTCCAGTCGGGCGGCTACTCGTCGCCGCTGCACCTGGGCGAGACGCTCGACCTGTCGCCGGAGGACGCCAGCTCGTTAGGCGTGGCCGACGGCGACCCGGTGTGCGTCCGCTCGCGCCGCGGGAGCGTCGTCGCCCCCGCGCGCATCGACCCGGGGCTCCGCCCCGGCGTGGTGTTCATGACCTTCCACCACCCGGAGCAGGTCGAGACCAACCTGCTGACGATCGACGCCACCGATCCGCGCTCGGGGACGGCGGAGTTCAAGGCGTGCGCCGTGCGCGTCGAGCCGGCCCGCGCCGCGATCGGCGGCGAGCTGCCGGGCGCGCGCCGCATCGCGGCCGTCGGAGGAGAGGACTGACCATGGACGTGAAGCTCATCGGCGCCGAGTCGACGGCGGAGGAACGCGAGGCGGTCGACACCCTCCTCGGGCCGCCCGCGTCGGCGTGGGACGGGGGCGCGCGCGGCGCGGCCCGCGACGGACACGTCGCGGTCGGCGGCCGCTCGATGCGCAGCCGCCGCCACCTCCTCCTCCCCGCGCTCCAGGCGCTGCAGGCGCGCGTGGGGTGGATCAGCGAGGGGGGACTCGACTACGTGTGCACGCGGCTCGACGTCCCCCCCGCCGACGCGTGGGGCGTCGCGACCTTCTACTCGCTGTTCGCGACGTCGCCGCGCCCGCGACGGGTGCTCCACGTCTGCGACGACATCGCCTGCCGCTGCCGCGGCGCCGCGGCGCTCTGCGAGGAGCTCGAGCGCACCGTGGGTCCGGCGCACGCGCACGCCCCCGAGGGCGACCGCGTGCTCCTCGGGCCCGACGACGCGGTGTGGATGCGCTCCCCCTGCCTCGGCCTGTGCGACCACACGCCGGCGGCGCTGCTGGTGGAGGCGGGGCCGGCGCCCGTGGAGACGGCGGTGACCGGGCTGACGGTGGAGCGGGCGAGAGAGCTGCTGGCGGGAGGAGGGAGGCGGGAGGCGGGAGGCGTCGGGGCGAGGGGCGAGGGACGAGGGACGAGTCGGGACGCGGGACGCGGGACGCGTGGTGGCGTGACGGCGTCGTCTGGAACACCTCGGCGTGGGAGTGATCGCGAACTGGAAGGGTCGGACGCGCCGCGCGTCCCTCGTCCCTCGTCCCTACTTCACCGCATCGGCAGGCTCGACCCCGAAAGCCTCGACGCCTACAGGGCCGACGGCGGCTACCGGGCGCTCCGCATGGCGCTCGACATGGGGCCGGAGGCGGTGATCCGGGAGGTGTCCGCGTCGAAGCTGATGGGGCGCGGCGGGGCGGCGTTCCCGACGGGGCGGAAGTGGGAGGCCGTCGCGCGGCAGCCGGCGCGGCCGCACTACCTGATCTGCAACGCCGACGAGTCGGAGCCGGGGACGTTCAAGGACCGCGTGCTCCTCGAGGGCGACCCGTTCGCGGTCGTCGAGGCGATGACGATCGCCGGCTTCGCGACGGGGTGCGAGCGGGGGTACCTGTACGTGCGCGGCGAGTACCCCGCGGGCACGGAGCGGATGCAGCACGCGATCGAGCAGGCGCGCGCGCACGGGCTCCTCGGGATCGACATCCTCGGGCGCGGCGTCGACTTCGACATCGAGGTGCGGCGCGGCGCCGGCGCGTACATCTGCGGCGAGGAGACGGCGATCTTCAACTCGATCGAGGGGTATCGCGGCGAGCCGCGCAACAAGCCGCCCTTCCCCGTCGAGGCCGGGCTGTTCCACAAGCCGACGGTCGTCAACAACGTCGAGACGCTGGCGAACGTCCTCCCGATCGTGCTCGACGGGGGCGCGGCGTTCGCGCGCATCGGCACGCCGCAGTCCACGGGGACGAAGCTCTTCTGCGTGAGCGGCAGCGTCCAGCGCCCCGGCGTGTTCGAGGTGTCGTTCGGCGCATCGTTAGGCGAGCTGCTCGACCTCGCCGGGGGCATCGCCCCCGGACGGACGCTGCGCGCGGTGCTCCTCGGCGGCGCGGCCGGCGTGTTCGTCGGCCCCGACGCGCTCGCCATGCCCCTCACCTTCGAGGGGGCGCGGGCCGCCGGCGCGACGCTCGGCTCCGGGGTGATCATGGCGTTCGACGACACGGTGGACCTGCGCGCCGTCGTCCTGCGCATCGCCGCCTTCTTCCGCGACGAGTCGTGCGGCCAGTGCGTGCCGTGCCGCGTCGGCACCGTGCGACAGGAGGAGGCGCTCCATCGGATCGCGAGCGGCCGCACGCGCGGGAGCGTGCGCGACGAGGTCGGGCTGCTCGGCGAGATCGGCGTCGCGATGCGCGACGCGTCGATCTGCGGCCTCGGACAGACGGCCTACTCGGCCGTGGAATCGGCCATCCGGCTGGGGATATTCGCATGACGGGCATCGCGTTCGATTCAATCAAGGGTCGAGGGCCGACGGGCGAGGGTCGAGCCACACTCCCCGTTCTCGACCCTCGCCCTTCGACCCTCGCCCCTCCGGTACAGGTGACGTTGAACGGCCGCGCGGTCGAGGTGCCGGCGGGGGCCACGATCCTGGAAGCCGCGAGGGCACAGGACATCCCCATCCCCACCCTCTGCTGGCTCGAGTCGCTGCACCCGGTGAAC
The DNA here is from genome assembly GCA_946480295.1 of uncultured Gemmatimonadota bacterium. Next base: position 3,484 of record CAMLIT010000179.1, read on the forward strand.
GTGTGCCGGATCTGCGTCGTCGAGGTCGAGGGCGCGCGGGTGCTGGCGCCGAGCTGCTCGCGCGTCGTCGAGGCGGGGATGGTCGTCCACACGAACAGCCCGCGCGTGCGGCAGGCGCGGAAGATGGTGCTCGAGTTCCTCGCGTCCTCGGTCGACCTGTCGACGACGCCGGGGATCCAGGAGCTGCTCGACGAGTACGGCGTCGACGTGGATCGCTACGGGCCGCCCGCGCCGGCCGCGCCGCGCGACGTCGGCGTCGCCGGCCACCACGAGCCCCCCGATCCCGCGTTCCGCGCCACCGTCGCGCAGCCGGTCAAGGTAGACAACGACCTCTACGTGCGCGACTACGCGAAGTGCATCCTCTGCTACAAGTGCGTGGAGGCGTGCGGGCCCGACCACCAGAACACGTACGCGATCGCCATCGCCGGCCGCGGCTTCGACGCGCACGTGTCCACCGAGTTCGCCGTGTCCCTCCCCGACTCGGCGTGCGTCTACTGCGGCAACTGCATCGCCGTGTGCCCGACGGGCGCGCTGATGCCGAAGCGCGAGTACGGCATGCGCGCGGCGGGGACGTGGGACGAGGGGGCGCAGACGCGCACCGATACGATCTGCCCGTACTGCGGCGTGGGGTGCACGCTCACCCTGCACGTGCAGGGCAACGAGATCGTGAAGGCGACCTCGCCCCTCGAGAACCGCATCACGATGGGCAATCTCTGCATCAAGGGGCGCTTCGGCTGGCGGTTCGTCGCCGGCGACGGCGGAGGGACGCCGACCGAGGGAGCCGCCGGCTCCGGAGCGCGGACGTAGCGCCATGGCCGCGATCGGGCTGGGCGGCCCCGTGCCGGGCGTCGGATACGGCAGTCCGCTGAGCGTCCACACGCTCGTGCGGCTGTCCGACGGCGGCGCGTCGCCCGGCCAGGCCACCGTCGCCACGGAAGTCCCCGTCGCCTTCGTGTACAACGGGCGGTCGCACGTCGTGATGATGTCCACCCCCGCGGACCTCGAGGACCTCGCCGTCGGCTTCAGCCTCTCCGAGGAGATCGTCCGCTGCGCGCCGGACATCGGGCATCTCGACGTCGTGCGCTACAGCCGCGGGATCGAGCTGCAGATGTCGATCCCCGACGAGGCGGCGGAGCGGCTCGCCGAGCGAGGGCGCGCGATCGCCGGCCGGACGGGGTGCGGCCTCTGCGGGGCGGAGGCGATCGACGACGTGCTGCGCGAGGTGCGTCCCGTCGAGTCCACGCTGACCATCGCCGCGGACGCGCTCTTCCGCGCCGGCGCCGCGCTCGACGAGCACCAGCCGTACAACCAGGACACGCGGACCGTCCACGCGGCGGCGTGGGCGCTGGGCGACGGGGAGCTGCACGTCGTGCGCGAGGACGTGGGACGGCACAACGCGCTCGACAAGGTGCTCGGCGCGCTCGCGCGCGAGGGCACGGACCCGCGCCACGGCTTCCTCGTCGTGACGAGCCGCGCCAGCTACGAGCTGGTGCAGAAGGCCGCCGTGATGGGTGTCCCCCTGCTCGCCGCGGTGTCCCGCCCAACGAGTCTCGCCATCCGGATGGCCGACGCCTGCGGCATGACCCTCGTCGGGCTGCTGCGCGGGCGCTCGGCGAACGTCTACACGAATCCCGGACGGATCGTCGGATGAACTCGCACGCCGCCGTCCGCAATCCGCTCTCCGCCATCCGCCGCTTCTAGCTCCTAATTCCTAACTCACTGATTCCTGCCTCTGCTCGCCCCTCGCCCCCCGACCCTCGTCCCTCGTCCCTCGTCCCTCGCAAATGGCCATTTCGACCATCCCCACCGACATCGAGATCGCGCAGAAGGCCCAGCCCCGCCGCATCACGGATGTCGCCGCGGAGCTGGGCCTGGGTCCGGACGATCTCGACCTGTATGGCAAGTACAAGGCGAAGCTGCCGCTGGAGCTCGCGACGCGCCCCGTGAAGGGGCGTCTCGTGCTCGTGACCGCGTGCAATCCCACGCCCGCCGGCGAGGGGAAGAGCACCGTGACCGTCGGGCTGACGCAGGCGCTGCGGCGCATCGGCAGGAACGCGGTGCTCTGCATGCGCGAGCCGAGCCTCGGCCCCGTGTTCGGCGTGAAGGGGGGCGCCGCGGGGGGCGGGTACGCGCAGGTCATCCCGATGGAGGACATCAACCTCCACTTCACCGGCGATTTCCACGCGATCGCCACCGCGCACTCGCTGCTGTCGGCGATGCTCGACAACCACCTCCAGCAGGGGAACTCGCTCGGCATCGACCCGCGCCGCATCACCTGGCCGCGCACGATCGACATGAACGACCGCGCG
>CAMLIT010000180.1 GCA_946480295.1 uncultured Gemmatimonadota bacterium
TCGCGTACTCGGCGATGAAGAACATCGAGAACTTCATCGCGCTGTACTCGGAGTGGTAGCCGGCGATCAGCTCCGACTCCGCCTCCGGCAGGTCGAACGGCAGCCGGTTCGTCTCGGCGAACGCCGACACCAGGAAGATGAAGAACGCGATCGTCATGTTGAGCACGTTCCAGTTCAGCCAGCCGGCGTGCGCCTGCTGATCCACGATCGTGCCCAGCGCGACGTTGCCCGAGAGCAGCAGCACGGGGATCGTCGCCATGCCCATCGCGATCTCGTACGAGATCATCTGCGCACTCGAGCGCAGCCCGCCGAGGAGCGCGTACTTGTTGTTCGACGCCCAGCCGGCGAGGACGATCCCGTACACGCCGAGCGAGCCGATGGCGAGGATGAAGAGGAAGCCGATCGGCATCGGCGCGAGCGCCATGTCGATGCGCCCCCATCGCGTGTCGAACGACGCGGCGAAGGGGATGACCGACCACGTGATCAGGGCGACGCTGAAGGAGATCGCCGGGGCGAGGATGAACAGCGGCGTGTACGCCTGCCCCGGGTACGTCTCCTCCTTCATGATGTTCTTCAGGCCGTCCGCCGCCGGCTGGAGCAGCCCCCACGGGCCGACGCGGTTCGGGCCGTGGCGGTCCTGCATCCACGCGCAGAGCTTCCGCTCGGCGAGGGTCAGCATCGCCACGCCGACCATGTAGACGGTGAAGTACACCAGCAGCTTGATGATCGTCGCGATCAGCCAGGCGCCCCACGACGGCGGCGGCGCGATCGTCTCCAGCGGCACCGGCGCCGGCGCCGGTGCCGGCACCGCCTGTAGCAGCGCGTGCAATGGCAGCGGCATCATGCCCGCACCTCCGCGCCCGCGCCGGCCAGCACCTGGCCGCGCATGCCGAGCGAGTCGTAGCTCATCCCCGCGAACTCGGGCTTCGCCGCGGCCAGCGCGGCGAAGGCGTCGCTCGCCAGGAAGTGGTTGGTCGGCGTCCCCATCGCCGTGAGCAGGTCGGAGAGGACGAAGTAGGCCGGCCGGGCGAAGCCCGGCCCCGCCTTCGCCTGCATGTAGCGCTGCACGCGCCCGCGCAGGTTCGTGAAGGTGCCCTCCTCCTCGGCCATGTTCGTGATCGGGAGGACCACCGCCGCCGCGTGCCGCGCCCACGCGGGGAGCGTCGTGCCGAGCACGATGATCGCCCCCGCCTTCGCCGCGTCGGCCGCGTCCACCCCGGCGAGCTCCTCGTCGGCGACGACGAGGACGTCGCCCGCCTGGAGCCCGCCGAGCGGCGTGTCGCTGCGCCGGAAGCCGAGCACGTCGGCGCCACGCCCGTTCGCCGCGCGGTCGGCGCGCAGCGAGAGGTCGTTCGCCCCGGGCAGCGGCGCCTCGGGTCCCTGCGGCACCCGGTACGCCCCCGCGCCGCCCGTCTTCTCGATCACCTGCGAGAGGAGGAACAGCGCCTCGTTCGACAGGTTGGGCGACGCGAGCACGAACGCGCGCTTGCCGGCGAGCAGCCCCGCCGCCTCGCGCAGCGCGATGTCCCAGTCGATCCCGACCAGCGCCTCACCCTGCCGCACCATCGGCACGTCCACGCGGTCCTGCCGGTTCAACCACCGGTAGTTCAGCCGCCCGACGTCGCACATCCAGTACTCGTTCACCTCGGGATTCGGCCGCGGGCGCATCGCCATGACCGTGTTGTCCCGCGTCTGGATCATGATGTTGCACCCCTGCGAGCAGCCGGGGCAGATCGAGGCGGTGCGGTCCAGCTCCCAGGCGCGTGCCTTGTTCAGCGTGTCCTTCGACAGGAGCGCGCCCACCGGGCAGATGTCGATCACGTTCCCCGCCCACGCGTGCGTCAGCCCCTGCCCCTCGTAGACGCCGATCACCGCGCGGTCGCCGCGCTCGCTCACGTTGAGCACCGGATCCTGCGCCTTGGCATCCATGAAGCGCACGCAGCGCGAGCAGAGGATGCAGCGGTTCGTGACGTAGATGACGTCGCCGCCGAAATCCTCGGCCGGGTTGAAGCGCTTGGGGTCGCGCAGCCGCCCCTCGGCCCGCCCTTCCTGGTACGTGTAGTCCTGCAGCTCGCACTCGCCCGCCTGGTCGCAGATCGGGCAGTCGAGCGGGTGGTTGATGAGGAGCATCTCGAGCACGCCCTTGCGCGCCTCGAGCGCCTTCGGCGAGTGGACGTGCACCACCTGCCCCTCGGCCGCCGCCGTCGCGCACGAGGGCGCGAGCTTCGGCATCTTCTCCACCTCGACGAGGCACATCCGGCACGAGCCGGCCACCGGCAGCCCCGGGTGGTAGCAGTAGTGCGGCACGAGGACGCCCGCCGCCTTCGCCGCCTCGAGGATCGACGTCCCCTCGGGCACCGACACGGTGCGCCCCTCGATCGTCAGGTTCACCATCTTCGGTTCGGCCATCACGCCACCGCCGCCGGTACCAGGTGGAACTTCTTCTTCGTGATCAGCGCCTCGAAGTCGGCGCGGAATTTCTGGAGGCCCGACACGACCGGCGTCGCGCACGAGTCGCTGAGGACGCAGATCGTCTTGCCCGTCATGTTGTCGGCGATGGACAGGAGCGTGTCGAGGTCCTCGTGCGTCCCCTCGCCGGCGACGATGCGCTCGAGGATCTTCGTCGTCCACGCCGTCCCCTCGCGGCACTGCGTGCACTGCGCGCAGCTCTCGTGGGCGTAGAAGCGCGCGAGCCGCGCGATCTGCTTGACGAGGTTCTGCGCGTCGTCGATGACGATGCACCCCGCCGAGCCGAGCATCGTGCCGCCGGCGACCATCCCCTCGTAGTCCATCAACGAGCCTTCCGCCTCCTCCGCCGTCTGGATCGGCACCGAGGAGCCGCCGGGGATCACGGCGCGGATCTTCCGCCCGGGAAGCGGGCCGCCGCAGACCTCCCAGAGGAAGTCCTTGAACGGGAAGCCCATCACCATCTCGTAGTTCCCCGGGCGCGCGATGTTGCCGCACACCGACCAGAGCTTGGTGCCCGTGCTCTTCGGGTTGTCCGGCCGCCCCATCGCCTTGTACCACGCCGCGCCGTTGTTCAGGATGTGCGGCACCGCGGCGAGCGTCTCGACGTTGTTGATCGTCGTCGGCTGCGCGAACACGCCGGCGACCGCCGGGAAGGGCGGCTTGATGCGCGGGTTGCCGCGCCGCCCCTCGATCGAGTTCATGAGCGCCGTCTCCTCGCCGCAGATGTAGGCGCCGGCGCCGCGATGCACCCAGATGTTGATCGTCTTGCCGGAGCCCATCGCGTTCGGTCCGATGATCCCCGCCGCCCGCGCCTCGTCGAGCGCGCGCGTCACCCGCTGGATCGGCTCCGTGAACTCGCCGCGGATGTAGATGTAGCCCGTCTCCGCGCCGATGGCGTGGCAGGCGATGGCGACGCCCTCGACCAGCGCGTGGGGCGTCCAGCGCATGATCTCGCGATCCTTGAACGTGCCCGGCTCCGACTCGTCGGCGTTGCAGCACAGGTAGTGCGGCTTGCCGTCGCCCGGCTTCATGAACGACCACTTCACGCCGGTCGGGAAGCCCGCGCCGCCGCGGCCGCGGAGCCCCGATTCCTTCACGACGTTGACGATGTCGGCCGGCGTCATCCCGAGCGCCTTCTCCAGCGCCTGGTAGCCGCCGCGCTTCCTCCATCCCTCGAGCGAGATCGCGTCGGGGTCCCCGAAGTACTTCGAGAGGACGACCGTCTCGCGCGGGTCCGGCTTGTGCGGATATCCCATGGGATTATTTCAGGCGCGCCAGAAGGTCGGGGACCTTCTCCGGCGTCACCGATTCGATGAACTCCTCGTTGACCATCACCGGCGTGGCGAAGCCGCACGCGCCGAGGCACTCGACCTCGATCACCGTGTACTTGCCGTCGGCGGAGGTGAGTCCCAGCTCGCCGCAGCCGGTGTGCTTCAGGAACGCGTCCACCACGTCCTCCGCGCCGCACACGTTGCACGGCGACGTCGTGCACACCTGCACGAAGTATTTCCCCACCGGGTGCTGGTGGTACATGGTGTAGAAGGTGACGACGCCCTTCACGTACGCGGGCGTCAGCTCGAGCACCTTCCCCACCTCGGCCATCGCCTCCTCGCTCACCCAGCCGCGCTCGCGCTGCACGATCCACAGCGCCGGCAGCAGCGCCGCCATCTTCGTCGGGTAGCGCGAGATGATGTCGTTGATCTCCTGCAGCGCCGGGCCCACGAACACCGGCGTGTATGGCTCGTCGGCGTGGTGCGCGACGTGGCCATGCGAGACGTCCGCCGGCGCGTTCACCCCGCCCATCTCGTTCGATTTCATCTATCGATCTCGCCCATCACGATGTCGATGCTCGCGTTGATCGCGATGACGTCGGAGAGCAGGTGCCCCTCCACCATCTTCGGGATCGCGGACAGGTTCACGAACGACGGCGGCCGGATGCGCCAGCGCACCGGCTTCGCCGTGCCGTCCGACACCATGTAGTAGCCCTTCTCCCCCTTCGGGCTCTCCACCGCCACGTAGCACTCGCCGATCGGCGGCCGCGGGCCCTCCATCACGACCTTGAAGTGATGGATCATCGACTCCATGTCGCTCGTGGCCTTGCTCTTCGGCGGCAGGATCACGCGCGGGTCGTTCACGTTCACCGGCCCGTCCGGCAGCCGCGCGATCGCCTGCTCGAGGATGCGCACCGACTGCCGCATCTCCTCCATGCGCACGAGATACCGGTCGTAGACGTCGCCGTTCGTCCCCACCGGCACGTCGAAGTCGTACGTCTCGTAGTCCAGGTACGGGAAGTCCTTCCGGACGTCGTAGGCCACGCCGCTCGCGCGGACCATCGGTCCGGAGAGGCCGTAGTCGAGCGCCTCCTCCGCCGTCATCGCGCCGAGGCCCACCGTCCGGCCGACCCAGATGCCGTTCTTCGTCAGGATGCGGTCGGCCTCGTCCAGCGTCTTCGGGAAGGTGGCGACGAACTCCTTGAGCCCGTCCAGCCAGCCGTTCGGGATGTCGGCGCCCATGCCGCCGACGCGGGTGAGGGTCGTCGTCAGGCGCGCGCCGATCCACTCCTCCAGCAGCCGGTAGATGCGCTCGCGCTCCTGGAAGAGCCACAGGAACGGCGTCATCGCCCCGATGTCGATGCACGTCGTGCCCATCCACACCAGGTGCGACATGATGCGCGACAGCTCCATGGCCATCACGCGCAGCACCTTGCACCGCTCGGTGATCTCGATGCCGAACAGCCGCTCCGCGCCGAGCGCGAAGGCGACGTTGTTCC
>CAMLIT010000181.1 GCA_946480295.1 uncultured Gemmatimonadota bacterium
GCGTCGAGCGTCGTCAGGATGAAGAGCGCCTCGAACATGATGGCGAAGTGGTACCAGAGCGCCATCGCCGTGCCGCCGCCGAGGATGCCGGAGAAGATCTGCGCCATGCCGACGGCCAGGCTCGGCGCGCCGCCCGTGCGCGAGAGCAGCGTCTTCTCGCCCACGAGGCGCGCCAGGTCCTGCATCTGCGCCGGATCGAGGGTGAAGCCCCAGTGGCGCACGGCCGCCGCCGCCGTCGCCGCGGTGCTGCCGATCGCGCTCGCCGGCGCGTTGATGGCGAAGAAGACGCCCGGCGTCAGCGCGCACGCGGCGATGAGCGCCATGATGGCGACGAACGACTCCATGAGCATGCCGCCGTAGCCGATCAGCCGCGCGTCCGTCTCGCGCTCGAGCAGCTTGGGCGTGGTGCCTGACGAGATCAGCGCGTGGAAGCCGGAGATCGCGCCGCAGGCGATCGTGATGAAGGCGAAGGGGAAGACCTTGCCGGCGAAGATCGGGCCGGTGCCGTTGGTGAACTGCGTGAGCGCGGGCATCTGCAGGTCGGGGCGCAGCAGCACGATGCCGAGCGCCAGCGCGACGACGACGCCGATCTTCACGAACGCGGAGAGATAGTCGCGCGGCGCGAGGAGGAGCCAGACGGGGAGCACCGACGCGGCGAAGCCGTAGCCCATGACGATGAACGCGAGCGCGACGCCGCTGAGCGTGAACATGGGCGCGAGCGCCGCGCTCTCCGACACGCCACGCCCGGCGTACAACGCCACGACGAGGAGGACGACGCCGAGCGCCGTCGCCTCGAGCACGCGCCCGGGGCGCAGCCAGCGCAGGTAGATCCCCATCAGCATGGCGATGGGAATCGTCAGGCCGATCGTGACCGTGCCCCACGGGCTCGACTTGAGCGCGTTGACGACGACGAGCGCGAGGACGGCGATGAGGACGAGCATGATGCCGAGCACCGCGACGAGCGCGGTGAAGCCGGCGACCGGCCCGATCTCCTCCTTGGCCATCTGGCCGAGCGACTTGCCGTCGCGGCGGACCGAGGCGGCGAGGATGACGAAGTCCTGCACGGCGCCGCCGAGCGCGACGCCGACGACGATCCAGATCACGCCGGGGAGATAGCCGAACTGCGCGGCGAGGGTGGGCCCGACGAGCGGCCCGGGGCCGGCGATCGCGGCGAAGTGGTGCCCGAAGGTGATCCACTTGTTGGTCGGCACGTAGTCGCGGCCGTCGTTCATGCGCACGGCGGGCGTCGGCCGCGTCGCGTTCAGCGCGAACACCTTCGCCGCGATCAGCTTCGCGTAGAAGCGATAGGCGATCAGGTACGTGCAGACCGCCGCGGTGAGCATCCATGCGGCGTTGACCGACTCGCCCCGCGTCAGGGCGAGGACCGCGAAGCCGGCGACGCCGGCGACGACGACCGCGGCCCACAGGGCGGCGGAGAGCAACTTCGGCATGGCTCGGTGCTCCGGGTTGGGAGGCGCAGGCGCCAAATTGCGAGTCGGCCTCGCGGCGGTCAACCACGCCGCGCGGCGTTCTTCCCCCTCGCTTCGCGAGGACGTTAGCTTAGGTCATCATGCGCATCGTTCACCGCCTCCTGCTCGGCACGGCCATCGCCACCACGGTGGCGTGCGGTGCGAGCCGGAAGGGCGACACGCCGGAGCCGCCGGCGCCGGAGGTCCGGCCGCTCGCCGGACTCGTCGCCCAGAAGATCGTGATCACGCCCGTCTTCGCGCTGCGCGTCGCGCCGGAGCTGGGATGGCCGAGCGTCGCCGGCCGGCGGCAGGAAGTGCTCCGGCAGCTCGACACGGCGATCGTGACGGCGCTCTCCGACCGCGGACTGCGCGGCCGCTGGGTCTTCCCCGCGGACCTCGTGCGCAGCTACCGCCTCAACCCGACGTACGCGACCGACCCGTACGACCTCGCCGAGCAGCCGTTGCGCTCGCCGGGATTCGAGGTCGGGTCGCCGCTGCCGGAGCCGCTGGCGTCACAGTTGCGGACCATCTCCGCGCTGCACGACGGGCGGTTCATCCTGGCGCCGGTCGAGCTGCGGCTCGAGCGGGCCGGGGCGACCGGCACGGCGGGGCGGGCCGTGCTGCGGCTCGTGCTCATCGATTCGCGGCTGTCGCAGGCGCGGTGGATGGGTGAGGCGAAGAGCGACACGACGTCCACCTTCGGGCCGGCGCTGCTCGCGAACGTGGCGACGAGGTTCGCGGACATGATCGTCGCGCCGTGAGCGTGCCCGCGCGTCCGCGAGCGATTCACAGACTGATCGATCGACTGCACTCTACATGGCAACTCCCGTAACCCTGATCCCCGGCGACGGCATCGGCCCGTCCATCAGCGAGGCCACCGTGCGGCTGCTCGAGGCGGCGGGCGCGGACATCGAGTGGGACGAGCAGGTCGCGGGGATGTCGGGCGTCGCGAAGTACGGCGACCCCATCCCCGACGCGACGCTCGACTCGATCAAGCGCACCCGCGTCGCCCTCAAGGGGCCGCTCGAGACGCCCGTCGGCGAGGGATACCGCTCCGTCAACGTGGCGCTGCGGAAGACCTTCGACCTCTACGCCAACGTGCGGCCGGCGTGCTCGATCGTCGCGGGCGGGCGCTACGCGAACGTGGACCTCGTGATGGTGCGCGAGAACACGGAGGGGCTCTACGTCGGCATCGAGCACTACGTCAAGGTGGGGGACGACCCGCGCGCCGCCGCCGAATCCATCGCGCTCGTCACGCGCGCGGGCTCCGAGCGCATCGTGCGCTACGCGTTCGAGTACGCCGCCGCCCACGGCCGGAACAAGGTCACCCTGGTCCACAAGGCGAACATCCTCAAGTTCTCGCAGGGGCTCTTCCTCGACTGCGGGCGCATGATCGCCCGCGAGTACGAGGGCCGCGTGCAGTTCGAGGAGCGGATCGTCGACGCGATGGCGATGAACCTCGTGCTCCACCCCGAGCGCTTCGACGTGATCGTGACGACGAACCTCTTCGGCGACATCCTCTCCGACCAGATCTCCGGGCTCGTCGGCGGGCTGGGGCTCGCGCCGGGCGCGAACATCGGGAAGAACGGCGCGATCTTCGAGGCGGTGCACGGCACGGCGCCGGACATCGCCGGGAAGGGGATCGCCAACCCCGGCGCGCTCATGCTCGCCGCGTGCATGATGCTCGAGCACCTCGGCCAGCACGATCGGGCGGACCGCATCCGCGCGGCGATCGAGGGGACGATCCGCGAAGGGAAGACGGTGACGGTCGACCTCGGCGGCAGCGCGACGACGAAGGACTTCACCGACGCGATCATCGCCCGGCTGTGAGCGAGATCTCCGTCTTCCACTGCTCCGACCTCCACTTCGGGCACCCCGCGGTCCCGGAGCAGTACGAGGCCATCGAGGCGCTGATCCAGGAGCGCCGCTTCGACGTCGTCGCCATCTCGGGCGACGTCTCGCAGCGGGCGCGCGCCGGCGAGTTCCAGCGGGCACGCGCCTTCATCCAGGCGGCGCAGCGCGTGAGCCGCACGATCGTCGTCCCGGGCAATCACGACGTCGCGTGGTGGCGGGCGCCGCTCGGCATCGGCGACGAGCGCAAGCTCCTGCGCAAGTACCGCGCGTACATCAGCGACCACCTCGAGCCGGTGCTGCGCCTCGAGGGCGCGCTGTTCGTCGGGCTGAACACCTCGCAGGGGGTGACGCGGCACACGCTCACCTGGAACCTGCGCGACATCTCGATCATCGGGCACCTGCGCCGGACCCAGCTCGAGCGCGCGCGGCGCGACTTCGAGCAGGCGGCCCCGGGCGACGCGCGCATCATCGTCATGCACCACAACCCGGTGAAGGGCGAGCTGTCGCAGCGGCACGGGCTGAAGAACACCCGGCACATCCTCGGCGCCTTCGCCGAGATGGGGGTGGACCTCGTGCTGTGCGGGCACGATCATCAGGAAGCCGTGCACTACGTGGAGCACACGAAGAAGGGGACGATCATCTCGACGGCGGGGACGATCTCGAACCGGCAGCGCGGCGGCCGGCCGTCGTCGGTGAACAGCATCCGCATCACCCCGCGCGAGATCGAGGTGTCGACCCTGGTCTGGTCGACCGAGGCGCGGAACTTCGTCCTCGGGCCGAGTCACTGCTACAATCGTTGAGAGGCTGGTGCTGCAATCGTTGAAACGCTGGTGGCGCGGTGCCGATCCCGCGCAGTTGAGCTTCGACCTCGACTCGGCGCCGCGCACCGCCGAGGAGCTGCTCGTGCGACTGCACGCGCTGGGGCTGCAGCGGATCGACCGCTGCCGCCTGACGCGGAACCGCAACGTGATGGTGAGCTACGGCGCGGGGGAACTGCGCGTGCACGAGGGATATCTCGCCGCGCCGCCGGAGGTGTGGCGGGCGATCGTCGTCTTCGTCGAGGGACGCACGCGCGCCGAGCGGGCCGCGGCGCGGCGGCGCATCGTCGCCTTTCCGGTGCCGGGCTCGCGGGCGCCGGCACGCCGCGAGCGCACGCGCCCGGAGGACGAGGGATACGCCGAGCGGCTGCGCCAGGCGCACGCCGCGCTCAATGCGCGGCACTTCGGCGGCGCGCTCAAGCCGGTGACGATCCGCGTCTCGCGGCGCATGCAGAGCCGGCTGGGACACTACACGGCGAGCCTCGACGGCGAGCCGGCGGAGATCGCGATCGGCTGGCGGCACCTCCGGCGCCACGGCTGGGACGAGGCCCTGCACACCCTGCTGCACGAGATGGTGCACCAGTGGCAGGACGAGAACCAGCACGCGATCGACCATGGCGCCATCTTCCGCGCCAAGGCGCGCGAGGTCGGGATCGAGCCGGCGGCGCGGCGGACGCTGAGCCGGCCGGGGCACGAGGCCGGGGAGAAGTCGATCGGTCGTCAGGCGGCACGGGAGGGCTGAGCGGCGCGTGGGGCGCCCGCCGCGGTCGTTGGTTCCTGGTCGTTGGTCATTGGCGGACCTCGGGATGCCATGCGAACCATCCCGAGCGGCTCGCCAACAACGAAGAACCAACGACCAATGACGCGGATGTCTTATCGTCCCTCACCGGGAGCGGTTAGCTTTCCCCCATGGACGACTTCTTCGACATCGACAGCGTGCTCTCCGAGGAGGAGCGCGCGGTCCGCGACAGCGTCCGGCGCTTCGTGGACGAGCGGGTGCTCCCGATCATCGGCGAGGCCTACGTGCAGGGACGCTTCCCGCGCGAGATCCTCCCCGACCTCGCCGCGCTCGGCGTCTTCGGCGCCAACCT
>CAMLIT010000182.1 GCA_946480295.1 uncultured Gemmatimonadota bacterium
GGTGGGCGGGGTGTGCGCCCGCGGCGGCCGCGGCGCCGGCGCGCCCCCCCCCGCCCCCCCCCCCCGGGCGGGGGGGGGGGGGGGGCGCGGCCCCCCCCCCCCCCCCACCGCCGCTCCGATCAGCGGAACTGGAAGCGGTAGGTCGCACCCAGCTCGACGACGGGTCCCTGGATCGTCTGCTCGCCCGCGAACTCCTGGAAGAAGCGGACGCTCTGGTAGCGCGCCGAGAGCTCGAGGCCGAGCGCCTCGCCCGGCCGCCACTCGACGCCGGCACCCCCGGTGACGCCGATGCCGGGGACCATGGACATGCCGTTCCCGCCCTGCTGGGCCTCCACGCCGAGGGTGAGACCCACACCGCCGCGGACGTATGGCTCGAGCGGCTGCTGTGGCTTCGTGAAGGGATAGAAGAGCAGGGAGGTGAACTGCGGGATGACGTAGTCGTCGACGGTGGTGCTGGAGGCGCCGCCGAGCACGCCGCCCGCGGCGGCGCTGGTCGATCGCTCGCGCCAGAAGCCGATGGAGTTCTCGAGGGCGAGGTGCAGGTCGAGCCCCTTGCGCACATAGCCCTCGAACGAGGGGGTCTTCGAGGCGGCGGTGCCCGACGCGGCGGGCTGGCTGCCGACGCTCCAGGCGCCGACACGCAGGCCGCCGCCGCGGCGAGCGAGCTGCGCGCGGCGCTCGGGATCGAGCACGTCGCCGCGCTTCGTGGTGGAATCGCCGTGGGTGGTCACGGCGGGCGGGGCGGCGGGCGTGGACGCCTGCGCGCGCGCGAGGGTCGGGAGGAGCGCGGCCGCCATCGTGGCGGCAAATGCGGATCTCCAGGACATAAACAGCGTGGATTCTCCGGTGTGATGTGAGGGCCCGGGCGGCGCTGGCGCGACGATGGGGCGCGGCGCCGCCCGACCAGGAAGACAAATCCACCCGACCAGCCCCCCGCGAGCGGTGACGCGGCTCACCGATCCGCCCTTCGGCGCGCCGCGCCCCCGCCCCCGGGCGGGCCCCCGGGCGGCGGCCACGCCGCCGCGAGGCCATTGAAACCTTTTCCGGCGGCCCGACGTCTCATCAGCATTCCTTAATCGTTAGGTACGACATGCATCGAGCGTCCCGACGGCCGAGCTGGCTCGTCCTGCTCCTCCTCTGCGCCATGCCGGCCGGCCTGCGGGCGCAGGCCCGCGGGGAGATCCACGGCCGCCTGGCCGAGTCGGCGTCCGGGGCGGCGGTCGCGTCGGGGTCGGTGACCATCGTGCGGGCCGCCGACGGGAAGTTCGCCGGCGGCGCGCTGCCGGCGGCGGACGGCTCGTTCAAGGTCGAGGCGCTGGCGTTCGGCCGGTACACCGTCCGGGTGCGCGCGCTGGGCTTCGCCCCGGTCACCCGCGCCGACGTCGTCCTCTCGGCGGAGAAGCCGGTGGTGGACGTGGGGACGCTCACCCTGTCGCGCGTGGCGACCCGGCTCGGGCCGCAGGTGGTGACGGGCGAGCGGGAGGACGTGCAGCTCGCGCCCGACCGCAACGTGTACTCGACGAAGAACATGGCGACGGCGGCGGGGGGCACGGCGATCGACGTCCTGCGCAACATCCCCTCCGTCGAGGTGGACGCGTCGAACCAGATCACCCTGCGCGGCAACGCGAGCGTGGTCGTCCAGATCAACGGCCGGACCTCGCCGCTCAAGGGGGAGCAGCTCGGCAACTTCCTCGCGCAGCTCCCGGCGAGCGCGATCAAGCGCGTGGAGGTCGCGACGAATCCGTCGGCGAAGGACGACCCGGAGGGGACGGCGGGGATCCTGAACATCGTCCTCAACCAGGACACCGAGATGGGGCTGAGCGGGGGACTCTACGTCGGCGCGGGGTCGACGGGGCAGGTGAACGCGTCGGGGAACGTCGGCCGGCAGCAGGGCAAGCTCATCTGGCTCCTCTCGTACGGGCTGTTCACCAACGACCAGCAGACGGGCGGCTACTCGGACCTGACGAACCTCGCGATCGCCAGGCCGGCGTTCGTGCACTCGCGGATCACCGGCTCGGCGAAGCCGGTGTGGCAGAACGGGATGGTCCGCACGGAGTACCGCTTCACGCCGCACGACGCGCTCTCGCTCGACGCGATGCTCTCCGGCGGGCAGTTCAGCCGGGACAACGCGTCGTACTTCACCGACCTCGACTCGTTGGGCAGCGTCATCGGCCTGTTCGACCAGTTCAGCAACGGCTCGTCGCGCAACGCGATGATGGACTACGACCTCGCCTTCCGGCGCACGGGGAACGCGAGGGACCGGACGTTCAGCACGGAGCTGGACCTGTCGCGCACCTGGGGGCGCAACACGAACGACCTGTTCGGCGTCGTGCACCAGGGGGATCCGTCGACGGGCGTGCTGCCGATGTCGACGGAGAACGACCTGGCGCACATCGGCGTGCCGTCGCTGACGTGGCAGGGGGACTTCTCGCAGCCGTTCGGCACGGGGAGCAAGATCGAGGCGGGGTTCAAGGAGATCCTGCGCCACTCGACGAGCGACTTCGCCGCGGCGTACCTCGACACGGCGACGGGCGCGTTCGTGCCGCAGCCGTCGCGGTCGAACGCGTTCGACTACCGGGAGCAGATCGGCGCGGCGTACGCGCTCGTCTCGCAGCGCGTGGGGAAGGTGCAGGCGCAGGGCGGGTTGCGGCTCGAGCAGGCGTCGACGCGGCTCGGGCTGCCGCTCGCCCCCGCCGACTCGCAGCGGTTCGACGATCGTTATGCGAGCGCGTACCCGAGCGGCATCCTCTCGTACAACTTCACGCCGACGCGGCAGGCGAAGGTGAGCTACTCGCGGCGGGTGAGCCGGCCGTACCCGCAGCAGCTCAGCCCCATCGAGTTCCGCCAGGACGCGCGGACGCTGTTCCGCGGCAACCCGAACCTGCGTCCCGAGTACACCGACGCGATCGAGCTGGGGTTCCAGGACTCGCACGGGTGGGGGACGCTCCAGCTCAACCCGTACATCCGCCACACGGCGCACGCGGTGCGCTTCATCCAGACGACGGACACCACGGGCGTCACGCTCGGCACCTTCGAGAACGTGGCGAGCACGCTGGAGACGGGCGCGGACCTCAACGTCAGCATCCACAAGGGACCGCTGATGATCCTGACGGGGGGCAACGCCTATCGGTACCGCAGCGACGCGGCGAACCTCGCGGGGAACCTGTCCACGAACGCGTGGGTGTGGTCGGCGCGCGTGAGCGGCACGTGGAACGTGACGAAGAGCCTCGACGCGCAGCTCTTCACGAACTACCGGTCGCCGTACCGCACGGAGGGGGCGAAGCAGCGGCCGATGGTGTTCATGAACATCGCGCTGCGGCAGAAGCTCTGGGGGGACAAGGGGAGCCTGACGCTGCGGGTGATGGACCCGTTCAACCTCATGACCTTCGGGTCGACGACGATCAACCCGCGGGTGGTGCAGTCGACGGTGCGGCACTTCGGGATGCGGGGCGTCTATCTCACCTTCTCACGGAACTGGGGGCAGGCGCTGAAGCTGCGGCCGAAGCAGTCGGAGGATCAGCCGCCGGCGGGCCCGGTCGGGCCGTGAGGGACGGGGCCCCGGGGCGGTGGTGCCCCGGGGCCGGTGTGTGGTGGCTGTGACGGGGCTGGCGCCCGGGAGCGGGCGGCTTGACGGCGTGGCCTTTATAACGTAAAGTACTCCGTGTGGCCGGGCACCTCCCGCCCACGCCAAACGAGCCAGCACCTCCACCGCGCCCGCGCGCGCGCCCCCCATGGCCGATCCCGTCGAACGCCTCGCCGCCTCGATGCGCAACTCGCACCTGCTGCGGCTCTTCGTCCTCGCCGTCCTCGCCCTCGTCCTCCAGATCCCCGTCGCGATGATCGGCAGCCTCGTCGCCGAGCGACAGCAGCGGCGCGACGACGCCGTGAAGGAGGTCTCGGCGAAGTGGGGCGCCGCGCAGTCGATCACAGGGCCCGCGCTCGTCGTCCCCTACGTCCAGCGCCACACCGAGGTGGCCAACGGCCAGCAGGTGACGCGGCTGGAGAGCCGGAACGCGGTCTTCCTGCCCGAGTCGCTCCACATCGGCGGGACGATGCACACGGAGGTGCGCCAGCGCGGGATCTTCTCGGTGCCGGTGTACACCCTCGGCCTGCAGGTGCAGGGCGAGTTCGCGCGGCCCAACGTCGCCGACCTCGGCGTGTCGCCGGGCGACGTCGATTGGCGGCGCGCGCAGCTCGTGGTCGGCCTCTCGGACGCACGCGCCATCCAGGCGGCGACGACGCTGACGTGGAACGGCGGGGGCGTGGCGTTCCTCCCCGGCACGGGCGGATTCCTCGAGGCGCGCGACGGGATCCACGCGCCGGTGGCGATCGCGGACACGGCGCAGCGCATCCGGTTCTCCTTTCCCCTCGCGGTGAACGGCAGCGTCGGCACGGACTTCGTGCCCTTCGCGCAGACGACGGTGGTGGAGCTGAAGGGCGACTCGCCGCACCCGAGCTTCCAGGGGAAGTGGCTCCCCGTCGCGCGCACCGTCGACGAGCATTCGTTCAGCGCGCGCTGGTCGGTGCCCTTCCTGGGGCGCGGCTATCCGCAGGCGTGGCCGTCGGACACGGCGATGCGCGACCTCGTCGACTCGACGCGCTTCGGCGTCGATCTCGTGAGCCCGGTCGACCAGTACCACATGGCGGCGCGCAGCGTGAAGTACGCCTTCCTCTTCATCCTGCTGACGTTCGCGACGATCTGGCTGATCGAGGTGCTCGCCGGCGTGCGGGTGCACCCGATCCAGTACCTGCTGCTCGGCGCCGCGCTGTGTCTCTTCTATCTCCTCGAGCTGGCGCTGTCGGAGCACCTCGGCTTCCCGGTGGCGTACGCGATCGCGAGCGCCGCGGTGGTGGGGATGGTCGGAGCGTACAGCCGCTCGGTGCTGCACCGTGCGTCGCGCGCGGTCGTGGTCGCGGTGGGGGTCGCGCTGCTCTACGGGTATCTCTACCTGCTGCTGATGAACGAGGATTACGCGCTGCTCATCGGGTCGGTGGGGCTGTTCGCGATCCTCGGGGCGATCATGTACGCGACGCGGCAGGTGGACTGGTACGGGGCGACGGGGCGGCGGGTGGGGGCGGGGGAGGGGGCG
>CAMLIT010000183.1 GCA_946480295.1 uncultured Gemmatimonadota bacterium
AACATGATGTATGCGCGATCGACGATGTCCAGGGTCTGTTCCACGTTGTGGTCGCTGATCAGGACGCCAATGCCGCGGTGCCGCAGATCGGCCACGATTGTCTGAATGTCGTGCACGGCGATGGGATCGACGCCCGCGAAGGGCTCGTCCAACATCATGAACTTCGGCTGCGTCACCAGGGCGCGCGTGATCTCCAGACGGCGGCGTTCGCCGCCGGAGAGCGCCAGAGCCTTCTGGTGTCGCAGGTGCTTGATGCTCAATTCGTCGAGGAGTGTCTCCAACCGTTCACGGCGTTCGGCGGCCGAGATGGGCAGCGTCTCGAGGATCGCCAGGATGTTGTCTTCGACCGTGAGCTTCCGGAAGATGGAGGGCTCCTGCGAAAGGTAGCCGATACCCTGCCGCGCCCGCTTGAACATCGGCATCGACGTGATGTCCTTCCCGTCGAGGAAGATGTGCCCGGCGAGGGGTTCGATGAGGCCGACGATCATGTAGAAGGTCGTCGTCTTCCCCGCGCCGTTCGGGCCCAGCAGTCCGACGATCTCCCCCTGTTGCAATCTGAGGGCCACGTCGTTGACGACCTTCCGCCGACGGTAAACCTTCACCAGGCCAGCCGCTTCGAGTGTGCTGCCGGTCACGGCAGCCTGCGCCTCGGCGGGGGTGAGCGAGGGCTCGCGGCCGACCTTCGGGTGCTCCCCGGTCTCGCGGAGCGCGGTCGCCAGCTCCTGCCGGCTGGCAACGATGTCCCGCCACAGCGACTCCGCGATCTGCACCTTGGCGTCGGGGGCGGCGAGGCCCGCGGGCGGGAGGATGATGACGCCCTCACCGACCAGGCGCGGCAGCACCGAGTGCGCCAGGTGCGCGCGGACCTCGTCGAGGCTCAGGCGCCCCGCCTCGCGCTCGGCATCGCGTCCGGAGGCGCGGAGGGCCGATAGATAATCGTCGCGGTAGATGATCGCCGCCCGATTGAACTCGGAGCAGCCGCGGTCGTCGGCCGCGGCGAGCAGGGCGTGCAGCGCCAGGGCGACGGAGCGGTCGCCGCGGGAGAGCTGCTCGACGAGCAGCTGGGCTCGCGGAGGGAGGCTCGTCATCGTCACGGTTTCGGGTTCTCCTGCGGCAGTGGCGGCCGGCGGGTCGGCGCGGCGGGGGGCGGCGTTCTCCTGGGCGCAGGGCGCGCGCCGGGACGCGCCGTCGGCTCACGGGTGGCCGGCGTCGCGACCTTCGTCCCCTTCTTCGCCTGCTCGCAGGCGTTGGTGCTGTCGGCGGCCGGCTCGAGGTAGAGGCCGGACGCGTCCTTCGCCGGCAGTCCGTCCACCGTCACGAGCGACACCTGCCGGCTGTCGAAGTCGACGACGATCTGGCGGCCGGTCACGTAGCTGATCGCCGGCTCCCGGATACAGCTGTCCTGCGCCGCGAGGTGGTACAGGGCCTTCGCGTCGCCGGTGGAGACGAGCTGGCGGATGTCCGGGCTCTTCGCCGTGTCCTTCGGCGCCGGCGTGGTGTCGAAGTGGGCGACGATGGTGTCGCCGCGCATCCAGTCGGTGGTGTCCTTGCCGGCCCGGTCGAGCCGGAACTTCGTCGTATCGGGCTTCCCTTCGGCGAACGCCTTGCGGAACGAGCGCACCTCGCGCACGCGCTGCGCGGGCATGATCACGGCGATGGAGTCCGCGGTCATGTCCTGCGTGGGCGAGGTCGCGCGCGCGCGGCTCGCGCCCCACGCGTCGGCGCGCTGGAGGAGGTCCTGGTCGACGCGCAGGTCGATGGTGTCGGAGCGGAGCGTCATGTCCTGGCTCGTGGCGACGGCGGCGCCGCGCGAGATGACGCGCTGCAGCTTCCGCTCGTGCGAGAACATGTCGATGAGGTTCCCGACGAGGCGGAAGGGGTGATCGGAGCGCTTGCCCTGCACCGCCGGGTTCTTCATGAGGCGCATCGTCTCCCGGCCGGAGTCGATGAACGCGGAGTCGCCGTTGGCGCCGTAGTCCTCGCGCGTGATGACGACCTGCCCGCCGGCGTAGACGAGCGAGTCGCCGTCCATGAACATCGTGTTGGCGAGGACGGTGGTGGGCGGCGAGGGTTTCCCGGTGCTGTCGCGCTGGACGAGGGTGACGGTGGGGCGCCCGACGGCGTTGATCTGCGCCCGCGGGCGCACCTTCGGGACGGCGCGGAAGTACTCCGCCTGCGGGCCGTCGAGCTTCGAGCCGGTGGGCAGCGTCGCGTGGACGCTGCCGGTCGCGACGAGCCGCTCCTGGGGCATGAAGTACGTGAGGAAGTCGGAGAGGAGGTCGAGGCGCGGCTCGGTGTAGTGCACGTGACCGACGAGGAAGATGCGCTTCTCGTCGCCGTAGATCTCGGCGCTGTCGGACTTGAGGACGATCTTCTTCCCCGGGCAGCGCACGAGGACCCCGCCGCCCCAGAAGTCGTTGTACTGGCCGCTGGGCAGCTTCACGCCGGTGTGGTGGCTGTTCGGGAGCTGCTCCTGGGTGCAGTAGGTCTGCTGCGCCGCCGAGGGCTGTTCCTGCGCGCGCGCGGGACGTGCCGCCCACGCGAGCAGCACACCGGCGGCGAGAGGAAGCGCGCGCCTCATTGCGACGGGATGAGGATCGGCGCGGAGCCGCCGCACATCCGGTGGCAGCTGAAGCGCGTGAGGTTCGGGTCGGAGACGAAGCCCACGCCGCGCTGCGTGCGATCGTTGTCGACCAGCACGAACGCGCTGTCGCTCGACACCTGGTTCGCGAGCTGGTTGAAGCGGAGCTGCGGCGCGCTGAGGCGCTTGCCGTCGTTGGTGGTGATGACGACGTTGCCGAAGCCCTCGAGCACCTCGCTGCGCGTGTCGTACACGCCGCGATCGGCGCGCATGGTGCCGTTCGGGACGCCCGTCTGCGTGTTGAAGTTCACGCGGGCGTTCCGGAAGATGAAATGCGTCTCGTCGTTGAAGACGAAGGCCGTGTCGGCGAAGAGCTGGCCGCGCTCGACGCCGCGCGACGTCAGGAGGAGATTGACGTCGTACATGACCTCCTGCGCGCTGTCGGCGAGCGAGGGCACGTGCGACACGGGGGGCGCTTTCGTGCGGCGGCAGCCGCCGGCGGCGATCGCCAGGACGGCCGCGAGCGGCAGGAGGAGGCGGGCCGCGCGCATCAGACGACCCTCGCGCGCATGAGGTCGTGGAGGTGCACGACCCCGACGAGCCGGTCGGTGCCGTCGACGACGGGCATGGCCATGATTCCGTGCTTTTCCATGCGATACACTACCCCGCTGGCCAGCTCGTCGTGCCGTGCGATCCTGGGCTGCCTGGTCATGACCTGCCGGACGGGGATGGTGAAGAGGTCCCGCTCGCGCTCGATGAGCCGACTGAGGTCCCCCGCGGTGAGCACCCCCTCGACGGCCCCCGCGGCGGAGGCGACGACGGCGATGCCGCGACGCTCGGCGATCATGACGATGGCGTCCTTCATCGAGGCATCCTCGCCGAGCACGGGGAGGTCGTCGCGCAGCATGACCTCCTCGACGCGGGTGACGAGCTTCCGGCCGAGCGCGCCGCCGGGGTGCAGGCGCGCGAAGTCCTCGCGACGGAACCCCTTCTCCTGGAGGAGCACGACGGCGAGGGCGTCGCCGAGGGCGAGGGCGGCGGTGGTGCTGGAGGTGGGCGCGAGGTCGTGCGGGCACGCCTCCTCGCTGACCCAGGCGTCGAGGACGACATCCGAGTGCCGGGCCAGCGACGACGTCGCGCCGCCGGTGATGGCGATCGTCTTCACGCCGAAGCCCTTGAGGTGGGCGAGGAGGCCGAGCAGCTCGTCGGTCTCCCCGCTCTTGGAGAGGAGGATGGCCACGTCGTCCGGGCCGACGATGCCGAGGTCGCCGTGCACGCTGTCCGCCGGGTGGAGGAAGGTCGCGGGGGTGCCGGTGGAGGTGAGCGTAGCGGCGATCTTCCGCCCAACGAGTCCGGACTTGCCGACGCCGGCGACGATGACGCGCCCGCGCGACCGGGCGACGATCTCCACGGCGTCGACGAACGCATCGCCGAGCCGCTCGCCGATGGCGGCGAGCGCCTGGCTCTCCAGCTGGAGGACGCGCTTGCCGCGTTCGACGATGTCGGCG
The DNA here is from genome assembly GCA_946480295.1 of uncultured Gemmatimonadota bacterium. The sequence continues at coordinate 4,090 of CAMLIT010000183.1, forward strand.
CGAGTCATCCGCCGACCTCGAGGACGGAGCGCTCGGCGACGTACTGCTCGCACAGCGCGTCCCAGTCGCCGCGCGCGCGCAGGAGGAGCTCGGCGAACTCGCGCACGGCGCCGTGGCCGCCGGTGCGCGTCAGGCGCACGGTGCAGGCGGCGAGGACCTCCGGCGAGGCGTTGGCGACGGCGACGGGCAGGCCGACCACGCGCAGCACGGCGAGGTCCGGAAAGTCGTCGCCGACGAACGCGCACTCGTCAGGCGTGAGGCCGTGGCGCTCGAGGATCCGGGTGAAGGCGGCGAGCTTGTAGGCGTTGGGGTCCTGTGACAGGTCGTCGATCCCGAGCTCCGCCGCGCGCAGCCGGACGCTCTCGGAGACGCGCCCGGTCACGATGGCGACGCGGACGCCCGCCCGGCGAAGCTGGGCGATGCCGAAGCCGTCCTGGATGTCATAGCGCTTGAACTCGAGGGGCGCGCCGTCCACCGCGCCGAGATAGATCCCGCCGTCGGTGAGGACGCCGTCGACGTCGAGACCGACGAGGCGGATGGCGCGGGCGCGCTCGCGATCGATCACTTGCGCACCAGCTGCCAGAGCTCGACCAGCCGCTCGACGAGCGCATCGAGCCGATCGAGGTGGACCATGTTCGGCCCGTCGCTCGGCGCGTGATCGGGATCGGGGTGGGTCTCCATGAACAGGCCGTCGGCGCCCGCGCCGACGGCAGCGCGGGCGAGGGGCGGGATGAACTCCCGCGCGCCGCCGCTCGCCCCGCCGACGCCCTTCCCCGGCTGCTGCACGCTGTGCGTGGCGTCGAAGATCACCGGCGCCTCGCAGGCCGCGCGCATGCGGACGAAGCTGCGCATGTCGACGACGAGGTCGCCGTAGCCGAAGAACGTCCCTCGCTCCGTGACAGCGACGTCGTCGTTCGAGGGTCGAGGGTCGAGGGTCGAGGGTCGAGAAGCTTCCCGAGTCTCGAC
>CAMLIT010000184.1 GCA_946480295.1 uncultured Gemmatimonadota bacterium
CGACCACGACAGCAGTGCCCACCACCCGCCCCACTCCCCTCATCCCCCTCCCCTCATCCCGCCATGAGTCCGCAGCACGCAGTCCGCAGTGAGGTCCGCAGTACGCAGTCCGCAGTGAGGTCCGCACTACGCAGTCTCGGCCCGCCCCTTGCCCCCCTGTCTCCCATCCCCACAGGAGCGACGCATGACCGACCCCAACGACCGCACCGGCTTCGGCGACGACCAGGGCACGCGCGTGGGCGAGCCCACCGCCGGCCGCCCCGACGAGCCGGGGCACCAGGGCGTGGACGATCCGGAGAAGAGCAACGGCGAGCCGCAGTCCGGCGCCGGCGCCGAGGCGTCGCGCGGGATCCGCGGCGCGAACGAGGGCGGCACCGGTCCCGGGAGCCAGCCCCTCGAGCACCGCGAGGAGGAGCACCAGAGCCGCTACGGCGGCGGCGCGCGCACCGACTACCAGGGGAGCGAGTGAGCCGTCGCCGGCGCGCGCGTCCGGCACCTGGACGCGCGCGCACCCCCCGCCGGGCCTAACGAGCAGGCCCGGCGCGACACGCACCCCCATCCTCTCGACCAGCACCAGCCGCAGGCAGCAACCAGACACCGGCCATCGGCCGCGGGTGGGCAGGCACGCAGGTGCCCTTCGCTGCAGTACTCCAGGCGGGGCGACAAGAGTCGCTCCGCCTCATGCGTTTTCCCCACCTCGCAGCACCCGCAAGGTCTGCACGCCGCATACCAGCCCGCTTCGCGAAACGCGGTTCCCGCCCGCCGCGCTTGCGTGAGCCCCTCGGAACCAGATGCGGTGCTCGGATCCTTCCCTACCGCACTCGTCCCTCGTCCCTCGTCCCTCGTCCCTACGCGTCCCTCGTCCCTCGTCCCTCGTCCCCACGCGCCCCGCTTCCCGCGACCCTCCCCCCGCCTTGGCACGCGAGTTGTGTTATGCCCCCGCGCAGGCAGCGAGGCCCCTGATCTCACCGGCGTCTGCAGCGCCACGGGACAGTGACCCTCGAAGAACCAGAGCAACGTGACAATTCACCACCGGCTGTCCCATGCGTTCCCGCGTCCTCACTCCGATTGCACTCTGCGCCGCCGCTCTCGGCGTCGTGGCTGCGATCAACGGGTGCGCGTCCGCGCCGCAGCCAGGCATCCAGGCCGCGCCTTCCGTCGCGGCCGCCGGCAACTTCTATGAAGTCGCCGATGCCCGGTCGCTCCACGAGATGCGTACCGTCTCGTTCGCGCTCGACCGGATCGATCAGCGTGACCTCCCGCTCGACCACACCTATCGCCACGCGGCCACCGGCCGCGGCGTGACGGTCTACGTCTTCGACGGCGGCGTCTCCGCCACGCACCCCGAGCTCGCCGGGCGCGTGCGCGTCGGCTACACCGCCTTCCCGAACGATCCGAAGATCTGCAACGCGCACGGGACCGCCGTCGCCGGCGCCATCGCCGGACGCACCCTCGGCGTCGCCCCCGAGGCCGAGATCGTCGACGTGAAGATGGTCGAGTGCGAGCGGCTCCGCGGGACCATCAAGGGCATCGTCGATGGCGCCAGGTGGGCCATCGAGGACCACAAGCACCACCCTGGCCCCGCCATCGCCAACTGGTCGTTCATCGCCGACACCGCCGCCCGCATCCCGGCGCTCGACAGCGCCGTCGCCGCCCTGCGCGCCGCGGGGATCGCCGTCGTCGTCTCCGCCGGCAACGTCGACGTCAACGCCTGCCGCATCTCCCCGGGGAACGCCGACGGGACGATCGTCGTCGGCGCCTCCAGCCTCGCCGTCATCAAGGACGACCATGGCATCGAACACATGGTCGACGTCCGCTCCCCCGACACCGCGTGGGGCCCCTGCGTCGACGTCTACGCGCCCGGCGACTCGGTGATGCTCCCGAGCCTCGACCGCGACATGCAGACGCCGCTCACCCAGCTCTGGAACGGCACCTCGATGTCCGCGGGCTACGTCAGCGGCGCCGCCGCCCTCTTCCTCGAGCGGCACCCGTACGCGACGCCCGACGAAGTCGCCGACTACCTCAAGCGCAGCGCCACCATGAACGTCGTCGAGAACTCGCGCAGCATCTTCTCGCGCATGCTCTACGTCGGCCCCGGCCGCGAGCCGGTCAGGGCGGTGGCGCAATGGAAAGGGCAGTAACGGAAGGGCAGTAACGGAAGGGCAGTAACGGCAACCGCAGGAGATAGTGGACCAGGAGATAGTGCCTCGTCCGTCGTAGCGACCACCAGCTCCTATGCGACTACGCGGCCCCGCGCTCCAGCGCGGGGCCGCACTGCTTTGCCGGGGCCGCACTGCTTTGCCGGGGCCGCACTGCATTGCCGGGGCCGCACTATTTGTTCGCTCCCCTGCACCCTCGCGCGCCGAATGGCCTAGTTTTCGAAGGTTCCGAACAGCCATACCGCGAGCCAGAAGATGACGACGACCGTATCAGAAACCGATCTGCAGCTGCTCTGCATCAACACCGTCCGCGCCCTCGCCATGGACGCCGTCCAGAAGGCGGAGTCCGGGCACCCCGGCACCCCGATGGCGCTGGCGCCGCTCGCGTATCGGCTCTTCACGAAGCACATGCGGATCGACCCCAACGATCCGCACTGGCCCGACCGCGACCGCTTCGTCCTCTCCTGCGGCCACGCGTCGATGCTCCTCTACTCGGCGCTCTACCTCAGCGGCTACGGCCTCACCCTCGACGACCTGAAGCAGTTCCGGCAGTGGGGGAGCCGCACCCCGGGGCACCCCGAGTACGGCCACACCCCCGGCGTCGAGACCACCACCGGCCCCCTCGGCCAGGGGATCTCCAACGCCGTCGGCATGGCCGTCGCCGAGGCGCACCTCGCCGCGATCTTCGACAGGGGCGACCACAGGCCGATCGACCACTACACCTACTTCATCTGCAGCGACGGCGACCTGATGGAGGGCATCTCCCACGAGGCGTCCTCCTTCGCCGGCCACTTCGGCCTCGGGAAGCTCATCGGCTTCTACGACGACAACCACATCACCATCGACGGCCGCACCGAGCTGACCTACACCGACGACGCCGCCAAACGATTCGAGGCGTACGGCTGGCAGGTCCTCCACATCGCCGACGTCAACGATCTCGAGCAGATCGACCGCGCCGTCGCCGAGGCGAAGGCCGACCCGAAGCGCCCGACGATGGTCGTCACCCGCACCCAGATCGGCTACGGCAGCCCGCACAAGCAGGGGAGCGAGAAGGCCCACGGCGAGCCGTTAGGCAGGGACGAGGTGGTCCTCGCCAAGGAGAAGCTCGGCTACCCGAGCACCGAGGCGTTCTACGTCCCCCCCGAGGCCCTCGCCGAGTGGCGCAAGGTGAAGGACAGGGGCGCCAAGCTCCACGCCGAGTGGCAGCAGCGCTTCGACGCCTATCGACGCGACTTCCCCGACGACGCGAAGGAGCTCGAGCGTCGGCTGAAGGGCCAGCTCCCCGCCGGCTGGGAGTCCAAGGTGCCGACGTTCACGAAGGAGAACGGCGCCGTCGCCAGCCGCGCCGCCTCCAACGTCGTCCTCAACGCCCTCGCCCCCGTGCTCCCCGAGCTGATGGGCGGCTCCGCCGACCTCACCCCGTCCAACGGCACCGCGCTCAAGAACGTGAAGAGCTTCGAGCCGGATACGCCGGAGGGCCGCTACGTGCACTTCGGCATCCGCGAGCACGGCATGGCCGGCATCATGAACGGCATGTACCTGCACGGCGGCGTGCGCCCCTTCGGCGGCACCTTCCTCATCTTCTCGGACTACATGCGCCCGTCGGTGCGCCTGTCGTGCCTGATGAAGCTGCCGGTGATCTACGTCTACACCCACGACTCCATCGGCCTCGGCGAGGACGGCCCGACCCACCAGCCGATCGAGCAGCTCTCGGCGCTGCGCTGCATCCCCGACATCACCGTCATCCGCCCCGCCGACGCGAGCGAGACCGCCGAGGCGTGGAAGGTCGCCGTCACCCACCAGGGCGGCCCCACCTGCCTCGTGTTCACGCGGCAGAAGCTCGGCTTCATCGACCGGGAGAAGTTCGCGCCGGCGAGCGGGCTGGCGCGGGGCGCGTACGTCCTCGCCGACGCGCCCGACGGCAAGCCGCGCGCGGTGCTGATGTCCAGCGGCTCCGAGGTCGCGCTCATCCTCGAGGCGTGGAAGAAGCTGAACGAGCAGGGGATCCCGACGCGTGTCGTGAGCATGCCGAGCCACGAGCTGTTCGAGCGTCAGGACGAGGCCTACAAGACCAGCGTTCTTCCCCCCGACGTCCCCCGGCTGGCGATCGAGGCCGCGCACCCCATGTCCTGGTACCGGTGGGTGGGGCTGAAGGGGATCGTCATGGGCCTCGAGCGCTTCGGCGCGTCGGCGCCGTACCAGACGATCTACGAGGAGCTGGGGCTGACCGTGGACGCGATCGTTGGAAACGTGAAGCATCTGACGCGTTAGGCCGTCATCCCGAGCGCAGCGAGGGATCCACTCTCCGAGCGCGCGTGGCCCACGAGGAGTCAGTGGCCGGCCGGGCCCCGTCGCCCGGCCGGCCACGCTTGTTTACCACCCTGTCGTGCCGCCGACCCGCCCCTGTCGCCGCGCGTACCCTCGTGAGGCACCTACTCTACAGATGTGGGAGGGCGGCCCGGGCGCTGGCGCCCCCTCCCACGGGAGGCCCGCGCCGCAATTCCGCGCCTCGCAAACACGTGGCGGAGTCGGCAATTCGTGTCGCCATCGGTACAACTATTGCCGAGCACGTGGGCGCTGCGGTCACCGTCGAGGTGTGATCCGCATCACGTCCATTTACCCCTTGCCCCATCTTACGTCGTTTGCTCGACAACCCACTGCCCACACGGGCGAAAGGCCGGTCGAACGACAAGAGGAGGAGAGACCCGATGATGAGGTGGAATAGCTTGCTGCTCGTCGCCGGCGCCGCGATCCTCGCCGGCACCGCGTCCACAGCCTCGGCCCAGCGGCCGCGGCGGGCGCGCTCCACGGTACGCATCCCTGTCACCAAAGAGACGAGTGTAGCCGCGCAGGTCGAGACGGTCACCGTCACGCGCGTCGACACG
>CAMLIT010000185.1 GCA_946480295.1 uncultured Gemmatimonadota bacterium
CTCAACACCCTCGGCACCGACCCGATCAAGAAGCTCGTCACGCCGCGCGTCCTCGCGGCGGTGATCATGCTCCCCGTTTTGACGGTCATCAACGACCTGATCGGGATCATCGGCGGCAACATCGTATCGACGCTGTCCTCGGGAATTCCCACGGATCTCTACTGGCGCACGGTGTGGGACCAGCTGGCCGCGGACGGGTTCACGCTCGTCTACATCCCGAACGACTTCCTGCAGGGGCTGACGAAGCCGCTCGTCTTCGGCGCGATCATCTCGATCACGGCCTGCTACTTCGGCCTCGCCACCACCGGCGGCACCGAGGGGGTGGGCCACTCCACGACGCGCACCGTCGTCACGTCGAGCATCCTGATCCTCGTCGTGGACTACTTCCTGACGCAGCTCCTGCTGTCGGTGACGTCATGAGGGACGACGCGGTGGAGCGCGGCAGCACGCGGGGAGCACCCGGCGACGACGCACCGGCCGAGGACGCGCCGAACGAGGCGACCCGCGAGGCGCGCCTCCGCCGCGCCGACGACCGCCGCAAGCACGACGTGCGCGCCGCGATCCGCACCGAGCTCGCCGCCGACCGTCCGGGCGCGCTCGCCGCCCCGGACGAGGAGGACCGCGACGAGGCCCAGCCGGTCATCGAGCTCGATCACGTGTCGCTCGCCTTCGACGTGCCGGTGCTGCAGGACGTCTCGTTCACCGCGCTCGAGGGGGAGACCTTCGCCATCGTCGGCGAGTCGGGGACGGGAAAGTCCACCATCCTCAAGCTGATCCTGCGGCTGCTCGTGCCGGACCGGGGGCACGTCTGCATCGACGGCCAGGACATCACGGAGCTCAGCTTCGAGGAGGCGCTGCAGGTGCGGCAGAAGATGGGGATGGTCTTCCAGGGCGCGGCGCTCTTCGACTCGCTCACCGTCTACGAGAACGTGGCCTACCCGCTGCGCGAGCACACGAAGCTCGGCGAGGACGAGATCGAGCAGCGCGTGCGGCAGAAGCTCGACTTCGTGGACCTCGATCCCGATCGCGTGATGGAGCAGTTCCCGGCCGAGCTCTCCGGCGGGATGAAGAAGCGCGTCGGGATCGCGCGCGGGATGGCGAACAACCCGAAGATCATGCTCTACGACGAGCCGACCTCCGGCCTCGACCCGCTGACGACCAACACCATCACGCACCTGATCAAGAAGCTGCAGAAGGAGCTCGGCGTGACGAGCATCGTCGTCTCGCACGACATGACCTCGGTCTTCCGCATGGCCACCAAGGTCGCGCTCCTCCACGACTGCCGCATCGCGTTCCTCGGCACCCCCGAGGAGATGATGGCCAGCGAGGATCCGTACATCCGCGACTTCATCGGGGTTCTCTAGTGGGCATTCGCGCAGTGGGCACTCCAGCGACGCACGCCTCATGAAACGGTCTTCCGCCATCACCTGGGCACAGCTGAAGGTGGGCGCGGTCATCATCGTCGCCCTCCTCGTCCTGACCCTGGCCGTGTACAAGCTCGGGCAGGCGGCGAACCTGTTCACGAAGCACTACTCGCTCGTGATCTTCCTCGGCAACGCGAGCGGGCTGCGGCAGGGGAGCAGCGTCCTCGTCGCCGGCCAGGTCGCCGGCACGGTGAGCCGCGTCGACTTCCTGCCCCCCGATCGCGACACGACGCGGAACCTGAAGCTCACGCTCTCGATCGACCGCGACCTCGAGCCGCAGGTGCGCCGCGACTCGAAGGCGGCCGTGCGCACGCTCGGCCTGCTCGGCGACAAGGTCGTCGACATCAGCCCGGGGACGCCGCGCTACGCGGAGCTGATGCCCGGCGACACGCTCGGCGTGGCGCCATCGCTCGACTACGACGCGGTGCTCAACCAGGCGGCCGGCGCCGTCGGCGACGTCGTCGCCCTCACGAAGGACCTGCGGCAGCTCACGAGTGGCCTCGTGCAGGGGAAGGGGACGATGGGCGCGCTGCTCACCGACCGCGCGCTCTACGACCAGCTCACGTCGACGCTCGACCGGACGAGCACCCTGCTCGAGCGCATGCAGAACCCGAACGGCACCTTCGGCCGCATGCTCGACGACCCGCGGCTCTACAACCAGCTCGTGGCCACGGTCTCCTCCGCCGATTCGCTCGTCGTGGCGATGAACAGCCGCAACGGGACCCTCGGCAGCCTGCTGCGCGACACGACGCTGTACGTGAACCTGACGCGCATGAGCCAGGGGGCCGACTCGCTGATGACGATGATCACCCACGGCAACGGCTTCGCCTCGAAGATGCTGACCGACCAGACGCTGTACGATCAGCTCAACAAGCTGGTGAGCGACATGAGCGCGCTGATCGCGGACATGCGGAAGAACCCGGGGCGGTACATGAAGGGGGTCGTGAAGGTGTTCTGATGCCTGGAGACGGGTGACGGGCGGGGCGTCGTGGGTCGTTGGTCCCTCGTTCTTGGCGGGCCGCTCGGGACGCTCCTGCGTCCCGAGGTCGGCCAAGAACCAATCACGCAGTACGCGGTCCGGGCAGCGTACCCCCGTTGGCGCTTCCCCTTCCGCGACTCGATTACATTTCGGAATCTGTCCCTCCCCGATTCCGATGAAAGTATTCGAGCTGGACGTCCTCGTGACACGCGGTACCGAGGTCGAGTCGCGCCACCGCGTGCATGCTGCCGTCGTGGACGTCAATGATGCGCTGATCGCCGGCGCGCGCGATCCGTCGCGCGTCACCTCCTGGCGATCGTGCGCGAAGCCGTTCCAGGTCATGCCCCTCCTCGAATCCGGCGGCTTCGACGCGCTGCACTGGGGGGACGACCAGCTCGCCCTCGCCTGCGCCTCGCACGGCGGCGAGCCCGAGCACATCGCCCTCGCCGGCGCGATGCTCGCCGACATCGGGCTCGAGGAGGGAGACCTCGCCTGCGGGCCGCACGAGCCGCTGTCCCAGCGCGGCATCCGGCTCCTGCGCGAATCGGGGCACCGCGTCACGCGGCTCCACAACAACTGCTCGGGGAAGCACGCGGCGATGCTGGCCCGCGCCCACACCGCCGCGTGGCCGACCTACGGCTACGAGCGCGCCGAGCATCCGGTGCAGCGCTGCTGCTACGAGACGGTCGCCGAGTGGACGGGCCTTCCGCAGACGGAGATCGGACGCGCGGTGGACGGCTGCGGCGTCCCGGTCTATTCGCTGCCGCTGACCAACATGGCCCGCGCGTGGGCGCGCCTCGCTCGGCAGGCGCGCGACGGCGACGAGATCCCCGCGCGCATCCTCCACGCGATGCAGACGCGTCCCTTCCTCGTCGGCGGCACCGATCGCTTCGACTCGGTGCTCATCGAGGAGACCGAGGGGCGCATCGTCTCCAAGATCGGCGCCGAGGGGGTGCACTGCGCCGCCGTCATGGAGCAGGGGCTCGGCGTCGTCGTGAAGGTGGAGGACGGCGCGCAGCGCGCGCAGTTCCCGGCACTCCTCCGCGCCCTCCAGCACCTGGAGGCGCTCCCCGCCACCCTGCCGCCGCGGCTCGAGGAGCTGCTCCGCCGCCCCGTGCGCAACACGCGCGGCGAGACCGTCGGCGAGGTCCGCCCCGTCGCCTGACGTTCGCGCGCCCTCCGGGCCGCGCTCTTCCGACACGACCCGCACTCGGGGAATGACGCACGCCGCCTCCGCACCCGCCATGTTGTCCGCGCTCGACGACGCGACGCGCGCTCTCGTCCGGCTGGCGGCGCTCGTCACGGCGGGCGGCGACGAGGCGATACGCGCCGCGCTGGCGGAGGCCGTGGGCACGGTGCCGCCGGTCTGGGTCGAGGAGCTGCTGCTCCAGACCTATCTGTTCGCCGGCTTTCCGCGCGCGCTGAACGCGATGCGCGAATGGCGGCGGATCTCCGGTCGACCGGCGCCGGGGCAGGACGACGAGGAGGGCGGCATCGACGACTGGCGCGCGCGCGGCGAGATCACCTGCGCGCGCGTCTACGGCACCATGTACGAACGGCTCCGCGAGAACATCCGCGCGCTGCATCCGGCGCTCGACGACTGGATGGTGATCGAGGGGTACGGCAAGGTGCTCTCGCGCCCCGGGCTCGACCTGCCGCGGCGTGAGCTCTGCATCATGGCGGCCTGCGCCGCGGCAAGGCAGGAGCGGCAGCTCCTGTCGCACCTGCACGGTGCGCTGAACGTCGGCGTGCCCGCGTCGGTCGTCGACGAGGCCGTCGAGGCGCTGGCGCCGGTGCTGGACGAGGAGCAGCAGCGCGCCACGCGCATGCTGTGGGCCCGGGTTCGGGGGAAATGACGGCATGTTCATCGATCGCGTGATCGTGCGGGTGAAGGCGGGGGACGGCGGCTCCGGGATCATCTCCTTCCGTCGCGAGAAGTTCGTCCCCCTCGGTGGTCCCGATGGCGGCGACGGCGGCCGTGGCGGCGACGTCGTCGTGCGCGGCGACAGCAACCTCGCCACGCTGCTCGACTACACCTACCGCGACTTCTGGAAGGCGGAGAGCGGCGACCACGGCTCGGGGTCGAACCGGAGCGGCAAGTCGGGCGACAGCGTCGTCCTGCCCGTGCCGCCGGGCACCGTGGTCCGCGACGCCGACACGGGCGAGCTGCTCGGCGAGATCCTCGACGACGGCCAGGAGCTCGTCGTCGCCGGCGGGGGCCGCGGCGGGCACGGCAACGCCTTCTTCGCCACGGCCACGCAGCAGGCGCCGCGACAGTACCAGCCGGGCGAGGATGGCGAGGAGCGCACGCTGGAGCTCGAGCTGAAGCTCATCGCCGACGTGGGCCTCGTCGGCCAGCCGAACGCGGGAAAGTCCACGCTGCTCTCCGTCATCTCCGCGGCGCGCCCCAAGATCGCCGACTATCCCTTCACGACGCTCAGCCCCAACCTCGGCGTCGTGCAGCTCAGCGGGAACCGCACCTTCGTCGTCGCCGACATCCCGGGGATCATCGAGGGCGCGCACGAGGG
>CAMLIT010000186.1 GCA_946480295.1 uncultured Gemmatimonadota bacterium
AGGTGAATCCGGCGGGGGTGAAGGGCGACCAGTTCGACGGCGATCCGTCGTGGGACCCGATCTGGGATGCGGCGGCGCACGCGGACTCGCTCGGCTGGACGGCGGAGATGCGCATCCCCTTCAGCCAGCTCCGCTTCTCGCGCGATTCGGCGCAGACGTGGGGCGTGCAGATCTGGCGCTACGTGGACCGGCTCAACGAGCACGACATGTGGGCCTTCTGGCCGCGCAACGCCGCCGGCGGCCCGGCGTACTACGGCCACCTCACGGGACTGGTGATCCGCGATCGCCCGCGCCAGATGGAACTGCTGCCCTACGTCGTCACCGGCAACACCTTCCGCTACGCCGCCCCCGGCGATCCGTACCACGACGGGAACGAGGCGCGGCTCGCCGCCGGCGGGGACCTGAAGTACCTGCTCACGTCGAACCTGACCCTCGACGCGACGCTGAACCCCGACTTCGGCCAGGTCGAGGTCGATCCGGCGGTCCTCAACCTGTCCGCGTTCGAGACCTACTACGACGAGAAGCGCCCCTTCTTCGTCTCCGGCGCCAGCGCCTTCGACTTCGGCGGCATGCGCTGCTTCTTCTGCAGCAATACCTCCAGCCTCGACGCGTTCTACTCGCGCCGCATCGGCCGGCCGCCGCAGCTCGACGACTACGTGGACGACCTCGCGAAGTACGCCGACACGCCGGAGAACACGGCGATCCTCGGCGCGGCCAAGGTCACCGGGCGCACGCAGCAGGGGATCACCGTCGGCCTGCTCGACGCGGTGACCAACCGCGAGCGCGCGCGCTACATCGTGCAGCCCGGCGCGTCGCCGGAGTCGCAGGTGGTCGAGCCACTCACGAACTACTTCGTCGGTCGCCTGAAGAAGGAGTTCCGCCAGGGCGCGACGACCTTCGGCGGGATCCTGACCTCCACCGAGCGGCGGATGAGCGACACGGTCGTGAGCGACCGGCTGCGCGGCCACGCCGAGGCGGCGGGCGTCGACTGGTATCACACCTGGCACCAGCGCACCTACTCGTGGATGGGGAGCACGCTGCTCTCCAACGTCGCCGGCTCCCCGGCGGCGATCGCGCTCACCGAGCGGTCGAGCGCGCACTACTTCCAGCGCCCCGACCGCGGCGCCACGACCGACGGCCTGTTCAGCACGCGCTACGACTCCACGGTCTCCGCGCTGCGCGGCTACGGGCTTTTCACGCGCGTCGGCAAGGACGCCGGGACGCTGCTCTGGGAGGCGATGGCGAACGTCCGCAGCCCGGGCTTCGAGGTCAACGACCTCGCCTTCCTCGACCGCGCCGACTACAAGTGGGCGAACGGGAACATCGGCGGCCAGTGGACGACGCCGACGCGATGGTACCGGAACATCTTCACGACCGTCGGCGGCGCCACGCAGTACAACTTCGAGGGCGATCGCACGGAGACGGAGTTCCAGGCGTTCTACGGCATGGAGTTCCCGAACTACTGGAACCTCCGGGTCTTCGGGATCCGCGACGTGCCGTCGTACGACGACCGGCTCACGCGCGGCGGCCCCGTGGTGAAGCGCGCGGGCTACGACGTGGGGGACGCGGAGATCTCGACCGATGCCCGCTCCCCGGCGGTGTTCGACTTCGGCGTGCAGGCGAGCCGCGGCATCGACGCGCCGACGCACTCGCTGCGCCTCCAGCCGGGGCTCGCCCTGAAGCCGGCGGCCAACATCTTCATCCAGATCTCGCCGACCTACTCCCGCAACGAGGACGACGCGCAGTACGTGACCGCCGTCCAGGACCCCACGGCGACGTCGTTCTACGGCACACGCTACGTGTTCGGCTTCATCCGCACGAAGACGGTCTCGCTCGACACGCGCGTGAACTGGACCTTCACGCCGAACCTCACGCTGCAGCTCTTCGCGCAGCCGTTCATCGCCAGCGGCGACTACACCTCGTTCCGCGAGTTCGCCGCTCCGCGCAGCCTGACGAAGCTGCAGTACGGCCGCGACGTCGGCACGATCGGCTACGACGCCAGGACGACGACGTACACCGTGGACCCGGACGGCACGGGCCCGGCGCGCTCGTTCACCTTCAATAACCCGAACTTCACGACGAGCTCCCTGCGGGGCACGGGCGTGCTGCGGTGGGAATATCACACCGGCTCGACGCTCTATTTCGTGTGGACGCAGGAGCGATCGGGCTTCGACCCCGTTGGCAACTTCGATTTCCAGAGCGCGCGGACGGCGATCTTCCGCGACCGCCCCACCAACGTCTTCCTGATCAAGGCGACGTACTGGATCGGGCGGTGAGCGGGGCCGGGCGACCGCTGCGCCTACCCCGCGTAGCGGTCGTACCGGTTCGCCAGCTCGACGTCCCGCTCGACGGCACGCACCCGGTCGAGGCCGCGCGGCCGCCTGGGGCGTGCCGGACGCCCCGGTCCACGCGGCGGCCGAACGAGGCGCCCTCGCGAGGCGAGCAGCATGAGCGCGCCCGACGCCGCCGCCACGGCCGCGACGCCGATCAGCAGCGGCGTCGCCGGCCGACGGTGCCTGCCACCACGCCGCGCGGCCTCGCGCCAGAGCGCACGCTCCCGCTCGCGCTCGGCGTACCGCCCGCCCGGGCGGCCGGGATCGCGCCGCTCGTCCGCGTGCGCGTGGCCGCTGGGCGTCGCGCCCCCGATCAGCTCACCGGGGGTCCGGCGCTTCCGCCGTCCCTCGCCCGGATGCCGGCGCGCCTCGTCGTAGCGCCGCGCCTTGATCGCGAGCTCGTCGAGGAAGTCCTCGAGCTCCTCGATGCCCACGGCGTCGACGAGCCCGGGCACGAGCCCCTTGATCGCCACCAGGCGCTCGCCCGGCGGCATGTCCAGCGCGCGGTGGACGATGTCGCGGATCTCGTCGTGATCCAGCCACTCGTAGAAGGGACTGATGTTCGGATGCTTCAGCTTCGACATCGTGGCCTCCGATCGGCGGGAAGGGGCGGCGCTCCGCGGGTCATGCCGGCACTCCGGGCAAGTGGTGTACCGGCTCCGCCTCGTTCGCCCTCAGGACCGCGCGCTCCCTCCATACCGAGTAGACGGCGGGGATCACGACGAGGGTGAGGACCGTGCTCGAGATCATCCCGCCGACCATCGGCGCCGCGATGCGCTTCATGACGCTCGCGCCCGTGCCGCTCCCCCACAGGATCGGCAGGAGGCCGGCCATGATCGCGGTCACCGTCATGATCTTCGGCCGCACGCGCTCGACGGCGCCCTCCATCACCGCGTCGTACAGGTCGCGCGCCGTGGGTCGCCGCCCGTGGCGAGAGCGCGCTTGCCACGCGTGGTCGAGGTAGATGAGCATGACGACGCCGGTCTCCGCCGCCACGCCGGCGAGGGCGATGAAGCCGATCGAAACGGCGACCGACCAGTCGTAGCCGAGCGCCCAGACGAACCAGATGCCGCCGACGAGCGCGAAGGGGAGCGAGAGCATGACGATGAGCGTCTCGCCCACGCTCCGGAAGTTGAAGTAGAGCAGGAGGAAGATGATGGCGAGCGTGGCGGGGATGACGAGCCGCATCGCCACCCGCGCGCGCTGCACGTACTCGTACTGGCCGCTCCACGCGATCGAGTAGCCGGTCGGGAGCTTCACCATCGCGTCCACCATCCGCCGCGCGTCGGCGACGTAGCCGCCGATGTCGCGCCCCGCCACGTCCACGTACACCCACGCCGTGGGCACCGCTCCCTCGGTGCGCACGACCATCTGCCCGGCGACCTGCCGGATCGTGGCGATCTGCCCGAGCGGGATCTGCGCAACCTCGGCGCCCTGCGCGGCGCCGCCCTCGGCCATGCCGAGCATGCCTGTCCCGCGTCCCGCGTCCCGCGTCCCGCGTCCCGCGTTTCCCTCCGGCACCAGCACCTCCGCCAGCCGCTCCGGCGTGTCGCGCAGCTCCTGCGGGTACCGCACGCGTACGCCGTAGCGCTCGCGCCCCTCGACGGTCTGCGTGATCGTCATCCCGCCGATCGCCGTCGCGATCACCGCCTGGACGTCGGCCACGTTCACGCCGTGGCGCGCCGCCGCCGCACGGTCGATGTCGATGTCCAGGTAGTAGCCCGACACCGCTCGTTCGGCGAAGGCGCTTCGCGTCCCGGGCACCATCCGCACCGCGCGCTCGATCTCCCGGCCGATCCGCTCCAGCTCGCCGGGATCGGGGCCGAACACCTTGATGCCGACCGGGGTGCGGATCCCCGTGGCGAGCATGTCGATGCGCCCGCTGATCGGCATCGTCCAGGCGTTCGTCACCCCCGGCAGGCGAACCGCGGAGTCCATCGCCGCGACGAGCGCGTCGTGGGTCATCCCCGGGCGCCACTCCGCCTTCGGCCGGAGCGAGATCGTCGTCTCGATCATGTCGAACCCCGCCGGGTCGGTCGCCGTGCTGGCGCGTCCCGCCTTCCCCCAGACGTGATCCACCTCGGGGAACGATTTCAGGATCGAGTCCTGCTGCCGCAGGATCTCACGTGCCCGCGCCACGGGCAGCCCGGGGAGCGTCGTCGGCATGAAGAGGATCGTCCCCTCGTCGAGCGGCGGCATGAACTCGCTGCCGATGCGCGTCCATGGAATCCAGGTGAGGATCAGGGCGACGGCCGCGGCCAGCACCACCGGTCCGCGATGGCGGAGCACCCGGTCGATCACCGGCCGGTACACGCGGACGAGCGCGCGGTTGATCGGGTTCGCCCGCTCGCGCACGATCCGCCCGCGGACGAACAGCCCCATCGCCACCGGCACGAGCGTCACCGACAGCAGGCTCGCCGCCGCCATGGCGAAGGTCTTCGTGTACGCGAGCGGCTTGAACATCCGCCCTTCCTGCCCCTGCAGCGTGAACACGGGGAGGAAGGA
>CAMLIT010000187.1 GCA_946480295.1 uncultured Gemmatimonadota bacterium
CACGTCGTGCGCCGACGGGAGCGCGCGTGCCGAGGCGGGCGCGGTGGGGGCCGTGGGGCTCGCGCCGGGGGCGCGTCTCGTCGTCGACGCGGCTCGCGCCGCGGCGGACAGCGTGCGCGTCGTCGCCCTGGCGGACTCGATGCCGCTGGTCCCCTTCGCCGCGGATGGCTGGGCGGCGCTCGCCGCGCGCGCGGCGGTTCGCTTCGCGCCGGGCGCAGTCGTGCCGGCCGCGCCGTTCGCGCTCGCCTACGCCGCGGGCGACCTCACGCTGCGCGGCGGCGCGGGGAGCGGCGTGCTGCTCGTGGAGGGGCGGCTCACGCTGGCCGGGCCGCTCGAGTTCACGGGGCTGATCGTCGCGCGCGGCGGCATAACGACGGCCGGCGACGGCGTCGGCGTCGCGGGGCTCGTGATGTCCGCAACGCGTGCCGGGCCGGCGCCGGGCGAGCCGGCGGTGCGGCTCGCGCACGCGGTGGCGCTGCGGGCGTCGCGCTGCGCGGCGATGCGCGCCGTCGTCGCCGTCGGCCGTCCCGCGCCGGTGCACGGCCGTGCGTGGGCGGAGCTCTTCTAACCGCTTGCCGTCGCGTCGCTTCCGCCCGCCGCGGCGCCGGCGAGGGCAGGAAGGGGGGCGGCGGGGTCCGGGAGCACCCCCGGCGCAGGACTCTGTGATGCACCGCACCCGCGAGCGACCGATTGTTACTTGTCGGCACGTGGTTCGTGTTGCGGTAGAACTGACCGGGCGCGCGGTCACGATGTCTCATCCCGCCGGATGCTCGACGGGTGCGCCCGAGAGATAAGTGCAAGCGATCCCGCTCGCTATCACACCTCTCCTGAAGCCGATTGACATCCCTCCGAGGCCGCGGGTCCAGTCGCGCCTCCGTTCACTGCAAGGCCGTGGGAGTCGTTCCCGCGTGTCGCGAAGTCTGACATCCCGTCCATCGGACGCGCGGCGTCCCTGACCGTCCCTGATCATGGCATTCTCGTTCGGTCGAAAGAAGCAGACCATTGGCCTCGACGTCGGGTCGGGGCTGGTCAAGGTGGCCGTCATCGACCACTCGAAGAAGGAGCCCGAGCTGACGCGGGTGGCGATCGTGCCGCTGCTCGCCGACGCGATCGTCGAGGGCGAGGTCATGGACCCGGGGATCGTCGCCGAGGCGATCCAGAGCGCGATGGCGGCGGCCGGCGTGAAGGACCGTCAGGTCGTCACGGCCGTCGGCGGCCGCGACGTCATCATCAAGAAGATCCAGATCGAGCGCGTGAAGGAGCAGCAGGCGCGCGAGCTGATGCGCTGGGAGGCGGAGCAGCACGTCCCCTTCGACATGGAGTCGGTGGAGCTGGACTTCCAGATCCTCGACCCGGACGGCGAGGGGCTGGAGATGAGCGTCCTCCTCGTCGCCGCCAAACGGGAGCTGGTCGAGTCGCGGATGCGCATGCTGACCGACGCCGGGCTCCAGGGGGGCCTCGTCGACGTCGACGCGTTCGCGCTGCACAACGCGTTCGAGGTCAATCATCCGGATGCGCTGAACGGGGTCGTGGCGCTCGTCAACATCGGCCACGAGGTGACGAACGTCAACATCCTCGAGGACGGTGTGCCGATCCTCACGCGCGACATCACCCTCGGCACGCGCCGCTTCCGCGAGGACCTGCAGCGCGAGCGCGGGTTGAGCGCCGAGGATGCGCAGCAGCTCCTGCAGGGCTACGACCGGTCGCCGCATCTCGACGCGGTGATCGAGACGCGCGGCGAGGAGATCGCCGTCGGCATCGAGCGCGCGGCGGCGTTCCTCGCGTCGAACGCGCGCGCGGCGGGGCAGGTACGGGCCGTCTTCACCTGCGGCGGCGGCGCGCGCATCCCGGGGCTCAACGAGGCCCTGGCGAATCGCCTGCGCCTGCGCGTTCAGCAGGCTAACCCGCTGGCGAACTTGAAGGTACGTGACGGGGCGCTCGAATCGCTCGTCACTGACGAGGTCGCGCCACTGCTCATGCTCCCCATCGGTCTCGCCCTCAGACAGGTCGCCTGACCTCTCGTCAGGCACCAGCGGATCCCGGATGCATCCATGATCGAGATCAATCTCCTGCCCGGCACGGGCAAGAAGAAGGCGAGTCGCGGCGGCGGCGGCGCGAAGCTGGACCTCGCGGCCACCTTCTCCGGCTTCTCCGGCAGCATCAAGGACAAGTTCCTCGCGGCGGCCGTCGTCTCCGTCGTCGTCGCCGTCGCCGGCATCGCCACCCTGTACACGACGCAGGAGCGGCGCGCCGACGACCTGGCGGAGCGCGACAAGAAGGCGATCCAGGACTCGTCGCACTACGCCAGCATCATGGCGGACAAGCTGCGCTTCGAGGCGAAGCGCGACACCCTCCTCCGCGAGCTCAACATCATCAAGAGCATCGACGGCGACCGGTACATCTGGCCGCACGTGCTCGACGAGGTGAGCCGCGCCCTCCCCGCCTACACCTGGCTGACCAACGTCGCCTGGACCGGCACGGCGCAGGGGACGAGCAACGTCGTCGCCCTCCCGGCGGCGAACGCCAAGGACGCCAAGAAGGGCGACAAGAAGAAGGACGGCCGGTTCCCGACGGCGATCCCGCAGGACTCGGTGCAGGTGAAGCTCGAGGGCCGCACCGCGGACATCCAGGCGCTCACGCGCTTCATGAAGGACCTCGAGGCGTCGCCCTTCCTCGGCAACGTCCAGCTCGAGAAGTCCGAGATGGTGATCGAGGCCGGCGAGCAGATCACGCAGTTCAGTCTGACCATGACCTACACGCGTCCCGACACGACGGTGATCCGTCGCGTCGCGCTCGCCGACATGGGGAGGTAACGATGGCACTCCTGCCCACCAAGCAGCGTGACCAGGTCATGGTCGTCGTCTGCCTCGTCGCGCTCGGCGCGCTCGGGCTCTTCTACATGTACGTCTGGTCGCCGAAGCAGGAGCAGCTCGCGACGATCGAGACGCACGTGAACGCCCTCGATTCGCTCAACACGGCGGTCAAGCACGACATCGCGCGCGGCAACGTCGCGCAGGTCAAGCGCCAGGCCGACGAGTACGCCCGCCAGCTCGACGTCCTGCACCGGCTCGTCCCCACGGCGAACGAGGTGCCGGCGCTCCTCGAGCAGGTCTCGACGGCGTCGCGCATGGTCGGCCTCGAGCTGGCCGAGGTGATCCCCGAGGGCGTCGTCCAGGGCGACCAGTTCGACACGTACAAGTACAAGCTCGGCGTGTCCGGCCCGTATCACCGGCTCGCCCAGTTCCTGACCAACGTCGGCTCGCTCCCGCGCATCGTCGCGCCGATCAACCTGACGCTGGTGCCCTCGCAGCGCTCCGACATCCACACGCACAAGGGCGACGCGCTGATCGACGCGCGCTTCGAGATCCTGACGTACGTGGCGCACAACGCGCCGGCGAAGACCGCCGGCGGTTCACCGGCAGGGGCCCCATGAAGGCGATGCTCCCCAACAACCAGTCCTCGGGGCTGGGCAGCTCCGGTCGCACGCTGCTCGTCGTCGGCGGCGCGATCGTCATCGCCGCGGGCCTCGTGCTCTATCGCGGCGAGCTGCGCTCCGAGGTGACCTCGCTCATCGGCGGCGACGACGCGAAGCCCGCCGCCACGGTGCATCCGCATCCGGGCCTCCGGCACCCGGGCGTCGGGTCGGGCGGCAAGCTCGCGCCGATGCACCCGCAGGTCGCGTCGCACCAGCCCGCGCATCCGCAGTCCCCGGCGTCCGGCACGACGCCGGCCCCGGGCGCGAAGCCCGCTGGTCCCCTCGGGGCGATCGGCGCGGCGAAGAATGCCGCCGCCGCGGCGAACCAGCACGTGGCCGGCGAGACCGGGCAGCGCGTCGCCGCGGCATCGCCGACGGCGGTGCAGGCGGGCCATCCCGCCGCCGCCTCGGCGGCGTCGGGCACGCCGAAGGTGACGGTGGCCGGGATCTCCGGGCAGTCGTCCAGCACCAGCGTCGCCCAGGCCGGCGCGCCGGCCCGGAGCACGACGCGGGATTCCGCCGACGCGCCGACGGTGATGCGGGAAGTCTACTCCTACGAGAAGGACGCACGTCGCGATCCGTTCTACTCGCTCATGAACTCGGGCGAGCTGCGGCCGACGATGTCGGACCTGAAGCTGATGGGCATCCTCTACGACGAATCGGGCCGGCGTCCCGTGGCCATCATGCGCGACGCCATCACGAATGCGCAGTACCGCGTCACCACCGGCCAGCAGCTCGGCCGGATGCGCGTCGCGCAGATCAAGCCGAAGGTGATCGTCTTCACCATCGAGGAGTTCGGCATGAACCGCCAGGACTCGCTCGTGCTCGGTGATACCACGAAAGCGAGGGCGAGATGAAGCGAGTGTGGACGCTGGTCACGGCTGTCGTTGTGGCGCTCGGAACGTCCACGACGCCGGCGGCCGCCGCGCAGGGCGCCGTGACCTCCCTGAGCATCGTACCCACGACCGGCAGGGCCGAGGTCATCATCGGCGTCGGTGGACCCGTCCAGGTCCACGACTTCACGCTGAGGGCCCCGGCCAAGATCGTCGTCGACATCACCGGCGCCGATCTCGGGCTCCCGCGGGGCAACTACTACGATCACGTCGCGCGCGGCGGCATCGTGGACGTGCGCTACTCCCAGTACCGGAAGAACGTCGTCCGCGTCGTGCTCACGCTCGACGCGATGCACCGCTACTCCGTGATCCGCGGCAACGGCGAGATCCGGGTCGCCGTGGACGGGAGTGACGGCCGCTTCGCCGCCTGGCACGTCGGCGAGCCCGCGCTCGCCCGCGCCAGTGTGAAGGTCGTCACCGACAAGCCGGCGGCGAGCGCTCCGGCCGACGAGCCG
>CAMLIT010000188.1 GCA_946480295.1 uncultured Gemmatimonadota bacterium
AGACGATCATCTACGCGATGTTCGCCAAGTGGGTGCAGAGCTACCGCGACCTGCCCCTGCTCGTGAACCAGTGGGCGAACGTCGTGCGCTGGGAGATGCGCACGCGGCTCTTCCTGCGCACGCTCGAGTTCCTCTGGCAGGAGGGGCACACCGCGCACGCGACGCACGACGAGGCGGAGGAGGAGGCGCGGCGCATGCTCGGCGTGTACCGCGACTTCATGGAGGGCTGGATGGCGATGCCCGTCGTCACCGGCCAGAAGACCGACTCGGAGAAGTTCGCCGGCGCGCTCCGCACGTACTCGTGCGAGGCGATGATGCAGGACAACAAGGCGCTCCAGGCGGGCACGTCGCACAACCTCGGGCAGAACTTCGCGAAGGTGTTCGACCTGAAGTTCCAGACCGAGTCGGGCGGGATGGAGTTCGCCTGGAACACGAGCTGGGGGGTGTCGACGCGGCTCATCGGCGGCCTCGTGATGACGCACGGCGACGACACCGGACTGCGCATCCCGCCGCTGCTCGCGCCCACCGAGATCGTCATCGTGCCCATCTACCGCACCGACGAGGAGCGCGCGCGCGTGCTCGAGGCGGCCGATCGCATCATGGCCAGCATGCGGGAGTGGGAGCGCCGCGATCCCGGGCGGCTGCGCATCCGCCTCGACGCGCGCGAGGGGATGAAGCCCGGCGCGAAGTACTACGAGTGGGAGCTGCGCGGCGTGCCCTTGCGCCTGGAGCTCGGCCCCAAGGACCTGGAGAAGAACCAGGCGGTGCTCGTGCGGCGCGACACGAAGGAGAAGCGCCCCGTCTCGCTCGGCACCGTGGGCGAGGACGCGGCCGACCTGCTGTCGCGCATCCAGGCCGACATGCTGATCACGGCGCGCGAGCGCCAGGACCAGCACTCGATCCGCGAGCGCATCTCCTACGATCGCTTCCGCGAGGTCATGGACGGCGAGGGGGCGTTCGTGTACGCCGGGTGGTGCGGCAGCGCCGAGTGCGAGGCGCAGGTGAAGGAGGAGACGAAGGCGACGATCCGCTGCCTGCCGGACGAGGAGTTCCGCTCGGCCGAGCCGCCGACGAAGTGCCTGAAGTGCGGCAGGCCGGCCGTCGCCGAAGCGCTATGGGCGAAGGCGTACTGACGGCGGGCTTCGCGCGGGTCGACGGCACCGTCCACTGCGAGGGGGTGCCGCTCGACCGCATCGCGGAGCGCGTCGGCACCCCGGCCTACGTGTACAGCGCGGCGACGGTGCGCGACCGCTACCGCCGCCTCGACGCGATGCTCGCCCCCGTGGCGCACCGCGTCCACTACACGCTCAAGGCCAACTCGAACCGCGCGATCCTCCGCCTCCTGCGCGAGCTGGGGGCGGGGGTGGACGTCGTCTCCGGGGGCGAGCTGCACCGCGCCCTCCGCGCCGGCTTCGCCGGCCGCGACATCATCTTCGGCGGGGTGGGGAAGAGCGAGCGGGAGCTGCGCGACGCCCTCGTCGCCGACGTGCTGCTCGTGAACGCCGAGTCGGAGGCCGAGGTGCTCCTGCTCGACCGGCTCGCGGGCGAGCTGGGCGTGACGGCGCGCGTGTCGCTCCGGATCAACCCGGAGATCACCCTCGACACGGCGCACCACTACATCAAGACCGGGGAGAAGGGGCACAAGTTCGGCATCCCCTACGACGACGCGGTGCACGTGGCCCGCGTCGCCGCCGACCTGCCGCACGTCGCCCTCGTCGGGCTCGACATGCACCTCGGCTCGCAGCTCTCGCGCATCGACCCGTACCGCAGCGGCACCGAGCGGCTGGTCGCCGTCCACGACGAGCTGCGGCGCCTCGGCATCACGTCGCTGCGCTACCTGGACATCGGGGGCGGCCTCGGCGTCCGCTACGACACGGAGCAGCCGCCCGACCTGCCCCGCTTCGCCGAGCTGGTGCTGCCGCAGGTGGCCGCGACGGGGCTCGAGCTCCTGATGGAGCCGGGCCGCTTCATCGTCGGCAACGCGGGGGTGCTGCTCACGCGCGTGCTGTACCGGAAGCACAGCGGGGGCAAGGAGTACGTCATCGCCGACGCGGGGATGACGGAGCTGCTGCGGCCCTCCCACTACGGTGCGTTCCACCGCATCGAGAGCGTCGGGCCGACGGAGGGGCGGACGACGGCGGACGTCGTCGGCCCGGTGTGCGAGAGCGGCGACTTCCTCGCGCTCGATCGCGAGCTCGAGGACGTGCAGCCGGGGGACCTCCTCGTCGTGTACGACGTGGGGGCGTACGGATACGTGATGGCGTCGACCTACAATTCGCGCCCGCGAGCGGCGGAAGTGCTGGTGGACGGCGACCGCTACGCGATCGTCACGGCGCGCGAGTCGGCCGAGGACCTCGAGCGACTCGAGATCGATCAACCCGAGTGGAGGGACTGATGCGCGTCGGACTGATCGCGGATACCCACGACCGCGTGCCCACCATCGCCGAGCTGCTGCGGCAGATGACGTCCGCGGGGGTGAGCATGATCCTCCACGCCGGCGACTACTGCTCGCCGTTCAGCCTGAAGCCGTTCGAGGACGCGCACGTCTCGATGGCGGGCGTCTTCGGCAAGAACGACGGCGACCACGAGGGGCTGCTCCAGCGCGCCCAGTCGGGGTTCGGCGCGGAGATCTTCGAGTCGCCGCACAGCTTCGACCTCGCCGGCCAGCAGATCCTGCTCGTGCACGACATCGGCGACGTGCAGACGCGCTCGATCGGCTCGCACGCGATCGTCGTCCACGGCGCCACGCACAAGCAGGAGATGAAGACGCGCGGCGACACGC
This sequence comes from uncultured Gemmatimonadota bacterium, assembly GCA_946480295.1. Next base: position 2,783 of record CAMLIT010000188.1, read on the forward strand.
TGATCGTGAATCCGGGGGAGGCGTGCGGCTGGCTCTACGGCGCGCCCTCGGCGGCGATCCTCGACCTCGACACCCGGCAGGTCGAATTCCTCACGCTCGATCCCGCCGCGTGGCCGACCTGACCCGTCGCCTCGCTCCTTCCGCCTCCCGCCTCCCGCGTCCGTGCCTTCGCGCATCCTGATCATCGATTTCGGCTCGCAGTACACGCAGCTCATCGCCCGCCGCGTGCGCGAGGCGCGCGTCTACTCCGAGATCCACCCGCCCACGCGCAGCGTGGAGTGGATCCGGCAGTGGGCGCCGACGGGGATCATCTTCAGCGGCGGCCCGGCGTCGGTGTACGGCGACAACGTGCCGACGGCCGATCCCGCGGTGCTCGACATCGCGCCGGTGCTCGGAGTGTGCTACGGGATGAATCTCATCGCGCACCTGAGCGGCGGCGACGTCGCGCCGGCCACGGAGCGCGAGTACGGCCGCGCCGAGGTGCGCGTCACCGACGATCCCGGCCCGCTCTTCCGCGGCTTCCGTCGCGACGAGCCGTTCGTCGCCTGGATGAGCCACGGCGACCAGGTGCGCGCCCTGCCGCGCGAGTTCATCGCGACGGCGGAGAGCGCGAGCTCGCCGATCGCCGCCTACCGGCACGCGACGCGGCCGCTGTACGGCGTGCAGTTCCACCCCGAGGTCGCGCACACGCCGCGCGGGCGCGAGATCCTCGCGAACTTCCTCTTCGAGATCTGCCACGCGGAGCCGTCGTGGACGCCGGGCGCGTTCATCGACGAGCACGTGACGAGGATCCGCGAGCTGGTCGGCGACCGACGCGTGATCTGCGGGCTCTCCGGCGGCGTGGATTCCTCGGTCGCCGCCGCGCTCGTGCACCGCGCGATCGGGTCGCAGCTCACCTGCGTGTTCGTGGACACGGGGCTGCTGCGGCTGCGCGAGCGCGAGGAGGTGGAGCGCACCTTCCGCGCGAACCTCGGCATCGAGCTGGTGACGGTGGATGCGTCGCGCCGCTTCCTCGACGCGCTGCGCGGCATCGAGGATCCGGAGGAGAAGCGCCGCATCATCGGCCACACCTTCATCGACGTCTTCGAGGACGCGACGCGCGAGGCGGCGAAAGCGCGCGGCGGCGACCGGCCGGCCGAGTTCCTGGTGCAGGGGACGCTCTATCCCGACGTCATCGAGTCCGCGTCGCCGACGGGCGGGCCGTCGGTGACGATCAAGACGCACCACAACGTGGGCGGCCTCAAGCCGGGGATGAAGTTCCAGCTCATCGAGCCGTTGCGCGAGCTGTTCAAGGACGAGGTGCGCAACGTCGGCCGCGAGCTGGGGCTCCCGGAGGAGATGATCGGCCGGCACCCGTTCCCCGGCCCCGGGCTCGGCATCCGCGTCCTCGGCGCCATCTCGGAGCAGGCGCTCGAGGTCCTGCGGCGCGCCGACGCGATCTACCTCGAGGAGATCCGCGAGGCGGGGCTGTACGACGAGATCTGGCAGGCCTTCGCCGTGCTGCTGCCGATCCGCAGCGTCGGCGTGATGGGCGACTACCGCACGTACGAGAACGTCGTGGCGCTGCGCGCCGTCACGAGCACCGACGGCATGACCGCCGACTGGTATCCCTTCCCCCCCGACGCCCTGGCGCGGATCTCGAACCGGATCATCAACGAGGTGCGCGGGGTGAACCGGGTCGTGTACGACGTCAGCTCGAAGCCGCCCGCGACGATCGAGTGGGAGTAACGCCGCCTTCGGGCGGCCGCTCCGATCGCGCGCTCACGCGCGCCTCAGACCCCCTTCTCCTCGAGCAGCGCCAGGAACTGCTTCGGCTCCGTCAGCTCCATCAGCCGCTGCGGCACGTCCGTCTCCTTGCTGAACTGCGCGATCTTGCCCAGTACCGGCAGGTACTGGTTGGAGACTTCCAGCGGCGGGGCGACGATCAGGAAGAAGAAGTTCACCGGCTTCTCGTCGATCGCCTTGAAGTCCA
>CAMLIT010000189.1 GCA_946480295.1 uncultured Gemmatimonadota bacterium
GCAGGACGCGGATCCGCGCGAGGACGCGGTCCTCGGCCCACCGCCGCGCGATCGAGTGGCACCTCGTGCACGCGTCCCGCGTGCACGGCGACGACGCGGGTGGCCAGCGAGAGCACCTCGTCCAGGTCGCTGGAGTGGACGACGACGGCGATCCCCTGATCGCGGGCCGCGCGGAGCCGGTCGTGCACGGCGGCGGTCGCGCGCAGGTCGAGGCCGCGCGTCGGGTTCTCCGCGACGAGCGCCACGGGTGCGTCGCGGAGCTCGCGGCCGAGCACCAGCTTCTGCTGGTTGCCGCCGGAGAGGGTAGAGGCACGCGCCTCCGCGCCCTCGCCCGGGGTGCGCACGTCGAAGTCGCGGATGATGGACCGCGCGCGCTCGCGCCAGCGCGGCCAGCGCAACATCCCGCGCAGTGCGCCCGCGCGTCCGAGCGCGACGTTCTCGGTCAGCGAGAAATCGAGGACGAGCGCGTCGCGGTGGCGATCCTCGGGTACGAATCCCACGGCGTCCGGCAGCGCGAGCTCGCCGGCGGCGAGGCGCACGCGTCCGGCGAGGGCCTGGAGCAGGAGGTGATGCCCCGAGCCTTCCACGCCGGCGATCCCGAGGATCTCGCCACGCCTGACGACGAGGTCCGCGTCGCGCAGTCGCGCGACGCCGCGCTCGTCGCGCAGGGTGAGCCCGCGGGCGACGATGACCGGCTCGCCCGCCGCCGGCGCGGGCGCCCGCTCCTCCTCGACCCGCGCGCTCGCACCGAGCATGCTCGCGGCGAGCGAATCGGCGGTCACGTCCGACCGGCGTGCCGAGAGCACGGTCCGGCCCTGGCGCAGCACCGAGACGTCGTCCGCGATCGCGAGTGCCTCGCGCAGCTTGTGCGTGATGAGCACGACCGTGTGCCCCGCGTCGGCGAAGCCGCGGAGCCAGCGCAGGAGCTCGTCCGCCTCCTGCGGCGCGAGCACCGCCGTCGGCTCGTCGAGGATGAGGACGCGCACGTCGCGCGCGAGCGCCTTCACGATCTCGAGCTTCTGCTGTGCGCCGACGCCGAGGTCGGCGACGCGCGCCTCCGGATCCAGCGCCAGCCCGACCCGCTCGGCGACATCGCGCACGCGTGCGGCCGCGCGCCGTCGATCGTAGGCTCCGCGGTGACCCAGCGCGACGTTCTCCGCGACGGTCATCGCGGGCACGTTCATGAAGTGCTGGTGCACCATGCCGATGCCGCCGGCCAGCGCGTCGGCGGGGCTGCGCGGCACGATGGGCCGACCATGCGCGACGAGTCGGCCCTCGTCGGGGCGGAGCATGCCGTAGGCGATGCGCATGAGCGTCGTCTTCCCCGCCCCGTTCTCCCCGAGCAGCGCGTGGACGGTGCCGGGGCGGACGTGCAGCGTGGCGCGGTCGAGCGCGGTCGTCCTGCCGAACCGCTTCGTGATGTCGTGGAGCTCGAGGGCGAAGGGCTCGCTCACAATCCCGTCGGCGCCGCGATGAAGGTCTGCTCGACGCCGAAGCGGCGCGCGAGCTCGCCGGCGAGCGCGCGCACCCCCAGCGTCTCCGTCGCGTAGTGGCCGGCGTACACGATCACGACGCCGGCGTCGCGCGCCTCCACCGCCGTGTGGTGCGGCCCCTCGCCGACGACGAGGGTGTCCAGCCCGCGCGCGAGCGCCTCGCGAATCGTGGAGGAGTCCGCGCCCGCGCCGGTGCAGATCCCCCAGCGTTGCGTCACCCGGCCCGGCGCGAAGGGAGTGACCACCACGCCGCCGCCCTGCGCCTCGGCGAAGCGGCGCGCCCGGTCGACGAGCGTCTGCGTCTCGATCTCGGCGTGACCGCTCACGCCGATCTCGATCTGCTGGAAGCGCGCGAAGCCGCCGTCGGGCTGGAGCCCGAGCTCGCGCGCGAGGAGGACGTTGTTGCCGAGCTCCGGATGCAGGTCGAGCGGGAGATGGGACGAGTACACGGCGATGTCGTGCTTCACCAGCTCGACGATCCGGTCGCGCTGCGGGCCGACGAGAGGGCGCAGCCCGCCCCAGAACATGCCGTGATGCACGAGCAGCAGGTCGGCCCCGATGGCGGCGGCCATGCGCACCGTCGTCGACGAGAAGTCCACGGCGGCGGCGACGCGCGTGACGGCGCCGGAGTTCGCGAACTGCACCCCGTTCAGCGCCCGATCGTAGTCGGGAACCTCGGCGGTGCGGAGCAGCGCGTTGAGGAAGCCGGCGATCTCGGCGAGCGAGGCCATGGCGTCAGTGGACGAGCGTCGTGTCGCGCGGCACGCCGGCCTCCGTCCGACCGGCGAGCATGCGCTGGCGAGTTGAGTCGACTCGCGCGCGAAGCGCGGCGGGTACGCGTGAGGCGAACGCCGGATTCGGCACCCACGTCACGACGTCGGCCTTCATGCCGAGATCGATGATCCGAGGCGCGAAGCGGTGCTCCTTCACCTCGCGGGCGACGGTCAGGAACGCGTGCGGCAGGTCGATGACGACGCTGCCGACCGTCACGTCCGGCGCGACGCCGTTCTGGTTGGCGTTCGAGCCGATGACGACCGCCTTCTTCGAGTCGCGCGCCGCCTGGAACACCCCCAGGCCGGCGGCATCCGCGTTCTGGAAGATGACGTCCACGCCGCGCGCGATCTGCGCCAGCGCCTGTTCCTTGCCGGCGCTGACGTCGTCCCAGTTGCCGATGTAGGACGTGACGACCTTCGCGCGAGGGTCGACCGCATGCACGCCGTCCTCGAAGGCGCGGAAGCTCTCGGCGACGGGCGGCAGCTCCGTCCCGCCGATGCAGCCGATCAGGTGCGAGTGGCTGATCCCCGCGGCGACCATGCCGGCGAGATACGACGGTTGGGCGAGGGCGAACGCGATCCCGGCGAGGTTGGGCGGCTGGGCGACGTTGCCGGAGGTGATGACGTAGTCGGTCCGGGGGAAGTGCGGCGCGACTCGTTTGGCGGCGTCCTGGAACTCGAAGCCGTGGCCGAAGACCAGGTCGTAGTGCTGCGCGCCGTACTGGCGAAAGTTCTCGTCGAACTCGGCGGGGGTCTTCGTCTCGATGTTGCTGATCTGGGCGCCGAGGCTGTCGCGGACGCGCAGGAGCCCCTGATAGGCGCCGCCGTTCCACGACTGGTCCGAGATCGACCCGGGCGTGAGCAGCGCGACGCGCAGCCGCCCGTCGGACGAACCGGCAGCGGAGTTGCCGTTGCTGCCGGAGCACGCAGCGAGCACGACCGCGGCTGATGCCAGCGCGGCGGCGAGCCTTGGCCGGATGTAAAAGCGAGCGCTACGGTTTGTTCGTCTCTGCACGTTCTAAAGGATCAGTAATTCTTGCGGCGGCTCCCTGCCATCAGGTTGGCCGCTGGCTATGGCGGCGCGAAGATGCTTTGATGGTGTCTTGAAGTGTGCGCTAGAAATCTCGCCGATGCTCCCTGAGGATGAGCTCGAGCAAGCGGTCGAGGTCGTCTCCCGAATAGAACGAGATCCGAACCGAGCCCTTCTCGGGACCACTCAGCACCACCTGCACGTCCGTCTGCAGATACCGGCGGAGGTCGTCTTCGATCCGTCGTGTCGCGACGTCCTCGGCCGATGGAGTCGGCGCCACGCGGCGGGTTGCCCCGCCCTCCGCGCCGGACGCAGGCTTGCCGGCGACCGCGACTGGGTTGAGGATCCCGCGAACGCGCTGCTCGGTTTCCCGGACGCTCAGCCCCTTCGCGACGATCTCGTTGGCCAGGTCGATCCTGGAGTGCTCGTCGCCCAGCGCGAGCAGCGCGCGCGCATGGCCAGCGGTGAGGTGACCGACCTCGACCATCTGCTGGATCTGCTCGGGCAGGGTGAGGACGCGGAGGAGGTTCGTCACGGTCGTGCGATCCTTCCCGACCACCTCGGCGACCTGCTGCTGAGTCAGGCCGAACTCGTCGACGAGGCGCTTGTAGCCGCGTGCTTCCTCGACCGCGTTCAGGTCGGCTCGCTGGAGATTCTCGACGAGCGCGAGCACGAGCATCGTCTGGTCGTCGAGGTCCCGTACGATCGCGGGGACGTCGTTCCAGCCGAGGTTGGTGACGGCACGCAGCCGGCGCTCTCCGGCGATCAGCTCGAACCCCTCCCCCTTCCGGCGGACGGTGAGGGGCTGGAGCAGCCCGCTCGCCTTGATGGACTGTTCGAGCTCCGCCAGGTCTTCGGGGCTGAAGACGCGGCGGGGCTGGAAGGGGTTGGGCTGGATGCGGGAGACCGGGATGCGCTGGAGGTCGCTCCCCGGCGCCGCCGGACTGGCGGCGGTGGCGATCAGGGCCTCGAGCCCGCGGCCGAGTCGGCGGGGTTTGTCGGCACTCATGAGTGCGAAGCTGGTCGGGCGGCGCGCGTGGTGGCGCGGCAGTGATTCATCAGCCGGCGGCGACGGAGGCGTCGGGCTGGGCGGTGACGCGGGCGAGGAGCTCGCGGGCGACGTTCATGTACGCCACGGCGCCGACGGAGCTCACATCGTAGAGGATGATCGGCTTCCCGAAGCTGGGGGCCTCGGCGAGGCGGATGTTCCGCGGGATCACCGTCTCGAAGACCTTCGCGCCGAAGTACTCGCGCGCGTCGGCGGCGACCTGCCGCGAGAGGTTGAGCCTGGAGTCGTACATCGTGAGCAGCACGCCGTCGATGGCGAGGTGCTCGTTGACGCTGCGCTGGACGAGGTGGACCGTGTTCAGCAGCTGCGACAGCCCCTCGAGCGCGTAGTACTCGCACTGCACCGGGATGAGGAGAGCGTCGGCGGCCGCGAGCATGTT
>CAMLIT010000190.1 GCA_946480295.1 uncultured Gemmatimonadota bacterium
GTGTAGTTGTCGAGGAGGGCGAAGATGCGGCCGGCGATCTGCGCCGCGGGCTCGTCGCGGTGGCGCACCGCGCAGTCGAGCACCGGCCACTCGTCGAGGCGCTGCCCTTCCCTGTTGCGCGCGTCGGTGATGCCGTCGGTGAAGAGCACCAGCACGTCGCCGCCCACGTCCCAGGGACGCGTCACCGACTCCGGCGCTTCGTCCGCCATGCCGAGCGGCGGGCCGCCCGCGGCGAGCCGCTCCACCGTGCCGTCCCGTCCGACCACGAATGCATGCGGATGGCCGGTGTTGCCGTAGCGCAGCACGCGCTGCTCGCGATCCACCACCGCGTACAGCGCGGAGACGAACATCTCCGTCGTCGACAGCTCTTCCTTCACCGACTGATGCAGGCGCCGGAGCATCTCCGCCGGATCGTCGGTGCCTTGCGCATGGATGGCGGATGCGCTCATGGTGAGCGCCATGATGAGCGCGGCCTGGTAGCCATGTCCGCTCACGTCGCCGATCATCACGCCGATCCGCCCGCCCGACAGCCGGTACAGGTTGTAGAAGTCACCGCCGACGTCCTCCGTGGGAACGACGCGTGCCGCGACGTCCGCCTCCGGCGCGCCATGCGCCGCATCGGGGAGGAGCTTCATCTGCAGGTCGTGCGCGAGCTGCATCTCGCGCTGGAGGCGCTCCTGGTCGAGCGACTGGCGGACCAGCCGCGCATTCTGGATGGCGGCGCCGATCTGCGAGGCGATGGCGGTGATCAGCTTCTGGTCGCCGGCCGTGAAGGGCTGTCCGGAACGGCGATCGGACAGGTTCACCACACCGAGGGGCTCACTGCCGTCCTGCGTGGTCCACAGGATGGGGACGGTGAGCATCGCGCCGCGACGGAATCCCGCCTCCGCGGCGCAGGGCATCTGTCCCTCCTCGGCAACCGTGGAGTGGAGCGTGCGGAAGACGTGCGCGCTCACGCTGCATTCGTCGTCCAGCGCGATGGGAGGCGTCGCGATGTTCTCGCCGCCCAGGCGGGCGATGACGACGAGTGCATCGAGGTCGGGGTCGTGGACGAGGATGGAGGCACGCCGCGCGCCGACCGTCTCGCTGACCTCGCGGAGGATGGTCTCGGCGCCCTTCTCCAGCGAGACGGTGCGGCCGAGGATCTCGCTGATGGAGTAGAGGAGGTTGATCTCCTCATAGCGTTCGGCCAGCTCGTTGGCGGCGTGCTCCACCTCCAGGGTGTTCTGGAGGTACTGCGCTACGACGGGCCGCAGGAACTTGAGGTAGCGGTCCACCTCGCGCCGCTCGATCGGGCATGGCCCGAGCACGAGCCACGCGGGGCGCGGGCCGGCGATCGGAACGATCACGAGCCGACCGCGTTCGGTCGGCTCGTCTCTGATGATGCCGAGCGGAGGAAGCAGTGCCTCGGGGGGCGGCGCCTCGCGGCGGGTCCCGGCGATCCAGCGGAGGGGTGAGTCGTCAGCGCCCTCACGACGCCACACCGCGGCATCACAGCCGGTGGCCTCGTAGTAGGCGGTGAGCACCTCACCCAGCTCGCTCATGCGCGTGCGAGCGTGAGCCGGACGACATTTCCCCGCACATCCTCGGACCGGGCGTCGAAGCGCTCCACCTGGTCCATGAGCGCGCGCATGAGGAACAGCCCGCGGCCGTCCTCGCGCTCGAGGTTCTCGGGATCGGTGGCGTCGCGCGTGTCGGCGTCGAGGTCGAAGGGGCTGCCTTCGTCCACGACCTCGAGGATGAGGACGGTCGTGTCCACGGCTGCGCGCACGCGAACCCGTTTTTCAGGGTCCTCGTGATTACCGCGCAGGATGGCGTTCGAGAGGGCCTCGGAGAGCGCCACCGGGACGTTGAGGGCGAGCTGGCGGGGGGGAAAAGCGAGCTCGGAGCAGGAGTGTCGCACCAAGTCCACGACGCGCTCGATGTACGCGACGTCACTCGGAATTTCGACTTCCAGGGATACGCGAAGCCCGGCGTCGGGCTGGGGGCGAGGAGACGCTGCCATGACGGGGGCGTAGACGTGGAAACGCGCGGGGGATTCGCGGCCGGATGGACCCGGAGAAACGAAATCGCGCGGCCCGTCGGACGACGGGCCGCGCGACCGGTGTTCAGAAGCTGGACAGCGCGCGGTCGCGGGTGTCCGAGATCTGGAAGAGCGTGTCGAGCTTCGTGAGCTCGAACAGCGTCTTGAGATCGTCGTTGAGGTTGGCGAGGCGAAGCTCACCGCCCTGCTCGCGGATCTTCTTGGAGAGCGAGACGAGGACGCCGAGGCCGGAGCTGTCGATGTAGCCCGTCTGCGCGAAATCGATGAGGAACTTCTTCTCCCCCCGCTCGAGCTCATCGAGCACCTTCTGCTTGAGCTCCTGTCGGTTGCCGACGATCAACTGCCCTTCGACGTCCACCACGACGATATCGCCCTCTTTCTTGATCGAGAAGCTCATGTGCCTGTCTCCTGGCGGTGCTCGTTCAGTGCGGTGGCCGTCTCACCGTCCGCCTGGAGTGCGGTGATGGCGGCCACGTTGAAGATGTCTTCGGCTGTCGCCCCGCGCGAGAGATCATTGCAGGGTCGCCGCAATCCCTGGAGGATCGGCCCGATTGCCGGGGCCGATGCCAGCCGTTGTACCAGCTTGTACGCGATGTTGCCCGCGTCCAGCGAGGGAAACACCAGCACGTTCGCACGACCGCCAACCGGGCTGTCGGGCGCCTTCCGGGCCGCCACCTCGCCAACGAGCGCAGCGTCCCCTTGCAATTCTCCGTCCACGGCAAGCTCGGGCGCTTTCGCGCGCACTTCCGACACCGCGGCGCGCACCAGCTCGACGCTCGATCCCTCGCCGCTGCCGTGCGTGCTGAAAGATAAGAAGGCGACACGAGGTTCGTCGCCCACGATCCGGATTCGATCGCGCGCGGCGGCGAGGGCGATGTCCGCCAGCTGGGTCGCCGTCGGATAGCGCACCACCGAGCAGTCGGTGAAGGTGAGCACCTCCTCCCTCTCTCCCCGGAAGGGGGGCACCACCATGTAGAACGAGCTCGACACGGTGCGCACGCCGTCGGCAGGGCCCACCAGCCAGATGGCGGAGCGGATGACGTCGGCGCTGGTATAGACGGCGCCAGCGACGCAGCCGTCGGCCCTTCCCCAGTGCACCAGGGCGTCCGCCGCCATGAGCGGGTCCCGCGCATGCTTCTCGGCCTGGGCGGGGGTGAGTCCCTTCTCGCCGCGCTGGCGCATCAGCTCTGCCGCCACGGCGGCGACCAGTGGCGGGTGCGTCGGGTCGACGACGTCACAGGCGGGAGCGCCTGGTCCCGGGCGGCCGACGAGCACCGGCTCCACGAGGTCGGCCTGCATGAGCGAGCGGACGGCGGCGAGCACGCGTTCGTCGCCGCACTCCGGGAAGAGGATGCGGCGGCGCCGGGCCTGGGCCCGTGTCCGAATGGCAGCGAGGAAGCTCACGTCCGCGGCGTGCCCGATGCCAGTCGGGCGCGAAGCGCCTCGGCCACGGTGGGATGCACCAGGTCGCTCACGTTGCCGCCATAACGGGCCACCTCGCGCACGAGGCTCGCGCTGATGTAGGTGGTGTCGAGGGAGGGCACCATGAACACCGTCTCCAGGCGGGGCGAGAGGTGCCGATTCATGAGCGCCATCTGGTACTCGTACTCGAAGTCGCTCACGGCGCGAAGTCCGCGGATGAGCAGCGAGGCGCCGACCGTTCGCGCGAAATCCACGAGCAGGCCACCGAAGGAGTGGACCTCGATGCGCGGCTCGTCGCGGACGGTGGCCTGGATGAGGGAGACCCGCTCCTCCACCGTGAACAGCGGCGTCTTCGCCGAATTGACGGCGACGGCGACGACGAGGCGGTCCACGAACTCCAGGCTGCGGAGCATGAGGTCCTCGTGCCCGCGCGTGATCGGGTCGAAGCTGCCGGCGTAGATGGCGATTCGGGAGTTCGGCACGGGCGAACGATCCTACGGAATTCGGGAAAGCGCAACCGGCGGCGAGAACTGCCAGGGCAACTGAAGTACTTCGTACTTCGTACTTCGTACCCGGACCGACGGGCTACCCACTCCAATGCATCGATGGCTGCGCCGCCGGGACGCGTCGGCGCATTGGAGATGTCTCGATGCCGGTCGTCGTACGCCGTACGCGGTACCTGCTACTGCATCCGCAGCTCAAGCGAATTTGCAGTTCAAGCGAAGTTGCAGTTCAACCGACCCGGAAGAACGTGACCCCCGTCCCCCCGTACCGTCGCGTCTCTCCGCCGGGAGGAAGCTTCTCGTGGATCCGGTGCTCGATCCCGATGAGGTCCGCGAATGGCGTGGCCAGCCACGCGTTCGCGATCTCCGTCGCGAGTCCCTTGTCGTACGGTGGGTCGGCGAAGGCGACGTCGTAGGCGTGGGGCGCGAGATCGGCCAGGAACCGCAGCGCGTCGCTCCGATGCACCGTCACCTGCTCCGACGCGCCGAGCGACTCGACGTTCGATGCAATCGCGCGAAGGCTGGGCGCGGCGCGCTCCACGAGATCGGCATGCTCGGCGCCGCGGGAGATGGCCTCGAGGCCGAGCGCTCCCGAGCCGGCGAAGAGATCGAGCACGCGCGCGCCAGGGAGCTGCGGTTGCACGATGCTCATCCACGCTTCGCGCACACGATCGGCGGTGGGACGCACCTCGTCGCCCTTCGGCGTCACGAGGCGTCGGCCACGCCATCGGCCGGCGACGATGCGCATG
>CAMLIT010000191.1 GCA_946480295.1 uncultured Gemmatimonadota bacterium
GAGATGACGTTCGTCGGGATGTACGCCGAGACGTCGCCCGCCTGCGTCTCGATGACCGGCAGCGCGGTGAGCGAGCCGCCCGGCTTGAGGATCGTCTTTCCGTCCACCACGCCGGCGTCCTCGCGCAGCTTCGCCGCGCGCTCGAGCAGCCGCGAGTGGAGATAGAACACGTCGCCCGGATACGCCTCGCGGCCCGGCGGCCGCCGGAGCACGAGCGAGAGCTGCCGGTACGCCGCGGCCTGCTTCGACAGGTCGTCGTAGACGCAGAGCGTCGGCTTCCCCTCGTGGTACATGAAGTACTCGGCCATCGCGCACCCCGAGTAGGGGGCGATGTACTGCATCGGCGCGGGATCCGAGGCCGAGGCGACGACGACGATGGTGTAGTCCATCGCGCCGGCCTCCTGGAGCCGCTCGACGACCGAGGCGACGGTGGACGCCTTCTGGCCGATGGCGACGTAGACGCAGACGACGCCGTTGCCCTTCTGGTTGATGATCGTGTCGATCGCGATCGCCGTCTTGCCGGTGCCGCGGTCGCCGATGATCAGCTCGCGCTGGCCGCGGCCGATCGGGATCATCGAGTCGATGGCCTTGAGGCCGGTCTGGAGCGGCTCCTTCACCGGCTGCCTGACGATGATGCCCGGCGCGGCCGACTCGACCTTGCGCGTGGTGGCCGCGACGATGTCGCCCTTGCCGTCGATGGGCCGGCCGAGCGCGTCGACGACGCGGCCGACGAGGGCCGGTCCGACCGGCACCTCGAGCACGCGCGCGGTGCGGCGCACCTCGTCGCCCTCCTTGAGCTGGAGGAAGTCACCGAGGATGACGGCGCCGATGTTGTCCTCTTCGAGGTTCAGCGCGAGCGCGGTGACCTTGTTGCCCGTTTCCGACGAGGTGATCTCGAGCATCTCGCCCGCCATGGCCTTGTGGAGGCCGTAGATGCGGGCGATGCCGTCCTTCACTTCGAGAACGGTGCCGACTTCCTCGACGTCGAGCTCGTGGAGGTCGGCCGCCTCGATCTCGCGGAGGAGGATGTCCTTGATCTCGCCGGGGCGGAGTGTGGTGTCGGTTGCCATACGTGTGGGTCGAGAAAGCAGCCAGCGTAAAGGTGGGTGTACAGCTTGTGAAATTTATCACAAAGACCCGGCGCACTCAAGCCGCGCCCATCGTCCACTATCTGCGTTCCTTTGATGCCGGTCCGCCTCCCGGACCCCCCATCTTCGGGCATGGCTGCTGGCCTCCGGGATCTCAAGGTCTGGCAAGAGGCCGTCGCCCTCGCCGGCGACGTCGTCCGCCTCCTCCGCCAGGGCGCGCGCCGCGAGACCAAGGTCGTCTCCGACCAGCTCATGGTCACCGCGGTCGGCGTGGCCTGCCACATCGCCGACGGCTACGGCCGCTACACCGCCCCCGAGCAGCGCCAGCTCTACCGGGCGGCCAAGCGCGACCTCCTGCGCCTCGAAACGGAGCTCGCCGTCCTTCGCCACGCCGACCTCCTCTCCGCCGCCAGTCACACCGAACTGACCCACCGCATCCAGCTCGTCACCAAGCTGCTCGGCGGCTATCTCGTGTACCTCGAGCGGCAGGTCAATGGGAAAGCCGAGGGGTAAGGGTCGAGGGGCGAGGGTCGAGAGAGTGGCTCAGTGGGATCCGAACGAGGTACGAGTCACGCCGTCAGCAGTTCCTGGTCGTTCCTGGCTCCTGCTGTTGCTCGACCCCCGACCCTCGCCCCTCGACTCTACCCCCTACTACGGCCATGCCCTCGAACGAACCGCTCCACCAGGTCCACCGTCCGAAGCCGTGCGAGTGATGCAGGCTTCGTTCCGACCACGCGCTGGGCTGTCGTGGACAGGTGCGACGGGGAGGCGAAACAGAGCACCCGCGCCACGTCGCGCAGATCGTACCCCGGATTCTTGGCCAGCTCCGCCGCCGCGAGGACACGCACGAGATCGATGATGCGCTTCAGGTTCGGCGAGCCCTCCGCCGCAAACGTCCGACTGAGGTGCTCGCGCGTCACCTGCAGCACCGTCGCCAGCTCGGCCGTCCGCACCGGCCGCCCCGCCTGCGACACGATCATCGCCCAGGTCTCCCGCTGCAGCGGCGACGAGAGCGCGAGCGGCTCCGGCGGCTCCCGCAAGGCGTGCGCGAAGCGCGCCGAGAAGCCGAGGCGGCCGAGCAGCTCACGGGCGGCGACGTCGTCCACCCCGTCGACGAGCACGTCGGCGAAATCGTACGCGGCACACTGCGCGAGCGCCGGCCCCTCGCCCGCGCGCAGCGACGCCAGCCCGAAGAACGGCACGCTCGGGAAGTCGCGCGCCAGCGACGCGACGCGCCAGGTGTCGTCCTGCGCGCCGCCAACGTCGACCACCGCCGCGTCGACGAGCGTCTCCCGGAACGCGGCGCTGAAGTCCGCCGCGCTGCGCGCCATGAGCACGCGCGTGCGCCGGCGCGGGAACGCCGCCTTCACCAGGGAACGCGAGCGCTCGCGGTGCAGGAAGACGACGATGCTGGGGACGGCCGTCGCGGGCGTCCGCGCGACGGAGCCGGTGGCGTGGCGCGGCACGTTCAGACCGAGGGCGACGTGGAGGAGATCGAGCCGTCCACCATCTCGCGCGCGCGCCGCAGCACCTCGCGCGCGTTCGCGTACGAGATCAGGCCGTGTGCCTCGTCGAACGCCAGCCAGCGGCACGCGGTGATCCCCTCCGCGCGCTGCGGCGACGTCTGCGACTCCACCGTCTCGAAGAGGAAGAAGTGGCAGACCTTGTGGATCAACCGCCCGCGGAAGCGGAAGTGCCAATCGATGGTCTCGATCGCGCCGCGCACGGAGAGCTCCGAGATCCCCGTCTCCTCCGTCACCTCGCGCACCGCGGCGATCTCCGGCTCCTCGCCCGCCTCGAGGTGCCCCTTCGGGAAGCCCCAGTTGCGGTAGCTGTCGCGGATGAGCAGGTACACCGGCTGGCCGTCGAGCATGCGGAACACGACGCCGCCCGCCGAGGTCTCCTCCCGCGCCCGCCCCCCCGCCCGCGCCATCAGACCCCCTGCCCCACGGCGGCTGCTTCGAGCGTCGGCTTCCCGTCGATGAACTGCCGCACTACCGGGTCGGTCGTGTGCCGGATCTCGTCCACCGTCCCCACCTGCCGCACGCGCCCCTGGTACAGCATCGCGATCCGGCTGCCCACCGTGTAGGCGCTGCGCATGTCGTGGGTGATGACGATGCTCGTCACCCCCAGCTTCTCGCGCATGCGCACCATGAGCTGGTCGATCACGGCGCTCGTCACCGGATCGAGCCCGGTGGTCGGCTCGTCGTAGAGGATGTACTTCGGCCGGAGGGCGATCGCCCGGGCGATGCCGACGCGCTTGCGCATGCCGCCGGAGAGCTCGGCGGGGAAGCGCTCGGCCACGTCCGGCAGGTCGACGAGGTCGAGGGCCTCGAGCACGCGGCGGCGGATCTCCTCCTCGGAGAGCTCCTGCTGCTTGCGCAGCCCCATCGCCACGTTCTCGCCGATGCTGAGCGAGTCGAAGAGGGCGGCGAACTGGAAGACGTAGCCGATGCGGGCGCGCAGCTGATAGAGCTCGCGGCGCGAGAGCTTCGGGACCTCGAGGCCGTCCACCCAGACCTCGCCGGAGTCCGGCTCGAGCAGGCCGACGATGTGCTTGATGGCCACCGACTTCCCCGTCCCGGAGTAGCCGATGATCACCATCGTCTCCCCTTCGGCGACATCGAGGGTGAACCCCTCGAGGACGTGCTTGGGGCCGAAGGACTTGTAGACGTCGATCAGTCGGATCATGGACCGGGAGTCACGAGGTACCGCCCACTTGCCCAGGCGATCGGCCCGACATGCGCGGCTTCTCTCAATCTGGGGCGGAGCCGTTTGTGCTCGCTAGGGCTTGCATCCGCGCGCGACGCGCCGCCGGACGCACGGCTCGACGCGAGAAGCGTGCGGACGCGAAAAGGGCCGGCTCGCGCCGGCCCTTCGTTCCCGAACGGATGCGATCCGTCGACCCGATCTACGCGGCGAAGCTGCCGAGCGCGCGGCCGACGTCGCCCTCGCGCAGGCGCTTGAGCGCGCGGTCGCGGAGCTGGCGGACGCGCTCGCGCGTGACGCCGAGCATCGACCCGATCTCCTCGAGCGTGTGCTCGCGCCCGCCCTCGAGCCCGAAGTAGAGACGGAGCACCTTCGCGTCGCGCGGCGGCAGGGTGCCGAGCGCCTGCTCGATCTCGTCGGTGAGGAAACGGTTCATCGCCTCCTCCTCGGTGTCCGGCATCTCGTCGGCGACGAAGCGCTCGATGAGCGAGCGATCGCCCTCCGGGTCCATCGGCGCGTCGAGCCGCACGTCGCTCGTGTTGAGCGCGGCCAGCGACTGGACGACCTCCACGGAGAGCCCGGTGAGCTGGGAGAGCTCCTCGGGGCTGGGCTCGCGGTTCAGCTTCTGGCGCAGGATCTCCGAGGCCTTGATGATGCGCGAGAGGTCGGCGGTGCGGTTGAGCGGCACGCGGACCGTGCGCCCCTGCCGCGCGAGCGCGGAGAGGATCGCCTGGCGAATCCACCAGACGGCGTAGGAGATGAACTTCACGCCCTGGTCCGGATCGAACTTGCGCGCGGCCGTGAGCAGACCGACGTTGCCCTCGCCGATGAGATCGATGAGGGGCAGCCCGCGGTTCTGGTACTTCTTGGCGACGGAGATGACGAAGCGCAGGTTGCGCTTGA
>CAMLIT010000192.1 GCA_946480295.1 uncultured Gemmatimonadota bacterium
CCCGGCGACGAAGCGCAGGAACTCGGCGCCGGTGAGCTTCTCGTAGATGAACGGCCGGTCGGGGATGAAGCCGAGCTTCGTCTTCGCCGCCGCGGGATTCGCCGTGAGGTCGATCCCGGCGATCTCCACCCGTCCCGCCGTCGGGCGCAGGATGCCGGCGATCATGCGCAGCGTCGTCGTCTTCCCGGCGCCGTTCGGGCCGAGGAACCCGAACAGCTCGCCCCGCGGCACCTCGAGATCGAGGCCGTCGACGGCGGTGAAGGAGCCGTAGCGCTTGGAGAGATGCTGGAGGCGGATCATGAGCCGGAGGATTCGGGGGACGCGGGACGCGGGAAGCGGGACGAGGTGGGGGACGAGGGACGAGGGACGAGCGACGCGTCCGATCGGTCGGGATCACGCGCCCACCCATGCCGAGCCGTTCCTTTCAACGACGTCACTCCACGACTCGTCCCGCGTCCCTCGTCCCCATCGCGGCCCTCATCCCGCTTCCCACGCCCCGCGATCCTCCAATTCTCGAACGCCACCTCGTACGGCCGGCGCCGGAGCTGGAGGCCGAGCTCCTTCGTCTGCAGCACGCGGCCGTCCTCGTCGATCCAGCCGCTGAAGAGGTGGCCGTCGGCGGTCACCTGCCAGGCGTGCAGCGTGTCGGGGAGCACGCCGCGCCAGCGGCCGCTCGTCGAATCGAAGACGGAGCTGTCGTTGACGACGAAGAGCGATTCCGCGGTGACGGCGAAGTCGACGTCGCGGGCCGCGAACGTCGCCGGATCGAACACCGGCAGCGTGTAGTGCCGCCCGACCTTCGGCTTCTCCCCGAGCGCGATCGCCAGCGGGACCATCGTCGGCATGAGCACGGGGCCCTGCAGGGGCACGCGCCGGGTGCGCGCGGGGCGCTTGCCCTCGACGACGGCGATCTCGAGCAGCGTGTCGCCGAGCACGCGCCCGCGCGCGAGGAGGGAGTCGCCGTTCCCCTTCCGCAGGAGCTCGAAGCTGCGCACGCGCATGCCCCGCGACATCAGGACGCTCGTGCGGGTCGTGAACCGATCCGCGCCGCCCTCGGCGCCGGCATCGACCACGAGGTAGTCGAGCATGGACACCGACGTGCGCGACGTGTCGATGGTCGAGGACGCGAAGCCGACGTGGCGCCCGTCGCGCTCGACGGAGTAGTAGGTGGCGCCGGGCGCGACGCGCATCGCGGCCTCGGCGAACCGCTCGAGGTTGGGCCGGAAGTACTCCCGGCGCACCAGGAGCCCGAGCCCGGCGAGCCAGAGAAGGAGGATCCCGCCGGCGGCGATGGCGCGGCGCTTCACCGGCCGCTCCGTCGCCGCGGGGGCGTCGTCGCGCCGCGATCGTCGTTCACCGGGCGGGGAATCGCCTCGCCCCGAAAGAACGTCAGGTCGTCGACGCGCGCCTCGATCACCTTCGTTGAACCTCCCGAGCCTTCTGGTACGCCATCGTCGCTTCCGCCGGTCGTCCCATCCTGTCGAGGACGACTCCGATGCCCTTCAGGGCACGGTAATTCTGCGGCTCCAGGCGCACGACCGCCTCGTACGAGGCGAGGGCGTCGCGGAGCTGGTCGGTCTGGTTGTACGCCTCGGCCAGGTGGTAGTGGGCGAGCGCACGACCGGGCTCCAGCTCGACGGCGCGCTGCAGCGGTGCGACAGCTTCGCGCCACCGGGCCCGCTTGCAGAAGAGGACACCGAGGTTGAGCTGCACGTCGGCGCTGGTATCGTCCAGCTTCGCGGCGCGGCGGAGGTCCGCCTCCGCCTTGTCGAAGCGCTTGAGCGCCGTGAGCACGACGGCACGGCTGCACAGCAGCGCCACGTCCTCGGGGCGCGACTCGAGCGCCCGACTCAGCTCGGCGGCCGCGCCTTCGAGATCGCCGCGCCGCTCCAGGAAGCCGGCGAGCTCTCGGCGCGCGTGCAGGTCCTGCGGATGCGTCGCGAGCAGGTGGCGCGCGGCGGCGATCGCGCCGGTCAGATCCCCGCCATCGGCGAGCTCGCGCGCCTGCGCGATCTGTCGCTCGGCGGGGGTGGCTTCGGCCGACTCGGTGACGGAGGTCACGCTCTCGTCGGCGGCGGCATCCGCGAGGGGCGCCCTGCCCGAGGCGACCAGGCGCTCGCCCCCGACGGCGGCGTCGGTCTCGTGCACCTTGCGGGGGAGGGGTTCGGTCGATTGGTCCTTCGATTCAGTCATCACTTCACGCCAGTGCCAGGGACGTCTCGCTGTTGATCCACTCGAGATACTTGCTCAGCCCCGCCGACACCGAGAGGGCGAGCAGCTCCGGGACCTTGTATGGATGCAGCTCCGTGAACGCTCGCTGGAGCGTCTCGAGCTGCCCCGATCGGGTCTTGAGCAGGACGACGACCTCGCGCTCGTCGGACACCTTTCCCTGCCACCGATAGAGCGAGCGAGCCCCCGGCATGAGCGTGCCGCACGCGATCACGCGACGGTCGAGAAGCGCTCGCACGAGTTGGACCGCCTCGTCTTCCGAGGCGACGGTGGTGAGGACGACGATGGCGTCGGTGTGGGGCATGGAGGGCAGGGTCGGGGTGGCGAAGCCGGGTCGGGCGAGGCGCCTCGCCGCTCGGCGCTGGCCCAAATCTAACCGGCGGAACGCGCCGCTTGTCTCCCCCCGTTCCCGCGGCGAGCTTACGCGGGATATGGCAGAAGATGCGTTGATCGTTCGCGGCGCGCGGGAGCACAACCTCCAGAACGTGGACGTCGTCATCCCGCGCGACCGCCTCACCGTGATCACCGGCCTCTCCGGCTCCGGCAAGTCCTCGCTCGCCTTCGACACGATCTATGCCGAAGGGCAGCGTCGCTACGTCGAGTCGCTGTCGGCCTATGCGCGGCAGTTCCTCGGCCTGATGGAGAAGCCGGACGTCGACTCCATCGAGGGGCTCTCGCCCGCGATCTCGATCGAGCAGAAGACCGCCGGACACAACCCGCGGTCCACCGTCGGCACCGTCACCGAGATCTACGACTACCTGCGCCTGCTGTTCGCGCGCGCCGGCACGCCGCACTGTCCGAACTGCGGCCGTCCGGTGCAGCGGCAGAGCGCAGCGCAGATCGCCGACCTCGTGCTCACCTGGCCCGCGGACACGCGGCTCGAGGTGCGCGCGCCCCTCGTGCAGGGGCGGAAGGGCGAGTTCCGCGACCTGTTCGAGTCCGTGCGCAAGCAGGGGTTCATCCGCGCCTTCGTCGACGGCGAGCTGATCGAGGTGGCGAACCCACCCAAGCTCAATCGGCGGCAGAACCACACGATCTCCGTCGTCGTGGACCGCCTCGTCGCGCGCGAGGAGGACCGGGCGCGCCTCGCCGACTCGGTGGAGACCGCGCTCAAGCTCGCCGACGGGCTGGTGGAAGTCGCGAACGCGAGCACCGGCGCGGTCGAGATCTTCTCCGAGCGCTACGGGTGCCCGGTGTGCGGCATCTCGCTCCCCGAGCTCGAGCCGCGCCACTTCTCCTTCAACTCGCCCTTCGGCGCCTGCCCGACGTGCGGCGGTCTCGGCAGCAAGCGCCAGGTGAGCGAGGAGCTCATCCTCGGCGACCCGCGCATCTCCATCCTCGAGGGGGTCATCCTCCCGTGGGGCGAGCCGTCGGGATACCTGCGCAAGATCGTCCTCCCCGCGCTCGCGCGGCAGCTCAAGTTCGACCTCAACACCCCGTGGGGCGACCTGCCGAAGGAGGTGCGCGACTGCATCCTCCACGGCGACAGCGGCAGCAGGAAGAGCTCGAAGCTGGCGGACCTCGGCTGGGAAGGGGTGCTGGCCAACGTCGAGCGTCGTTATGCGGAGTCGACCTCCGACACCGTGCGCATGGAGCTCGAGGAGTTCATGCTCGAGGTCCCCTGTCCGGACTGCCAGGGGCGGCGGCTCAAGCGCGAGGCGCTCGCCGTCACCATCGCGGACCGCAACATCGGCGAGCTGGTCGAGATGCCGGTCACCGAGACGCTCGCCTTCATGCAGGCGCTGCCCGTCCGCGGAAACGGCCGCCCGGGGCTCGACCCGGAGATCGCCGGCCCGATCATAAAGGAAGTGAAGGAGCGGCTCCGCTTCCTGGTGGACGTCGGGCTCGACTACCTCACGCTCGGCCGCTCCGCCGAGTCGCTCTCCGGCGGCGAGGCGCAGCGCATCCGGCTCGCGACCCAGATCGGCTCGCGCCTCGTCGGCGTGCTGTACATCCTCGACGAACCGTCCATCGGGCTGCACCAGCGCGACAACGCGCGCCTGCTCGCCACGCTCGAGCAGCTCCGCGACCTCGGCAACACGGTCATCGTCGTCGAGCACGACGAGGAGACGATGCGCGCGGCCGACTACCTGATCGATCTCGGCCCGGGCGCGGGGAAGCACGGCGGGCGCATCATCGCCGCCGGCACGGTGGACGAGATCATCCGGACGCCCGGCTCGATCACCGGCCAGTACCTCAGCGGCGGGATGGAGATCGCGACGCCGGCGGCGCGCCGGCCGGTGGATCCGCGCCGGGTGATCCGGATCGAGGGCGCGCGCGAGCACAACCTCCGCAACCTCGACGTCGACATCCCGCTCGGGCTGTTCGTCGCGGTGACGGGCGTCTCCGGCTCGGGGAAGTCGACGCTCGTCGAGGACATCCTGCACCGCGCGATGGCGCGCCACT
>CAMLIT010000193.1 GCA_946480295.1 uncultured Gemmatimonadota bacterium
CCGATGAGGGCGAACGCCATCAGCGGCTGCGAGGCCATCTCGCCGCAGACGGCGACGTCGAGCCCGGCCTCGCCGCCCACCTCCACGGTGCGGTGGATGAGACGCAGCACCGCCGGATGGAGGGGGGTGAAGCGCGTCGCGAGGTTGGCGTTCCCGCGATCCACGGCGAGGGTGTACTGCACCAGGTCGTTGGTGCCGATGCTGAAGAAGGCGACGTCGTGCGCGAGCGTGTCGGCGGCGATCGCCGCGGCCGGCGTCTCGATCATGATGCCGAGCGGCACGTCGCGGCGGAACTCCTTGCCCTGGAGCTCGAGCTCGCGCGCCGCCTCGTCGAGGAGCGCGCGCGCCTGCCGCACCTCGTCGAGGTTGACGACGAGGGGGAGCATGATGCGGAGGTCGCCGTGCACGGCGGCGCGCAGCAGCGCGCGCAGCTGCACGAGAAAGAGCTCCGGCTGGTCGAGGCACATGCGGATGGCGCGCCAGCCGAGGAAGGGATTCGGCTCGGCCGGATAGCCGCCCACGGGGAGCTTGTCGCCGCCGATGTCGTAGGTGCGGATGACGACGGGCCGGCCGCCGAAGGCGCGGAGCACGCGGCTGTACGCGCGGTACTGCTCCTCCTCGTCCGGCATCGTGGCGCGGCCGACGACGAGGAACTCGGTGCGCATGAGCCCCACCCCCTCGGCGCCGCTGTTCGCCGCCAGCTCGGCCTCCTCCGGGAGGTCGACGTTGGCGCGCAGCGTGATCCGCACGCCATCCAGCGTCACCGCCTCGAGCGAGGCGAGGCGGCGCAGCTCCGCCTCGGCAACCGCCTCCTGGCGGGCCCGTTCACGATAGGATTCCACGTCCTGGTGCGTCGGGTTGATCGCCAGCAGCCCGGTCGAGCCGTCGAGGATCGCCCGCTCGCCCCCCTTGAGGTCCGTCGTCGCCGTGCGCAGGCCGACGATCGCGGGCAGCCCGAGCGAGCGCGCGAGGATCGCGACGTGCGAGGTGCGCGTGCCGGCGTCAGTGGCGATGCCGACGATCGCCTCGCGGTCGAGCTGCACGGTGAGCGTCGGCGTGAGATCGTGCGTGACGAGGATCGCGTTCGAGCCCTTCGGCACGTCCACCGGGTCGTGGTCGCCCATGCCGAGGAGCAGCGAGAGCACGCGGATGTGGACGTCGGTGACGTCGGCGACGCGCTCGCGGAGCATCGGGTGCGCGGCCCTGGCGAAGCGCTGCTTCGACTCGAGCATCACGATGTCGAACGCCTTCTCCGCCCCGAGGTTCTGGTGGATCAGCTCCTCGACGGCCTTCGTCAGCTCCGGGTCCTCGAGGATCGAGAGCTGGACGTCGAAGATCGCCGCCTCCTCGCGCCCGGCGCTCGCCTCGACGCGGTCGCGGATGGCGCGCAGCCGCACGCGGGCGCGCTCGAGCGCATCCATGAACCGCTGGTACTCCCCGGGGATCGCATCGTCGGGAATGATGCGATGGCGGACGTCCGGCACCTCCCAGCGCAGGAGGTAGACCGTGCCGACCGCGATGCCCGGCGAGGCCGGGATGCCGAGGAGTCTGCGTTCCACTCAGCTCTCTCCGAATTTGTTCGCGATCAGGGTCGCGAGCGCGTCGAGCGCTTCCTCCGCGTCCGGCCCCTCGGCGCGCAGCGAGAGCGTGGAGCCGCACTCGGCGGCGAGCATCATCACGCCCATGATGCTCTTGCCGTTGACCTCGAGATCGTCGCGGGCGACGGTGATGTCGCTGCGGTACTTCGCCGCCAGCTTCACGATCTCGGCGGCGGGGCGCGCGTGCAAGCCGTTGCGGTTGACGATTTGGACTGTGCGTTCGGGCATCAGCGGACCACGGAGAAGAGAACGAACACGGCGAGGACTCCGAGTGCGAGGCGCCAGCCTTCGATCCGACCCTGCAGCTTGACGACGATCCACGCGCCGACGAGGACGGCGACGAGCACCTGTCCGGTGAGGGTCCGCGCCGGCCCGATCACGCGCAGCAGCGCGAGCGGAAGCGCGACCCCCGTGGCGAGCGCCGCGAGCCGGCCGATCTCCTGCGGCCCGCGGCGAAGGACGGGGTTGCCGAGCGCAGAGGCGACACGCAGCCCGTGCGACCACCCCGTGCGGAACCCCCAGATGCGCAGCCCGAGGTGCCCGGCGTTGTAGAGCACGAGGAAGACCGCGAGCACGAGCAGCGGCCCCCCCCCGAAGCCGAAGACGGCGAGCGCGGCGAGGGAGCAGAAGGGGAGCCATCCGGCCCAGACGAGGCGATCCCCCACGCTGCCGAGCGGCCCGCACAGCGCCGTCCGGAAGCGCTCGATACGCTCGGGGGGCTCGCCGTCGAGCTCCGCGCGCGCCAGCGCACCCACCGCCACCGAGGCGAGGTACGGATGCGCGTTGAAGAACTGGCTCTCGCGCGCCAGCGCCTCCCGATAGCGCTCGCCGCCGACGCCGCCCGGCAGCAGCCGCAGTGCCGGCTCGACGGCGAAGCCGATCCCGTTCCCGAGCAGCAGCTCGTACGTGTACGCGCCCTGGATCCCCAGCATGCGCAGGTGGATCGCGAGGCGCGTGCGGAGGGGGAGGCGCGCCGGGGCGTGGAGCGCGGCGGCGGGCGTGGAGGTCGCCGTCATCGCGTCACCAGCAGCACGAGCCCGACGGCGAGGCCGCCGAGGAAGAACCAGCGCGCGCCGCGCGTGTGGTGGAAGAGCTTCCACGCCGCGCCCGCGGTCACGCTCGCCGCGATGGACACGACGATCGCGCGCGAATGCCGCTCGTCGATGCACCATCCCGCGTTCGCCGGATGGAGCGCGGAGCAGCGCTCGAGGTTCGCGACGAGGATGTGGATGATGGCGCTCGCCGTCGGGGCGAGGATCGCGTAGGCGATCGCGGTGAGCACCGCGGCGCGCAGCATGTCGGCGGTGAGCCCGAGGAGCTGGAGCCCGATCATCGCCCGCCGGTCGCCGGCGTCGATGGCGGCGCGCCGGCGCCCGGCGAACAGCGCGTTGATCTCGCGCAGCTTGAGCAGCGACCAGCCGCTCACGAAGGCCGTGGCGAGCGCCGCGAGCATGGCCACGGCCAGCGCGCCCGCCGGATGGCTCGGGTGCGTGGCGAAGATCGCCCCGCCCACCACGGCGGCGGATCCCCACTCGGGATAGCGCGACGCGCCGAAGGGCAGCGTCTCGAGCGCGATGAGCTCGAGCGCGGCGCCGAGCAGGAGGCCGCTCTCCGGCTGGCCGAGGAGCGCGCCGGTCAACGTGGCGGCGACGAGGGGGCGCGAGATCATCGCCTGGGGGAAGCTCACCACGTCGAGCCCGAGCACGCCGCCCAGAAGCGCGAGCGGAACGAGATTCCCCCACCACATCACTCGCCCCCCTCCAGGAGCTCGTCGAGCGGGATCGGCCGCGCGCCGGGGACGTCCTGCGCCGTCACGAGGACCCCGCGGTCGGCGAGCTCGCGGAGCTGCCGCTCCTCCTCGGGGCTCAGGAAGACGTAGCGCAGCCGCTGCACGCGGCCGGCGCGATGATGGATCCCGCCGAGGTTCACCGCCGTGATGCCGTCCTGCGCCACGAGCTGGCACATCGTCTCGATGTCGCCCGTGAGGAGCAGCCCGCGCCGACGGTCGGTGCGATAGTCGAGGAGCTTCGTCCCGGCGTCGCCCACCGAGTGGAAGTAGACGTCCATCCCGGGCGGCACGCCCATGCGATAGAGCTCCTGCTCCCAGTCGCTTGCGGCCACGGCGTCGTCCACGAGCACGATGAAGTCGATCCCGAGCGGCTGTCCCCAGCCGACGACGACCTGCCCGTGGATCAGCCGGTCGTCGATGCGATAGAGGACGAGACTCACGAAGGCGTTCCGACCACGGTGATCGCGGAGCGGCCGCGCTCGGCCGAGTGACGAGCGGCCTCGGAGGGCGTGATGCCCTCGGCGAACACGAAGTCGAGGAGCGTCGGCAGGTTCGCGCCGGCGATGAGGACGGCGTCGGGCATCCCGCGCAGGATGCGGCGCGCCGCCATCGTGCAGCTCCCCGCCTGCAGATCGGTGAAGATCACGCGGATGCCACCGTCGAGCATCCGCTGGCGCAGCAGCTCCTCGATCGCCCCCGCCGAGAGCTGGTGGACGGCGATCGGCACGAGCAGCGAGCCGCGCCCGGTGATCTGCTCGACCGCGGAGACGAGCCCCGCGGCGAACTCGCCGTGGCCCGCGACGATCGCCTTCGGCGCCTCACTCATTGTCATCCAGCAGGTAGCGGTTGACCTCCGACGCGGCGCGCATCTGCCGGAGCAGGCGCTCGTTGAACCGCTCGGCGGCGTCGATGCCGCTGTACTTCAGCAGGTGGTTCATCGCGATCACTTCGGCGATCACCGTGATGTTCTTCCCCGGGTTCAACGGCACGCTGATCTTCGGCAGCTCGACATCGAGGATGGTCGTCGTCTGGCCGTCGAGCCCCGTGCGGTCCACGGAGCCGTCGTGCTCCCACTCGGCGAGCTGCACCACGACCTCGATGCGCTTCTGCACGCGCACGGCGCGGATGCCGAAGATGGCCGGGATGTCCACGAGGCCGACGCCGCGGATCTCCATGTAGTG
>CAMLIT010000194.1 GCA_946480295.1 uncultured Gemmatimonadota bacterium
ACCGCCGCGCGCGCCGCGCGCGAGCGCCCGTCGGCGGCGACCGCGGGTGCGTGCGTCCTCGTCCTCGACGGACACACGAACCAGGCGCTGTCCTGCGTGCGCTCCCTCGGCCGCGCGGGATACCGGGTGCTCGTGGCGAGCACGCAGCGCGGCTCGCTCGCCGCCTGGTCGCGCTACTGCCGCGAGCAGGTGCGCCAGCGGGGCGAGACCGTGGCCGACTACGCCGAGCTGCGGCGCTGGGCGATGGCGCACGGCGTGACGATCGTGCTGCCGCAGCGCGAGCGCTCCTGTCGGCTGGTC
The DNA here is from genome assembly GCA_946480295.1 of uncultured Gemmatimonadota bacterium. The sequence goes on from CAMLIT010000194.1 coordinate 301, forward strand.
AACACCGAGCGGAGCGAGTGGGAGCGGGCCGGCATCGTCGTGGGCTGCGGGCCGGATGACCTGCTCCTCCAGGCGTTCGACAAGGCGCGGACGCTGATGATCGCCGCGGAGTGCGGGGTGCGCATCCCGCCCACGCACTTCCCGACCTCGGTCGAGGAGTGCCACGCGGCGGCGGAGGCGGTGGGCTACCCGTGCATCGTGAAGAGCCGCTTCAGCGACTACTGGGACGGCCGCCGCTTCGTCGCCGACGGGGGCGCGCAGTACGTCGCCGATTCGGCGGCGCTCGACGCCGCGGTCCGTGCGTGCCGCCAGGGCGACCTCTGGCCCATCGTGCAGGGCATCGTGCCCGGCCGCGGGAAGGGCGTGTTCGCCCTCTGCGACCACGGCGAGCCGCTGACGTGGTTCGCGCACGAGCGCCTGCGCGACGTGCGCCCGTCGGGCTCGGGGAGCAGCCTCCGGCGATCCGTGCTGCTCGATCCGCGCCTGCGCGACGCGGCCGCACGACTCCTGCGCGCCATGCGCTGGCACGGCCCGGCGATGGTCGAGTTCCGCGACGAGGGAACGGGCGAGCCGTGGCTCATGGAGGTCAACGGCCGCTTCTGGGGCTCGCTCGACCTGGCGGTGGTCGCCGGTGTGGACTTCCCGAAGCTCTGGGTCGAGCTGCTGCGCGGGGTGCCGATGATGCCGCCGACGCACTACCGGCCAGGCGTCCCGGTGCGCTGGCTGTGGGGCGACGCCAAACGACTGCTGTACATCGCGGCGGGTGCGCCGCCGGGGTGCCCGACCGCGTATCCGACGCTGCGCCAGGGGCTGCGGGAAGTGCTCGGGCGGCAGCCGCGCGGGACGCGCGTCGAGACGTGGGCGGCCGACGATCGCTGGCCCGCGCTCGGCGAATGGGTCCAGGGGATCCGCGAGCTCGCGACGCGCGCCAGCGCCGCACGCCGCGCGGCGCGCACCGCCGCGCCAGACGAGGGGACGAAGCCATGACTCCCTCGACGACCCCGCTCGTGTCGGTGATCGTCCCATGCCGGAACGAGGCGGGGTACATCGGCGCGTGCCTCGATTCCGTGCTCGGCGGCGAGTATCCGGCGGAGGCGATGGAGGTGCTGATCGTGGACGGCCGCAGCGACGACGGCACGCGTGCCATCCTCGACGACTATGCCCGGCGCCATGCGCGCATCCGCGTCGTCGACAACGCCCGCCGCACGACCGCGGTCGCGCTGAACCTCGGCATCGGCGCGGCGCGCGGCGACATCCTCGTCCGCCTCGACGCCCACGTGGTCTATCCGCCGAACTACATCGGCGAGCTGGTACGGGCGCTCGAGGAGAGCGGCGCCGACAACGTCGGCGCGGTGATCGACACCCTGCCGGCGAACGAGTCGACCATCGCCCGGGCGATCGCCACGGCGATCTCGCACCCGTTCGGCGTCGGCAACGCGTACTTCCGCATCGGCGTGCCGGAGCCGCGGTGGGTGGACACCGTCCCGTTCTTCTGCTGTCATCGCTCGCTCTTCGAGCGCGTAGGCTACTTCGACGAGGAGCTGCTCGGGAGCGAGGACGACGAGTTCAACGGGCGCGTGGTGCTGCGCGGCGGCCGACATCTCCTGCTGCCGGGCGTCGTGTCGAAGTACTACGCCCGGGATTCGCTGCGGAAGGTCGCACGCATGTACTACCAGTACGGCTACTTCAAGCCGGTCGCCGCGCGCAAGCTGGGACGCGTCCTCACGGGACGCCAGCTCGTGCCGCCGGCGTTCGTGCTCTCCCTTGGCGCGAGCGCCCTGCTCGGCATCTTCCTCCAGCCCGCGCGATATCTCGCCGCGGCGATCGCGGCGGTCTACCTCGGCGCCGTCGGCGCGTTCGCGGTCGCGGGCGCCCGCCGGCGACGGATCCAGGACGTGGCGGCCCTCGCCCTCGTCTTCGCGGTGATCCATTGCGCCTACGGCTTCGGCTTCCTGCGCCAGCTCGCGCGCCTCGCGCTGCCGGCCAGCCACCGCCCGCATCCGGTCGAGGTGCCGCTCTCACGATGACCGCTCCCTTCCCGGCGGGCGCCGAGCCGGCGCCGCGAGCGGCGATCGCCAGCTTCGGGTATCACGACGTCTGCGACGTGCCGAACGAATCGGGGTTCACGGGAACGGGCGCCGCCGCGTACAAGCTCGATCGCCCGCGCTTCCAGGCGCACCTCGACGCGATCGCCGCGGCCGGGCTCGATCCCGAGCTCGTCTCGGACGTCGATCCCTTCGCGCCCGGCCGGCACGTGCTGCTGACCTTCGACGACGCCGGCAGCAGCGCGATCGCGGTCGCGGACGAGCTGTCCCGGCGGGGATGGCGCGGGCACTTCTTCGTCCCGACCGCGCGCATCGGCGAGCGGGGTTTCCTGGGCGCGTCGGGCGTGAAGCAGCTGCACGAGTGCGGACACGTCGTCGGGAGCCACTCCCACACGCATCCGCACATCTTCCGCGAGCAGTCGTTCGTCGAGATGCTCGCCGAATGGCGGACGAGCTGCGACCGGCTCGCGCAGCTCCTCGGGGCGCCATGCGTGGTGGCGTCGGTCCCGGGCGGCGACATCTCCGCGCAGGTGCTGGCCTCGGCGGCGGCCGCGGGGCTCCGCGTGCTCTTCACGTCGGAACCGACCGTCGTGCCCCAGCTCGTCGACGGGTGCTTCGTGCTCGGCCGCTACGCCCCCAAGGTGTCGACCGATGCGTCGCGAGTCGGCGAGCTCGCGCGGTTCCAGGGGTGGCGCCGGGCGATGGCGGTACGACGGTTCAAGGAGACCCTGCGCGTGGCGCTCCCCGGCGTGTACCGCCTCTACGTGCGCGGCATGACTCGCGAGCGCGGCGAGCCGGCCGGCGCCTGACCCCGGAGCGGGGTCGCGGCGTGTCAGTGTGGCGGCGGAGCCTCAGATGTGTAGTCTGTCACGCACAAGACAGAGTGATCCAGGTCACCATCGCGATCGCGTAATGCATGCGTTTGCAAACACTTAATTGCCCACTCGTTCCGCAGCACGAGCACTGCATTGTGCCCTGGGCCGCGACGCAGCGCTCACTCAGGAGAGACCCATGCGGAACCGAGCCTTCAGACTCGCACTGGTCACGTTCGCCGTCCTGGACCTCGTGCCGGCCGGTGTGCTGGCGCTCACCTTCTATCCGCCCTTCGAGCACCACCGGACGGCGCACGGCCTCGCGCGCTCGTTCACGGAGGTGCGCGTCGCCTGCGTCCTGGCGCTGCTGGCGCTCGCCGTCGCGGTGGTGTTCCGTGACCCGCTCGAGCGGCTGATCGAGCGGATCGATGCACGCGTGCGGGCGATGACGGCGGACGCCGGTCCGGACGAGACGCTCGGTGCCACGCCCGGCGGCCTCGCGATGCTCCTCACGGTCATCGCCGGCGCGATCGCCGTGTCGTCCGTGGTCATCGCCTTCACGAGCGAGACCGCGTTCGCCACGTGGATCCAGGAGGGCGGCATCATCGAGGCCGGCTCCGCGTTGAGCTGGTTCGGCGCCGCGTTGTGCGCCCTCGCGACGCTGTTCATCGGCCGCCGCCAGCGCCGATGGGGCAGCCTCCTCTCCTACCTGCCGCTGATCGCGCTGTGCATCATGTGCGGCGGCGAGGAAGCCAGCTGGGGGCAGCGGATCTTCCACTTCCACACGCCGGCGGCGCTGGCCGCGAACAAGCAGCACGAGCTCAATCTCCACGACGTCGGCAGCATCAGCGTGGCGGAGAACGCGTTCTTCCTCTTCACGACGACGTGCTGCCTCCTGGTCCCGTGGCTCCTCCAGCGCGCCCCCGCCTGGCGCGTGCTGCTGCGTCGGCTCGGCGCGCCGCTCGTGGACCCGTTCGTGGCGCGCATCTACGGGCTGGGGCTGGCGGCGTGGGTCGTCGTCGGCGTGCGCTTCGGGACCCTCGGCTTCTCGCCGCTCTCGCTGTGGGGCTACTACACCCAGTTCGACGACGAGATCTGGGAGTTCTACGCCGCGTTCGGCTTCCTCGCGCTCGCGGCGTTCGATCTCACCCATCGTATCCTCGAGGCGCGCCGCGCCGCGGAGTCGCAACCCTCCGCGGCTTCCGGTCTGGCCCCGACGAGCGCGTAGCGGCCGCTCCCGTACTCGTTCCGGCGCGGGCGCGACGCGGTGCCCGTCGTCCGGCGCGAAGCGATCCGGCTCCGGGAATTGCTGCCTCCCGGAACCGGATCGTCGTGCGTCCCACGTCGGACGCGCGGTCCGTGCGACCGCCGCGCGTCAGTTGCTGATCGTCACGGCG
>CAMLIT010000195.1 GCA_946480295.1 uncultured Gemmatimonadota bacterium
TGGCCGAGCAGTGCATGGAGAGCACGCCCTGCTTCGGCATGTAGTAGTTCATCACGGTGAACATCGCCTTCTTGAGCTCACCGGCGTAGCGCGTGCCGCCGATCAGGATCATGCGGCGCGCGAGGTCGAGCACGACGAAGGTGCCGCTGCGCGTGCCGTGCTTCGCCGGATCGGCCTGCATGTCGGGCGCGTGGAGCACCGTGAAGTTGGGCGCGAACCCGGCGAGCTGCTCCTCGAGCGGGCGGATGAACATGTTGCGCACGAACGCGACGTGCCACGCGCTCGGCGACACGTAGCGCACGGCGAGCCGGTAGGCGGGGTCGGCGCCGCAGAAGACGTCCTGCACGAAGAGCTGCTCTCGCTCGCCGAGCCACTGTTGCACGTCGGCGAGGAGCGCGTCGAAGTGCGCGGGCTCCATCGGCCGGTTGACGGCGCCCCAGTCGACGTCGGCCTCCGTCTCGGGGCGCTTCACGAAGAACTTGTCGTCGGGGGAGCGTCCGGTGTGTGGCGCGGTGATCGCGGCGAACGCGCCGGCATCCGAGAGCTGCCCCTCGCCGAGCTTGACCGCGTGCTCGATCAGCTCGGCCGCCGTGAGATTCCAGTGGACCGTTCCGCGGGGGCGCAGCCCCAGGGCGTCGAGGCGTGCGTCGGACATGCGGTCAGGCGTTCGAGAGCGCGGTTGGAGTGGGTGCCGGTCCCGGTACGGCGGCGAACAGCGGCTCGGAGTGGCGCGAGCGTTCCTGCGCGTCGACGACGGCGACGGCGGCCATGTTCACGATGTCCTGCACGTCGGCGCCGCGCTCGAGCACGTGCACGGGGCGACGCATGCCGACGAGGATCGGCCCGATGGCCGTGGCCCCGCCGAGGTGATGCACCAACTTGTAGGCGATGTTGCCGGCGCTCAAGTTGGGGAAGATCAGCACGTTCGCCTGCTCCTTCAGCATGCTGAAGGGGTAGTCGCGGTGCAGGATCACCGGGTCGAAGGCGGTATCGGCCTGCATCTCGCCATCCACCACCAGCGACGGGTCCTTCTCACGCAGCAATTGCGCCGCGCGCGCCATCTTCTCGGCGTCGGGATGCTTGACCGACCCGAAGTTGGAGAAGGACAGCATGGCGATGCGCGGCACGATGCCCAGCGTACGGGTGATCCGGCTCGCCGCGAAGGCGATCTGCGCCACCTGCTCGGCCGTCGGGTCGATGTTCACCGTGGTGTCGGCGCAGAACACGACGTGCCGCTCGGTGACGAGCATGTACATGCCGCTCACCACCTTGGCGCTCGGGTGCGCCCCGATCACCTGGAGCGCGGGACGGATGGTCTCCGGGTAGTGCATCGTCACGCCGGAGAGCAGTGCGTCGGCGTCGCCGCGGGCGACCATGCACGAGCCGAAGTAGTTGCCGTTGTAGAGCTGGCGGCGCGCCTCGTCGAGCGAGAGGCCCTTGCGCTGGCGGAGCTGCCACATGTAGTGCGCATACTCCTCGCGGCGCGGCGAGGTGGACGGGTCCTCGATCGTGATCCCGTCGAGCGGGATGCGGTGAAGCGCGGCGACGTCCTCGATCGTCACGCGGTCGCCGAGCAGGACCGGCTGCGCGATGCCGTCGTCGACGAGGATCGAGGCGGCGCGGATGATCTTCGGCTCGTCCCCCTCGGGAAAGACGATGCGCTTCGGATCGCGGATCGCGCGGTTGATGAGGCCGCGCACGAGCCCGCGCGCGCGGCCGAGGCGCACCTCGAGCCGCTCGCGGTAGCCCTCGAGGTCGATGAACTCCGTGGCGACGCCGCTCGCGACCGCCGCCCACGCGACCGCGGGGGCGACGACGAGCAGCACGCGCGGATCGAACGGGAAGGGAATGATGTACTCCGGCCCGAAGTGGACGTTGCGCAGTCCGTAGAGCGCGGCGACCGAGTCGGGGACGCTCTCCTTCGCCAGCGCGGCGAGGGCGCGCGTGGCCGCCATCTTCATCTCCTCGTTGATCTCGGTGGCGCGCACGTCGAGCGCGCCGCGGAAGATGAACGGGAAGCCGAGGACGTTGTTGACCTGGTTCGGATAGTCGCTGCGGCCCGTGGCGATGATGGCGTCGTCACGCACGGCGCGCACCTCGTCCGGGGTGATCTCCGGAACCGGGTTGGCGAGGGCGAAGATGATCGGGCGCGCCGACATCTGTGCCACCATCTCGCGGGTCACGGCGCCGGCGGCCGAGAGGCCCACGAAGACGTCGGCGCCGACGAGCGCGTCGGCGATGGTGCGCGCCTTGGTCTTGCTCACGAAGCGCGCCTTGTAGGGGTCCATGTCCCCTTCCTTTCGCCCCTCGAAGATGACGCCGGCGCGGTCGCACATGATGATGTTCTCGCGCTTCACCCCCAGCCGCACGTAGTGCTCGGCCGTGCTGATGGCCGCGGCGCCGGCGCCGGAGAAGACGACCTTGATCGTGCCGATCTCCTTGCCGACGAGCTCCAGCGCATTGAGGAGCGCGGCGCCGGAGATGATGGCGGTGCCGTGCTGGTCGTCGTGGAAGACCGGGATGCTCATCGTCTTCCGGAGCGTCTCCTCGATGTAGAAGCACTCCGGCGCCTTGATGTCCTCGAGGTTGATCCCGCCGACGGTGGGCTCGAGGAGCTGGCAGAAGCGGATGACGTCGTCCGGATTCTCGGAGCCGACTTCGAGATCGAAGACGTCGATGTCGGCGAACTGCTTGAAGAGATTCCCCTTGCCCTCCATGACGGGCTTGCCGGCGAGCGCGCCGATGTTGCCGAGCCCGAGCACCGCGGTGCCGTTGGTGACGACGGCGACGAGGTTGCCGCGGGCGGTGTAGCGGTAGGCGAGGTCGGGGTCGTCCTTGATCGCGAGACAGGGCTCGGCGACGCCTGGCGAGTAGGCGAGGGAGAGGTCGCGCTGGTTGGTGAGCGGCTTGGTCGGGACGACGGCGATCTTGCCGGGGCGTCCGCGCGCGTGGTAGTCGAGGGCGTCGTCGCGTTTGGTCATAGGAGACCATAAAGGTAGTCGAGCGGGGTGCGGCGGGAGTGGGGGCTTCGCCTGACGCGGGTGCGGCGGGAGGCGAGCCGAGCGGTGCTCGGCGGGAATGGCGGAGCCCGGGTTCGCGCGCGATGTTCCGGCGAGGTGCAGATCCCTCGACTCCGCGCTGCGCGCTCCGCTCGGGATGACACCGGCGTTGGTCCCCCCTCTTTCCCTCGTTCCTCACTCCACGCCACGGAATGACCACCTTCCTCTCGCGCAGCGTCGTCCGTCTGCTCGCGGCGGCGTCCGTCGCCGCGCTCGCGCCGCTCCGGGCGCAGGCGCCGCACCAGCGCGCGGCGCTGGACACCACGTTCGCCGTGCCGGCGTGGGCGTTCCCCGTGCTCGGCGCGGGGAAGGCGCCGGCCACCCTCGGCCCGGACACGAGCGAGCGCGTGACGCTGCCGACGAGCCGCGCGACATTCAGCATCGGGCACGCGCGCAACGGCTTCGACATCGCCGACTGGAATCCCGCGACGCACGGCACGCCGCCCGCGATCGTGACGCACGGGCGACGTCCCGCCGTGATGGCGTGCGGGTTCTGCCATCTGGCCGATGGCAAGGGACGTCCGGAGAACGCGATGGTCGCGGGGCTCCCGCACGACTACATCGTCCAGCAGATCCGCGACATGCGCTCGGGCGCGCGAGGAAGCGCGTCCCCCGCGCCGTTCGCGCCGTCGGTCGGGATGCGGCTGATCGCCGACAGCGTGACCGACGCGGAGCTCGAGGAGGCGGCGCGCTACTTCTCGGGGGTGCGCGCGCGCCGGATGTCGCGCGTCGTGGAAGCGGAGGTCGTGCCGAGGACGATGGCGCTCAACGGGCTGTACACGCGGCTGCCGGGGAACGAGACGGAGCCGCTCGGCGCGCGCATCATCGAGTACCCGCTCGAGCTGCGCCGGCACGAGCTGCACGATCCGATGGCGCGCTACGTCGCCTACGTGCCGACGGGGAGCCTCGCGCGCGGACGCGCGCTGGCGAAGCGGGGGGTGGCGGGGGCGAAGAGCTGCGAGAGCTGCCACGGCCCCGGCCTGCACGGCCTCACGACGGCGCCGCCGCTCGCCGGGCGCTCGCCGACGTACATGATGCGGCAGCTCGTCGGGTTCCGTACCGGCGCGCGCAGCGGCGCGAACGCCGCGCTCATGCGCGCGGAGGCAGCGGCGCTCACGCTGGAGGACATGATCGCCGCCGCCGCGTACGCGGGCTCGCTCGAGCCCTGAGCGCGGCTACGGCGCGTCGAGCGCGTCGAGCTGCGGCTGGACCTCCCGCTCGAAGCAGGAGGGGCAGATGCTGTGGCTGAACCGCGTGGTGCCGTGGCGCGCGAAGTACGCCTCGACGCTGTGCCAGTAGTCCTCGTCGTCGCGGATGCGCTTGCAGTACGAGCAGATCGGCAGGATCTCCTGGAGCGAGCGCACCTCCGTGAGCGCCGCCTGGAGC
>CAMLIT010000196.1 GCA_946480295.1 uncultured Gemmatimonadota bacterium
ATCGCGGCGCTGCTCCTCGCGCCCTGGCTGGCCTGGCGGCTCGCGCACCGGACGCCGCGTGCGCCGGCGATGGCCGAGCTGTCGGCGCCGCGCGGCGGGACGCGCGAGGCGGTGCTGCCGGACGGCTCCCGCGTGCGGCTCGGCGCGGAGTCCTCGATCCGCTACGCCGCCGCGTTCGACGGGCCGACGCGCACGATCGAGCTGCGTGGCATGGCGTACTTCGACGTCGTGCACGATCCGGCGCGCCCCTTCCTCGTGCGCGTGCGCGACGGGATCACGGCGCGCGACGTCGGCACGCGGTTCGTGGTCAGCGCCTATCCCGAGAGCCCGCGCGTGGAAGTGGCGGTCGCCCAGGGGCGCGTGGCGCTCCGCGGCGGGCGGGGGGCTGGGCGCGAGGTGGCGATCGGCGCGGGAGAGGTCGGGGAGGTGGGCGCGGACGGCATCGTCGCCGTGGGGCGGGACGAGTCCCCGGACTCGCACTTCGCCTGGATGCGCGGCGTGCTCGTGCTGCACGACCGGCCCCTGACGGAGGCGCTGGCCGCGCTCGGGCGGTGGTACGACGTGGAGCTGAAGGTGGAGGATCCGCGCCTCGCGGCGCGGCGGATCTCGACGACGGCCGGCGACGTCCCGCTGGCGGCGGCGCTCGAGAAGATCACGCTCGCCCTCGGCGCCCGCCGCGAGCAGCGTGGCGACACGACGGTGATTGTCCCGTAGACGTTTTCGATCGCCCGGTCGGGAGCTGCTGCTCTCCCTCCCGCCGGCCTCTCTTCCTCTGGAGACGAGCATGGGTTTGAACTGCCGACGCACGCTGGCCATCGCCGCGTGGCTTCAGCTCGCGGCGCCCTCCTTCCTCGCGGTCGTGGCCCACGCGCAGGAGCCCAGCACGACGGGGCCCGCCGAGTCGACCTACGCGTCCGCGACGCGCGCCGACGCGCAGCAGCCGGAGTCCCAGCGCCGCACGATCGACCTCGACCTGGAGGACGCGCCGCTGGAGCGCGCGCTCGGCGAGATCGCGCGCCTCGGCGGCCTGCGGCTCACCTACAGCCCCGACGTGCTGCCCGCCGGACGGCGCGTCACCCTGCACGCGACCGCGATCGACCCGATCGCGGCGGTGCGCGAGGCGCTGCGCCACACCGCGTTGCAGCTCAGCGTGTCGCGCAACGGCGACGTGACGATCTTCCGCCCGCTGCACTCGCAGGCGGACGACGTGGTCGGCACGGTCAGCGGGCGGGTCACCGACGCGGTCACCGGGTCGCCCGTCGCCGGCGCATTAGTCGGAATCGACGACAAACCGCTCGCGGCGAGGACCGGCGCCGACGGCCGGTTCACGGTGAGCGGCGTCGCGGACGGCGTGCACACCGTGCAGGTGCGGATGCTCGGGTACACGCCGCAGCGGCAGACGGTCACGGTGGCGGAGGGCGCGACGGCGACGGTGCAGTTCATCCTGGAGCGCACGGCGGCGATGCTCGAGAACGTGGTCGTTATCGGCTACGGCACGCAGGAGCGGCGCGACCTCACCGGCTCCATCTCGTCGGTGCAGGGCTCGGAGATCGCGAGCGTGCCGGCGGCGAGCGTGAGCCAGGCGATCGAAGGGCACGCGGCGGGGCTCGACGTGACGTCGTCGGGCGTCCCCGGCGCCGACGCCACCTTCCGCATCCGCGGCATCACGACGATCGGCAACAGCAACCCGCTCATCGTCATCGATGGCGTGCCGACGATGTCCGGGCTGAACGAGCTCAATCCGGGGGACATCGCCTCCGTCGAGGTGCTGAAGGACGCGTCGGCCACGGCGATCTACGGCGCGCGCGGCGCCAACGGCGTGGTCATCGTCACGACGAAGCGCGGGAGCCAGAGCGGCTGGTCGCTCCACGCGTACGACGGCACGCAGCAGGTCGCGCACCAGGTGCACATGCTCGACGCGGCATCGTTCGCGAAGCTGCACAACGAGATCATGCAGAACGCGGGGCGGCCGACGAACCCGGCGTTCGCGAACCCGGCGAAGCTCGGGCGGGGAACGGACTGGCTCGGCGCGCTGATGGGCGACGCGCCGATCCGGAGCGCGACGGCGTCGTACGCCGCCGCCGGCGACCGGTCGCATCTCTACGTCTCGGGAAGCGCGCTGCGCCAGGACGGCGTGATCCTCAACACCGGCTTCGACCGCTACACGGTCCAGCTCAACTCCGATTCGCACGTCCGCGACTGGCTCTCGTTCGGCAACAACCTGACGCTCAACCACGACGTGAATCGCAGCGGGAGCTACGACATCCGCGCGGCGATGGGCGCGCAGCCGACGCAGCCGATCCTGAACCCGGACGGAACGTATTCGGGCCCCGTCGGCCGCTCCGAATGGGTCGGCGACATCGTGAACCCGATCGGCCAGGCGCTGCTGATCCAGAACAGCACGAGCGGCTACAACCTGATCGGCTCCGTGCACGGCGACCTGACGCTCTCCGACCACCTCAGCTTCCGCAGCAACCTCGGCCTCCAGGCGAACCTGTGGAACTCGCGCACCTGGTCGCCGAAGTACGACTGGCAGCCGAGCCCCCAGGAGCAGTCGTACCTCTTCGAGCAGTACAACCGCAGCACGACCTGGCTGACGGACAACACCCTCACCTGGGCGCGCCGCTTCGGTGGCGTGCACGACGTGAAGCTGATGGCCGGCACGAGCGCGCAGTCCAACAGCTACTCGTACATGAACGGCTCGGTGCAGGGCTTCCAGAGCGATCGCACGCAGGAGCTGTCGAACGGCATCTCGACGCCGACGCTGGGCGGCGACGAGTCGCAGTGGGGGCTCCTCTCCTTCCTCGGCCGCGCGAACTACTCGTACGCGGACCGGTACCTGCTGACGGCGACGCTGCGCCGCGACGGCTCCTCGCGCTTCGGCTCCGGCCGGAAGTGGGGGCTCTTCCCCTCCCTCGCCGGCGCCTGGCGCGTGTCGAACGAGAGCTTCTTCCCGAAGTCCAGCTTCGTGGACGACCTGAAGCTGCGCGCCGGATACGGCGAGACGGGAAACCAGGAGATCGGCAACTACGCCTTCGCCTCGGCGCTCCAGACGGTGCAGTACAACTTCGGCAACACGCTGGTGAGCGCGGTCGTGCCGAACGTGATGCCGAACCCGAACGTGCACTGGGAGACGGTCAAGCAGTTCGACGTGGGGCTCGACGCGACCGGCTTCGCCAAGCGCGTGCGGCTGTCGCTCGACGGCTACCTGAAGAACACGATGGGGATGCTCGTGCCGATGTCGGTGCCGGTCACCACGGGCTACTCCGACATCGTCACGCCGTACATCAACGCCGGGAAGATCCAGAACCGCGGCTTCGAGGCCTCGCTGTCCACGGACAACCTCCGCGGCCGCGTCAACTGGACCACCGACTTCGTCTTCTCGCTCAATCGGAACAAGGTCCTCAGCCTGAACGACACGATCCCGATCCCCGTCGGCTCGATCGACTTCAACTACACGGTGGGCCGGCTCCAGGCGGGGCAGCCGATGAACGCGTTCTACGGCTTCGTGACCAACGGCATCTTCCAGAACCAGCAGGAGGTGGACGCGTACGCGGTGCAGGTGCCGGGCGCGGACCCATACAACCGCACCTCGCCGGGCGACATCCGCTTCAAGGACCTGAACAACGACGGCGTGATCACCGACGCCGACCGCACCTTCATCGGGAACCCCAACCCCGATTTCACCTTCGGCCTGGGGAACAGCGTCAGCTTCGGCAACTTCGCGGTGCACGCGATGATCCACGGCGTGGTCGGCAACCAGATCTTCGACGCCAACCGCATCTGGACCGAGGGGATGTCGTCGGCGCGGAACCAGACCACCGACGTCGAGCACCGGTGGACGGGTCCGGGCACGAGCAACACGATGCCGCGCGCCGTCTTCGGGGACCCGAACGGCAACACGCGCGTCTCCGACCGCTACGTCGAGGACGGCTCCTACGTGCGGCTCAAGGAGCTGACGATGAGCTACACCCTCCCGAGCAAGCTCACGTCGCGACTCAACGCGGCGTCGGCGCGCGTGTACGTCGGCGGGCGCAACCTGCTGACGCTCACGCGCTACAGCGGCTTCGATCCGGAAGTCGGCATCGACGGCATCGACAACAGCGTCTATCCCGTCACGCGGACGATGAACGTCGGCGTGGACCTCGGCTTCTGAGCACCCGGCCATGCGAACCAGTCACTCGAGGAAAGCTCTCATGAACTCGCGCAGACTTCTCGCCGAGATCCTGGCGGCGGTGATGCTCACCGGGTGCCAGGGGCTCCTGGACACCGAGCCCCCCGACTCGATCAACTCGGCGAACTTCTTCAAGACGAAGGACGACGCGATCGCGGCGATCAACGGCGCCTACCAGCCGTTGCAGTGGCCGAAGCTGTACA
>CAMLIT010000197.1 GCA_946480295.1 uncultured Gemmatimonadota bacterium
CTACGACGGACCCCACCTCGGATGCTATCGTCACTTCAGGAACAGTCCACTAGCGACTATTGCCGAGCAGTGATGCCCTTTCCAGCTCCTGATTCCTATCCACTAGTTCCTGCCCTTCTCGACCCTCGACCCTACACCCTCGACCCTCACCGTTCCAGCACCCTCGCCCCCTCCACCGGCCTGCACGCGAACAACGCGCTCCGCAGCTTCGCCTTCGCCTCGTACGCGGGGTGCACGCGTGCGATGAAGTCGTCGGCGGCGTCGCGCTCGACGAGGGCGATGGCGCAGCCGCCGAAGCCGGCGCCGGTCATCCGCGCGCCGAAGCACGCCGGATGCTCCCGCGCCAGCTCGCAGATGAGGTCCAGCTCCGCGCACGAGACCTCGTAGAGCACGCGCAGGCTCTCGTGCGACTCGTTCATGAGCCGCCCGGCCTTCGCCAGGTCGCCGGCGGCGAACGCGTCGGCGAGGCGGCGCGGCCGCCCGCACTCCTCCACCACGTGCAGCGCGCGCCGGTACACCACCGGGTCCATCCGGTCGCGCGCCGACGCGAGCAGCTCGACCGAAGCGTCGCGCAGCGCGCGGACCGAGGGATCGATCGTCTGGAGCACGCGCACCGCCGCCTCGCACGCGGCGCGGCGGTCGTTGTACGCGCTCGATGCGAGCGAGCGGCGCGCGCCCGTGTCCATCACCACCACCACCGCGCCGTCGGGGATCGACACCGCCGAGCTCTCCAGCGTGCGGCAGTCGAGGAGCAGCGCGCAGCCGGCGCGCGAGACCGCGCTCGCCATCTGGTCCATGATCCCGCACTGCACGCCCACGTACGCGCGCTCGGCACGCTGCGCGATCAACGCCATCGCCACCGCGTCCCAGGGCACGTCCGCGGCCGCCGTGAGCGCCCGCGCCGCCGCCAGCTCCAGCGCCGCCGACGAGGAGAGGCCCGCGCCGACGGGGACGTCGCCGTGCACGACCATGTCCACGCCGCGCAACTGGTGCCCGGCATCGCGCAGCGCCCACGCGACCGCCGCGACGTAGTCCATCCAGCCGCTGCCGCCTGGCGGGGTCAGCGTCCCGATCGCGCGCTCGTGCGTCTCGCCGAACTCCAGCGAGTGCGCCACCAGCCGGTCGTCGTCGCGCGGCGCGAAGGCGATCGCGACGTGCCGCTCGATCGCCATCGGCAGCACGAAGCCGTCGTTGTAGTCGGTGTGCTCGCCGATCAGGTTCACGCGGCCCGGCGCCGCGGCGAGGCGCGGCTCGCGTCCGAACTGCGCGACGAACCGCTCGCGCGTCGTCGCGACGAGGGCGTCCAGCGTCAGGCGCTCATCTCGGGGGGCGTGTCCCCGAGGAACTGTGCTCCCTCTATTCGCCATCCGCTCCACGCCACGTCGTCGTACGACATGAGATGGCCGCCCTCGTCGGCGACGACGACCGGCTCGTCCGAGCCGTCCTCCCCGTCGCCGAGGGGCGCGAGCTTGCGCATGAATGCCGCGTACGATTCCTCTCCGAGATAGTGCCGGATCTCTTCCCGGGCGCTCTGCGCCAACCGGGCTCGCGTTGGCCAGACGCCGAACTCGTCGTGGAATGCCGCGATCACGATCTCGAGCCGCATCCAGTCCTTGGGTACCGCGTCGTGGGTCGGCACGGTGGCACCTCCGAGGAGGAAGAGCAGGGCGTAGCGGGCATCAGCCGCGAGCGGCATCGCCCCTGTAACCTGGCATGTCGGGGGACGGCTGGCCAGGGGGAAGAACAGGGTCGAGGGGCGAGGGGCGAGGGTCGAGAGGGCAGGAAATAGTGAGATAGGAATCAGGACCGAGGACGGGCGTTACTGCTCGGCACTAGTTGCTGGCTAATAGCCCACCAACCCGCGTCTCGACCCCGCCCCTCGCCCCTCAACCCTAGCTTTCATGGCAATTCGGATCGGGCGGCACCGGCTGGCCGGCTTTCTGGGCGAGGTCGGTCATCTTCGCCACCAGCGCACGCTGCTGGTCGATCATCGCGCGATAGCTGAAGCGCTCCGCCTCGAGGCTGTCCATCACGATCCGCCCGGTGCGCGCATCCACGACGTCGCCACGAGGCGAGATCACCCACTGCTCGTCGCGACGCGCCCCCGTGTTCCGGTTCAGCAGCTGGACGGCGGTCGTGTCCCCGTGCAGGCAGAGGCTGGCCACGGAATCGACGTCGAACGGACTCCGCTGCACCTGCGGCTTCACGGCGGGCGCGGCATGCGAGCAGGCGGCCGCGACCACCGCGACCGCGCTGGCGACGAGGGCCGCGCGCTGGGCGTGCGGCCGGAAAAAGGATCGCATCATGCCGGCCGGCGCGTGCAAGCAGTTGGCCAGACGAGGGGCGAGGGTCGAGTGTCGAGGGTCGAGCAACTTCGCCCTTGGCCGTTGGTCATTCGTTCCTGGCGAGCCGCTCGCGGCGGCTGTGGTAGCCTCCCGAGCGGCTCGCCAACGACGAAGAACCAACGACCAATGACGTCTGCGACGCGTCCCGCGTCCCGCGTCCCTCAGGAGAAGACCGTCACCACGTCATCGACGACCTCCCCCGCCACCCGCCGCGCCACCGCCCGCCCCAGCAGCGACCCGATCACGTTGCCGTGCCCCGAGTAGCCGCCGATCGCCCATACGCCCGGCCGGACCTCCTCCACCACCGGCAGCGCATCGCGCGTGTAGCCGACCGCGCCCGCCCACCGATGGGTGATCGGCGCGGTGACGCCGAGCTGGTCGCGCAGGAAGTGCTCGAGGGCGTCCTGGATGACGTCGGAGGGTAGCGCCTCCGTGGTCCACTCCGCGTCGCCGCCGTGGTCCCGGAAGCCGCCGAGCGCGACGCGTCCGTCGGGAAGCTGCTGCCAGTACTCGTAGCCGTAGCGCGCGTACACGGGACGCGGGTAGTGGACCTCCGGCGTCGGCGCCGTGGCCAGCATCTGCAGCCGCGCCGTGCGGACGCGCGACGCCAGCTCGGGGAGGACGCGATCGAGACGCCCGTCCACCGCGACCACTACCTGGTCGCAGCGCACGACGGCCGAGCCGACGCGCACGCGGCCGTCGCCCGCGTCGAGCGCCGCCGCGGAGTGCTCGAACAATCGTGCGCCTGCCGCGACGGCGCGGCGGGCGAGCGTGCGGCAGCGGGCGAGCGGCTGCACGACCCCGTCCGCCGGCATGAGCAGGCCCATTCCCTCAGTGCCCTCGTAGGGCTCGACGGGGAGATCGTCGTCGCGCATCGCCGCGAGCTGGGCCGCGCAGTCGTCCCGCTCCGCGGCGGAGAGCCCGATGCGCAGCGAGCCGACGATGCGCACGATGCCGGGCAGCTCGGCGGCGAGCCGGTCGATCTCGGCGAGGGTCAGGCGGTACATCGCCCGCGCGCGGTCGCGGCCGTAGGCGGCGACCGCGTCGTGGTAGAAGGGAGCCGCGCCGGCGAGGAGGAATCCGCCGTTGCGTCCGGCTGCGCCGCCGCCGACCACGCCGGCATCCAGCCCGATGACGCGTCGTCCGCGCGCGAGGAGCTCCAGGATGCACGCCAGCCCCGATCCGCCGAGGCCGATGACGCAGACATCGGCCTCGGCGTCCGTCGTGAGCGCCGGAAGCGGCGCCCACTCGCCGTCGTCCCATATCGGTTCGTTCACGACAGCAATCTGCAGCGAGGGGGAGCCGATCGAGAAGCCGCGTCGGTCGGCATCGCCCGTACCGACGATCGGCATTTGCCGTATGGCTCGCATCCCGGCGGAGAGCGATATTCACCCTGCGTTCCGCGCACGAACACGCACGCGGAACGGGGCTTTCTCACGGGACGCCGTCGGAAGGCAGCGCATCGGGCGCTCGACCACCGGTGCGCGGTTGTGAGGTCGCTGGTCACAACTGAAGCTCCCCAGGGTCTCCGGGAGCACCTGAGTCGGGTTCGTCCGACGAGGGCAAGGCTGTCGCGCAAACACGCATCGCGTGGGGTCGAACTGGTGCGGCGGCAGCTACCGGCGGAAGCGGAGCCCCCGCTACTCGCAGCGATGCTACGGGTACGGGGGCTTCGTGATTTGCGGGGCGCGGGACGCGGGTCGCGTGGGGTTCCTCGCCACGTCAGGGCTCCTCGCGCCGCCGCTGGTCTCTCCACCGAGCTGGCTTCGAGCGAGCCGACACGGATTCCACGGAGACCGCGGATCGAGACGGATGGCGTGAGCCGGGAGGGGACCGGAACTCGGGCCGACCGCTGGCGCGAGGGGCTTTCCCGCCAACTCCTCGCGTCGTCGCTGGCCCCTCTACCCATCCTGCCTCCAGAGAGCAGTCGCGAATTGAACGACGATCGTGCGAATCGGCGGGTGGTCTCAACCGGTCGATGCAACAGTCGGGTTGAGGATGGCGTTGAGCACCT
>CAMLIT010000198.1 GCA_946480295.1 uncultured Gemmatimonadota bacterium
CCAGCGTTCGTCCTGAGCCAGGATCAAACTCTCCAAGAAGTGTTTGATGTAGCTCGCCGAACGCGACCTTCCGACGCGAAGTCGAAAAGTTCGCGTCCGGAATCATTGAACTCGTGTTCGAATCTCTCCCCGCCACCACGAGAGCAGCGGTTCATCGAGAGCCATCGCACGATCAACAACATCGATTGTCAAACAGCGTTTCGTTCACCCCCTGCTCGGGGGAACGCGAAGTATAGTCGCTCCTACTTCGAAATCAAGGGCGCTCGCACCACCTCACCACACCCCTCGCTACTCATCGTAACGTCCGGAGCGCGACGGCCGATCCTCGTCGTCCTCGCCGTCGTCGTACGCGTCGTCCAGATCGACGAGCTCGTCCTCGAACTCCTCGTCGAGCTCGTCCTCGTCCTCGTCCTCGTCCTCGAGATCCTCGTCGTCGAGACCCTCGTCCTCGTCGTCGAAGTCCTCGTCGTCCTCGTCCTCGTCGTCCTCGTCGTCTTCGTCGTCGTCGAAGTCCACCTCGTCGTCGTCGAGGTCGTCCTCCTCGTCGAACTCGTCGTCGAATTCCACCTCGTCGAGTTCGTCCTCATCGCGCGCTGGGGACAGCGACAGCACCGACGACTCGAACACGTCCGACATTGCCAGGGTCTCCTTGCGGTGAATTGGAGCGAGGATCCGCGTCAGACGGAGGCGCGCTCGCGCTTCGCGTCCCGCGACTGCTTCTTCCGATCCGAGGTGCTGAGGAAGCGCTTGCGCAGACGGATCGTCTGCGGCGTCACCTCGATCAGCTCATCGTCCTCGATATACTCCAGCGCGCCTTCGAGAGTCAACTCCCGCGGCGGCTCGAGCTGCACGTTCTCGTCGCTCGCCTTGCTGCGCATGTTCGTCAGCTTCTTCTCCTTGGTCGGATTCACGTCCATGTCCCCCGGACGCGAATTCTCGCCGACGACCATGCCCTCGTACACGGCATCACCGGGGCGCACGAACAGCGTCGAGCGCTCCTGCAGGTTGCCGAGCGCGAACGCGACGATCGTGCCATTCTCCATCGACACGAGTGAGCCGCGCATGCGCCCCGCGAGCGGTCCCGCCCACGCGCCGTAGTCGAGGAAGCGATGGTGCATGATCCCGGTCCCGCGCGTATCCGTCAGGAACTCCGAGCGGTACCCGAACAGCCCGCGCGCCGGGATGCGGTACGTCAACCGCACCATCCCCTGCCCGGGGTTCTTCATCTCGATCATCTCCGCGCGCCGCGGCCCGAGCTTCTCGATCACCACGCCGAGGTGCTCCTCGGGCACGTCGATCATCAGCTCCTCGTACGGCTCGAGGCGCTCGCCGTTCGGCCCCTCGCGGGTGATGACGCGCGGCCGCGACACCTGGAACTCGTAGCCCTCGCGCCGCATCGTCTCCATGAGGATGGTGAGGTGCAGCTCACCGCGCCCGGAGACCTGGAAGGTGTCGGTCGACTCGGTGTCGTCGACGCGCAGCGCGACGTTGCGCTCGAGCTCCCGCATCAGCCGCTCGCGGAGCTGCCGCGACGTCACGTACTTCCCCTCCCGACCGGCGAAGGGGGAGTTGTTGACGATGAAGTCGACGGAGATGGTCGGCTCCTCGACGGCGATCCCCTCGAGGCGCTCGGGGTGCTCGAGGTCCGTGACGGTGAGCCCGATCTCCACGCCCTCGAGCCCCGCGAGCGCGACGATCTCGCCCGCCGACGCCTGCTCCATCTCCCGCCGGTCGAGCCCCTCGAACGCGTAGAGCTTCGTCACCCGCCCCTGCTCGACGCGCTGGTTCACGTCGAAGGGGAGGAGCGCGACGGGCTCGCCCACCTTCACGGTCCCGCGCTCGATGCGGCCGATGGCGAGGCGCCCGAGGTACGGCGAGTGGTCGATGGTCGACACGAGCATCTGGAAGGGCGCCGCGGCGTCGCTCGGCGGCGGCGGCACGTGCTCGATGATCGCGTCGAAGAGCGGCGCGAGATCCTTCGGCGGGACGTCGAGGTCCATCGTCGCCACGCCGTCGCGCGCCGAGGCGTAGACGACGGGCGCGTCGAGCTGGGCCTCGTCGGCCTCCAGCTCGATGAAGAGGTCCAGCACCTCGTCGTGCACGCGCATCGGATCGGCGCCGGGCCGGTCGATCTTGTTGATGACGACGATCGGCGTGCGGCCGAGGGCGAGCGCCTTGCGCAGCACGAAGCGCGTCTGCGGCATCGGGCCGTCGAAGGCGTCGACGACGAGGAGGACGCCGTCCACCATGCGCAGGATGCGCTCGACCTCGCCGCCGAAGTCGGCGTGGCCTGGCGTGTCGACGACGTTGATCTTGGTGTCGCGCCAGTGGATGGAGGTGTTCTTCGCCAGGATGGTGATGCCCCGTTCCCGCTCGAGCGGGTTGGAGTCCATCACGCGCTCCTCGACGACCTGATTGTCGCGGAACGCGCCGGCCTGGCGCAGCATCTTGTCCACGAGCGTGGTCTTGCCATGATCGACGTGCGCGATGATGGCGATGTTACGGATCTGCATAGCCTTGTAGTATAGCGGAACGCGGTGAGGCCATTCAAGCACGGCCGTTCGACACCGCGGGGATGGCGGGGGTGCCACGGTCGCGTCCGGCCCGGTCGGGCGGACGCCTCTTGCGCCGGCCAGGGGCGGCACGCACAATGCGGCCGTGGTCCCCAAACGCCTTTCGCAGGAGGTGGAGCCATGAATCATTCCCACGACCCGGCCCTCGAAGCATACCCCCATGGGCGCGGGTACGGGCACGATTACATGCGCGGCGGCGAGGTGCTCGGCGGCTACGGCTACGCCGAGCGGGACGAGTACGAGAGACGACGCGGCGAACTGGGCGATGGCCGGGACATCCCCGACTATCACGCGGGCGCCAGCACTCCCGACCAGAGCAGCGACGACACCCGAACATAGCGGTGCACCAGGCCGCACGAGCGGCCGCAACAGCAGGCGCACCTGACACTCTCGCAGCGCGCGGACCGGGACCACCGCGCGCTGTTGTCGTTCAGTCCCAGGAATACCCGGGAGCCGCGGGGCGGGTCCGCCCGCCCGCGGCGATTTCGCGGGGCGCTATCGCCGCGCGGCGGCGGGCTTGGCGGCCGCCGCCTCCGCCGGCTTGGCCGCGGCGGCCTGGTCGCTCTCGGCGAAGCTCACGTCGAGGCCGCGATTCTTCAGCATCTGCACGAAGCCGGTCTTCTCGACGCACTTCATGTAGGCCTCCTTCGGCTCGACGAGCTTCCCGTCCACCAGCTCGATCAGCGCGTCGTTGAGCGTGATCATGCCGAGGCGCTTCGACGTCTGCATCACCGAGGGGATCTGGAAGGTCTTCCCCTCGCGGATCAGGTTCGTCACCGAGGGAATCGAGAGGAGCACCTCGCGCGCGGCCACGCGCCCGCCCCCGATCTTCTTGCAGAGCGTCTGCGAGATCACGCCCTTCAGCGACTCGGCGAGCATGACGCGGATCTGGTCCTGCCGGTCGGCCGGGAACTGGTCGATGACGCGGTCGATGGTGCCGGCGGCGGTCGTCGTGTGCAGGGTGCCGAAGACGAGGTGCCCCGTCTCCGCCGTCTCGATGGCGATGGAGACGGTCTCCAGGTCGCGCAGTTCGCCGACGAGGATGATGTCGGGGTCCTCGCGCAGCGCGGCGCGGAGCGCCGCCTTGAACGACTTCGTGTGCACGCCCACCTGACGCTGCGTGATGATGCAGTTCTTGTTCGGGTGGACGAACTCGATCGGGTCCTCGATCGTGATGACGTGGTCGTTCCGCGCCCGGTTGACGAGGTCGATGAGCGAGCAGAGGGTCGTCGACTTGCCCGACCCGGTGGGGCCGGTGACGAGGACGAGCCCCTTCGTCAGGTAGCAGAGGCGCTGGACCTCGGGCGTGATCCCCATCTGCTCGACGGTGACGACCGTCGCCGGGATCTGGCGAAAGACGGCGGCGACGCCCATGCGGTCCTTGAGGGCGTTGGCGCGGAAGCGCGCGCACCCGGGGATCTCGTGGGCGAAGTCGGTGTCGTTGGTCTCGGCGAACTCCAGCCGGTTGCGCTCCGGCATGATGGAGCGGAGCATCGCGAAGAGCTGGTCGTTCTCCAGCGGCGTCCAGCCGTCGAGCCGGACCATCTCGCCGTGGTGGCGCAGGATCGGCGGCTCGCCGCAGCGGAGGTGGAGGTCGGACGCCCCCTGCTCCACCAGCGTGCGGAGGAGGGTCTCGATGCCGTTGCGCGCCGCCTCGATCCCCTCGAAGTGGTTGACGAGATCGAGCACGCTCCCCTCGCCGCCGCCGTTGCCGTGCCCGTTGCCGTTGCTCGCCACGGGGATTGAGATGGGCGGGGGCGCGACGCGCGGCGGCGCC
>CAMLIT010000199.1 GCA_946480295.1 uncultured Gemmatimonadota bacterium
CGTCTGCGCACGGAGAACAAGCTGGCGACGGCTACCTGACGACAGGTTAAACGACCGCGCTCGGACCCTCGATGCTCGGACCCTCGATCGGCAGCGTCAGCACGAAGAGCGATCCCCCTGGCGACGAGCGCGCGAGCGCAAGCGTGCCGCCGTGCGCCTCGGCGATCCAGCGGGCGATGGAGAGTCCGAGGCCGGCGCCGCTCGTGAGCGCGTCGCCGTCGTCGTGGCCGCGGGCGACGTCAGCGCGGACGAAGCGGTCGAAGATGCGCGACTGGATCGCGGGCGGGATCCCCGGACCGGTGTCCTCCACCTCGAGGCGGTAGTGCCGCTCCTCGCGGGAGAGCCGCACCGTCACGGCCGCACCGGCGGGCGAGTACTTGATGGCGTTGTCGAGCAGGTTGACCACCAGGCGATGCAGGAGCGCCTCGTCCCCGACGAATGGCGCCTCGGGTAGTTCGCCGTCGATGAGCGCGACGCCGCGTGCCTGCGCGAGCGAGCGGACTTCGCGCACGCAGTCGACCACGACCTCGTCCAGGTAGAGCGGATCGCGACGCACTGGCACCTCGCCGGCGTCGGCGCGCGCGAGCAGGAAGAGGTCGTCCACGATCCGTCGGAGCCGGCGGGCGGCATCACGGATTACGACCAGGGCGTCCTCGTACTCGGCGCTGCTCCGCCCCGCGCGCGACAACGCGACTGCCGCCTCGTTCTGCACGACCGTGAGCGGCGTGCGCAGCTCGTGCGAGGCGTCGGCCATGAACTGCCGCTGCTGGGCGAACGCGCGCTCGAGGCGCGCCAGCAGGTCGTTGACCACGGCCGCGAGGCGGCCGACCTCGTCGTCGGGATTCGCGACAGCGAGCCGCTCGCCGAGGTTCGTGCTGCCGATCGCCGCCGCGTGCTCGCGCATGGCGACCATCGGCGCGAGACTGCGCCGGGCGAGCAACCAGCCGCCGAGCGCGGCGAGCACCAGCGTGAGCGGGATCGCGATCGCCATCGCGAGCTGCGCGTCCGACAGCGTCTCCGCCTCATCGTGGAGCGACTGCGCGGCGGCGAGCGTGAACTGGCCGTCCGACGGCCGGATGCCCACCACGGCTGCGCGGTACCCGCCTTCCGGATCGGCGATCGACACGAGCCGCGTGCCCGCGACCCTGCCGCCGCGAGCGGCGGCCCAGAGACGGCCGAGATCGAGCGGCGGCTCCGGCGGCTCCCCCGGGTCGGGCGGCTGTGGGCGGGGAATGCTCGCGGCGACCACGCGGCCGCTCGCGTCATAGACGACGAACGCGATGGTGCGGAAGCGGAGCTCGCGAATCACCTCGGTAGCCGCCGCGCGCGTATCCGGCGCGGTGCGGCGCTCGGCGAGAACCTCGTCGCTCAGATCGGTGACCGCGTCGGTGAGCTCCGTGTCGGTGCGCGCGCGACTGGAGTAGACGACGAAGCCGTACGCCGCCGCCGCGAAGAGACACACGAGCACGGCCACGATCGCGGTGTGCCACAGCGTGAGGCGGGCCCGCACGGAGGCGAACATCAGTCCTCGTCCGCCGCGTGGCCCTCGCCGTGGGCGGCGTCCGGCGAGAGGTCGGCGAGCATGTAGCCGGCCCCGCGGCGGGTGTGGATGAGCGGCGTCTGGGCGCCCGTGTCCACCTTCTTCCGCAGCCGCCCGACGAACACCTCGAGCGCGTTCGAGAACGGGTCGTGGTTCTCGTCCCACACGTGGCCGGTGATCTCGGCCCGGCTCACCACCTGGCCGGCGTGGCGGGCGAGGAACTCGAGCATCGCGTACTCCTTCGTGGTGAGCGGGAGCACGCGGCCGCCGCGCGTCGCCACCTGCCGGCGCGTGTCGATGGTCAGGTCGGCCACGGCGATCACCTCCGGCCGCATGGCCGGCCCGCGGCGAAGCAGCGCGCGCAGTCGTGCGAGCAGTTCCTCGAGCTCGAACGGCTTGGTGAGGTAGTCGTCGGCGCCCGCGTCCAGCCCGGCGACCTTGTCCCCCACGCGATCGCGCGCCGTGAGCATCAGGATCGGCGTCAAGAGGCCGCGGCCGCGCAGTGCGCGCGCCACCTCGAGGCCGTCGCGCTTCGGCAGCAGCACGTCGAGCACGATCGCGTCGTACTCGTTGAGCACGGCCTGGAGCACGGCGCTCTCGCCATCCTGCACCACGTCCACGGCGTAGGCGCGCTCCCGCAGCCCCTTGGCGAGTGAGCGGGCGAGCGGGGCGTCGTCCTCGGCGACCAGGAGTCGCATGTCGGACCTCCTCAGCCCGGCGGGGCCGGGCGGTGGCCCACGGTCTCCAGCCACCGATACAGCCCCGGCAGCACGAGCAGCACGATCGGCCCGGAGAGCACGAACCCGCCGATGACCGCGATGGCGAGCGGCTGCATCAGCTGTGCGCCGGAACCGATCGCCAGCGCCAGCGGGGCGAGGGCGAACGCCGTCGCGAGGATGGTCATGGCCACCGGGCGGAGCCGGCGATGCGCCGCCTCGTCCCAGGCCGCGTGCGGCTCCAGCCCGCGGGCGAGCCCGAGCTTCGCCTCGTGGATCACGAAGATCGCATTCTCGCCGACGATGCCGACCATCATGATCGCCCCGACGTAGCTCGAGATGTTGAGGGTCTGGCCGGTCAGCATGAGGGCGCCGAGCACGCCCGCGAGCACGATCACGGCGCAGAGCGCCGTGACGATCGGCGCGCGCCAGTCGCCGAATTCGAAGAGGACGACGACGGCGACGAGCAGGAGCCCCCCGAGCAGCACGTACAGCAGCCCGCGAAAGGACTGCTGCTGCTGTTCGTAGAGTCCCCCGTACTCCACGCGCATGCCGGCCGCGAGGTGCGCCTTGGTCGCGATCGTCTGCCGGACGTCGGCCATCGCGCTCCCGAGATCGCGTCCCTCGAGACGGGCGGTGATGCCGAAGTATGTCTTGAGGTTCTCGCGGTCGATCTCCACCTCGGGCTTGCCGGTCTCGATCGTCGCGAGGGCGCCGAGCGGAACGAGCGCCGTCGGCGGCGTCTTCGCGCGCACGGGTAGCGCGGCCAGCGACTCGGCTGGCGGGGCGAAGAGGCGCAGGCCATACACCCGGTCGCTCAGCTGCACCGAGTCGACGAGCGTGCCGGCGAGCGCCGGTTCCACCGCGTCGTGCACCTCCTGCGTCGTGAGGCCGAATGTGGCGGCCGCCATCGGCTTCACCTGCACCGTCAGCGCCGGGCCGGCGACGGTGAGGCCGTTGAAGACGTCGGCCACGCCGGTGATGCCGCCGAGCTGCGTCGCCACCTGCTTCACCTTCGTCTCGAGCGCCGCCTCGTCCTCGCCGAAGATCTTCACGTCGATCGGCTGCGGCGCGCCGCCCGTCAGGTCGCCGATGTTGTCCTCGAGCAACTGGCCGAAATCCGTGTTGATCGCCGGCTCGACGGCGGCGATCCGGGAGCGCAGGTCCTCGATGACTTCGTCGACGTCGCGCCGCTCCTTCTTCGGCTTGAGCTTGATCACGTAGTCGCCGGTGTTCGGCTCGGTGATGAAGAAGCCGAGCTGCGTCCCTGTGCGCCGGGAATACGATGCCACGTCGGGCGTGGCCATGATCACCTTCTCCGCCTGGCGCAGCATCTCGTCGGTCTCGGCGAGCGACGTGCCGGGGGGCGTGAAGTAATCGAGAATGATCGAGCCCTCGTCCATGTGCGGCAGGAAGTCGGTGCCGATACGGCCGTAGAGCACGTAGGCGGCGATCAGGAGGACCACCACGGCCACCCCGGCGATCACGGCGCGCTCGACGAACAGCGCGACGGCGCGGTCGTAGCCGCGCGCGAACCGCGCCTGCGCGCGGCCAAGGCGCGCCCGGAACGTCGGTTGGTACTCCATGTCCGGTGGCACGTCGGCCGGCGCTAGATCCACTGCCGGCGAGTCGGCGCTCGCCTGCCCCTCCTCCGCTCGCCTCGCAGGCGCGAACACGCTCACCGCCACGGGCACCGCGAGGAGCGCGATGAGGAAGGAGACGACGAGCGTCAGCGCCATCGTCAGCGCGAGCGGCTTGAAAAAAGCGCCCACCACGCCGCTCAGGAGCGCGAAGGGCAGCAGGATCACGATCGTCGACAGGCTCGAGCTCACGAGCGCGGGGAAGAGCTCCGCGATGCTCGCCTCCGCTGGATCGGCGTGCTCCCGCGAGCGCTGGTAGTGCTCGATGTTCTCGATCACCACGATGGCGTCGTCGGCGATGAGCCCGAGCGCCGCCGCGACCCCGGCGAGCGTCATCAGGTTGATCGTCTGGCCCAGCGCACCGAGCAGCAGGAAGACGATAGCGACCGTGAGCGGGATCGCGACCACGGCGACGAGCGTCAGGCGCCAGTTGCGCA
>CAMLIT010000200.1 GCA_946480295.1 uncultured Gemmatimonadota bacterium
TCCTAATCGCCCGTGCGGCTTGACTACTCCCAGAGAGTCAACTGCAAGCAGAGCAGCACGATTCCATGTCGATTCGCCCTACACGATCTACCACGTCCGTAGTCAACCGCAACGAAGCGATCCGTTGTACGCCCTCCGCTTTGCGCCATCGCTCGAGCCGCCACCAGGCGCTCGAACGCCAGCGCCGAGCACACGGAGGGTGACACCCCGGAGCGCCGCACGTGCACGACTTTGCTGGCGACTAGAGCGTAGGGGCCACACCCGTTCCCATTCCGAACACGGTCGTTAAGCCCTACAGCGCCGATGGTACTCCGCCCGAGAGGGCGCGGGAGAGTAGGCCGTCGCCGGCACCTCTCGAGGGCCCCTGCCGTGAGGCAGGGGCCCTTTTTTTCCCCTTGGGGTCCGCCAATGACTCGCGCCGGGATCGTCACCGTCGTCGGCAAGCCAAACGCCGGCAAGTCCACGCTCCTCAATCGCATCGTCGGCCAGAAGCTGAGCATCGTCAGCCCGAAGCCGCAGTCGACGCGCGACCGCATCGTGGGCATCACCACCGGGAACGATGTCCAGATGGTGGTCCTCGACACGCCGGGGCTCCTCAACCCGCGCTATCCCCTCCAGAAGGCGATGCGCGCCACGGCGCTGCAGGCGCTCGACGACGCGGATGTCGTGCTCCATCTCGCGGATGCCACCGAGGGATGCCCGCCCCCCCTCGTCGAGGCGGCGGGACTGGAGAGCGCGCCGCGGGCTCCCGTGATCGTGGTCCTGAACAAGGTGGACGTGCTCGCGCCCGCGGATCGCGAGCGGCTGGCCGCGACCTGCCCGGAGGCCCTGTTCATCTCCGCGCTGGATGGCGCGGGGGTGCCGGAGCTCGTCGCTCGCCTCGGGCAGCTCCTGCCGGAGAGCCCGTATCTGTATCCCGAGGACGAGATCAGTACGCAGACGCTCCGCTTCTTCGTCGCCGAGCTGGTTCGCGAGACCGCCCTCGAGCAGCTCGAGGACGAGGTGCCGTACAGCATCGCCTGCGCGGTCGAGGAGTTCCGCGAGGAGCGCAACCCGGTGTACATTCGGGCGGTGCTGTACGTCGAGCGCGAGAGTCAGAAGCGGATTCTCATCGGCGCGAAGGGACAGCGGATCCGGGAGATCGGACGTGCGGCGCGGCTGAAGGTGGAGGCGTTCCTCGACGCCGCGGTCTACCTGGATCTGTGGGTGAAGGTACTGCCGAACTGGCGCAAGAACGCCCAGGCCCTCAACCGGCTTGGATATCGACTTCCCGAGGAGCGGACGTCATGAGCCTCTCGCCGCAGCTGCTCGCGATCCTGGCGTGCCCCAAGTGCAAGGGGGAGCTCGAGTACCGCGAGGCGGAATCCAGTCTGGTGTGCGCGAACTGCCGTCTGCGATATCCCGTGCGCGACGACATCCCGATCATGCTGATCGACGAGGCGAAGCCGCTCTGAGCGCCGCCACGCAGTCGACACCGGGGCCGCGCGGCATCGCGGCTCCGGCGCTCTCCGACGACGGCCCGCGCTCCCCGCGATGGCCCCGCTGAACTGGCTGCTCGTCTTCGTCCCGATCGCGATCGTGGCGGAGTGGCTGCACGCCCCGCCGGTGGCGCTCTTCGCGTTCGCGGCGCTCGGCATCATACCGCTGAGCAGCCAGCTGGGGAACGCGACGGAGGAGCTGGCTGGGCACACCGGCCCGGTGATCGGCGGCCTGCTGAACGCCACGCTCGGCAACCTGGCGGAGCTCATCATCGGTGCGTTCGCTCTGCGCGCCGGGCTCGTGCCGCTCGTGAAATCCTCCATCACCGGCTCGATCCTCGGCAACGTGCTCCTGGTGCTCGGGGCGGCGCAACTCGCCGGGGGCGTTCGCTACCCGGTGCAGAGGTTCAATCCCCAGGTCGCCGGTGTCAGCGTGTCGCTCCTCGTGATCTCGCTCGTGGGGCTGGTGGTGCCGGCCATCTTCCAGGCGACCCACCCGGATCCCCTGCACGCCGCCACCGTACGCATGTCGTACTACGTCTCGGGGCTGCTCATCGTCGGCTACATCCTCTCGCTCGTATTCTCGCTCCAGCGCAGGCGCGCCGTGTTCGGGTCGGGAGGCGCCGTGGGGGGAGGGGAGTCGGCGCCGGAGTGGACGCTGCGCCGGGCCGTGATCGTGCTCGGCGTCTGCGCCATCGCGGTAGCATGGCTCTCCGAGATCCTCGTGGGGGTGACGGAGCCGACGGCCGCGGCCGTGGGGCTCTCCCAGCAGTTCGTGGGACTGATCGTCGTCCCGATCATCGGGAACGCGGCCGAGCATGCGACGGCGGTCATGATGGCTCGCCGCGACCGGATGGATCTGGCGCTCAGCATCGCCGTGGGGTCGAGCGCCCAGGTAGCGTTGCTCATTGCGCCCGTACTAGTCTTTCTTGGACTGGTATTCCATCAGCCGATGGACCTGGCGTTCCCGCTCATCGAGATCGGGGGCATCGCGGTGGCAGTGGCCGTGGCCTCGGCCGCCGTCCGGGACGCCGAGTCCAACTGGCTGGAGGGTGCATTCCTCTTGCTCGCGTACGCGGTGCTCGGCGTGGCGTTCTTCTTCTTCTGAGGTCCGATGACGCAACTCGTAGTAGCGCCGTCGTTTGACTTCACTTCCGGGGCGGCGTATCTTGGCGCGTCGGCGCCCCATTCCCCGCTCCGCGTGGCCAAGCCCAACGCCATCTTCTTCTCCCCGGACGGTGAGCCAGCCCCTGCCACCCTCAGCCGCTGGCTTCAGGGATTGGGGTTGCCGGTCCTCGTGGTGCAGTCGTCGGACGACCTGATGGCGATCGCCCTGCGCGGCCGGCCGCGGGTCGTCGCGTTCGATGCCCGGACGCGGGAAGTGGAGGCGCTCGCGGCGCTGGGGCGGCTGAAGAACGACTCGTACAGCGGCGTCGTGCCGTGCGTCGTCGTCGTGGGCAGCTCCGACCAGTCGTTCGCCGCCGCCTTCGACGCCGGCGCCGACGAGGTGATTCGCGAGGCGCTTCCGCCCTGCGAGCTCGACGCCCGGCTCGCGGCGATGCTTCGACGCTCCGACCGCGACCTGGTGGTCCACCCGTCGACGAGGCTCCCCGGCGCGGTCGAGATCGAGGCGGAGGTGAACCGGCAACTGGTGCAGGACGCGCTGTTCGCGATGTGCTATGCGGATCTCGACCACTTCAAGGAGTTCAACGACCGCTACTCGTACTACGAGGGCGATCGGGTCATTCGCATGCTCGCCAAGATCCTGCACGACGTGGTGAAGGGGATGTGCGCGGAGCACGGATTCGTCGGCCACATCGGCGGGGACGACTTCATCTTCATCATCCCGGTGTCGTCGGTGAACGAGGTGTGCTCGGAGATCGTCTCGGTCTTCGATACATTGATCCCGTATCAGTACTCGGAGCAGGATCGGCGGGCGGGCTATTTCTTCGGCAAGGATCGCCGCGGCCAGCTGCACCGGGTTCCCTTGATGACGGTCTCCATCGGCGTGGTGACGAACGAGCGCCGCCGATTCACGCACGCGGCGCAGGTGAGTGAGCTTGCGACGGAAATGAAGAGCTACGCGAAGACGCTGCCCGGCTCGGTGTACTCGATCGACCGGCGCACGGACATGCCGAACGAGGGACAGCCGGCCATCGGACGCGCCGAGAAGCTCGGCGCCGCGGAGGGCCAGTGAACGTCTCCTGCCCCGAATGCCGCTCGGTCTTCCGGATCGATCCGGGGAGACTCCCGGCCGCATCGATCCGCGCGCGCTGCTCGGTGTGCGGTGGCGTGATCACGATCTCCGGACCGTCCATCCAGGACGAGTTCGGCGGGAGGGAGCAGCGCGTGTCCACGCCGGCGTCGCCCCAGGCCGCCCCCGCGCCGCGCGTGGCGCAGCTGGCGCCCACTCCGGTGAGCAGCCACGCGGTTCCGCCGATGCCGCCCGCGGCTCCGGCTTCCCAGGGAGCGCCGGCTCCAGCGCCGGCCGCCCCGCGTGGCACTCCCATCACGCCTCTGTTCCCCGCGGCCACGTCCACCGCGTCTCGACCGGAAGTCAGCCCCACTCCGCCGGTGCCCCCGGCGCCCCCAGCGCCGTCGGCGCCACAGCCTCCCGCCGCGCCGACAGCGCGGACGAGCGCGCCCGGACCCGCGGCATCCCACGCTACGCCCGCTCGTCCCGCTGGGCCACCGCCGATCGCGACGCCCGCCGCGCGCCCGAGTGGCCCGCCGGCGGCGCCGTCGGCCCCCGCCTCGACGGTGCGCCCCACGCCGCGCCCCACCGCGCCCGGCCAGCCGCCCAGGCCGATGTTCTTCCCGCCGCGTGCCGCGACTGGCAGCGCCGCGCCAG
>CAMLIT010000201.1 GCA_946480295.1 uncultured Gemmatimonadota bacterium
TCCCTCGTCCCTCGTCCCTCGTCCCTCGTCCCTCGTCCCTCGTCCCTCGTCCCCACTCGACCCTCGACCCTCAACCCTCGCCCCTCGGTTCTTGCTGCGTCAGGCAGTGCAGCGTGCCGAGGCCCCAGACGAGGTCGACGGCGTGGATGCCGACGACCTGGCGGCCGGGAAAGAGCTCGGCGAGGGTGCCGAGGGCGATGCGGTCGTTGGGGTCGTTGAAGGTCGGGACGAGGACGACGCCGTTGGCGACGTAGAAGTTGGCGTAGCTCGCCGGCAGCCGCTCGCCGTTCATCTCCACCGCGCGCGGGAAGGGGAGCTTCACGATCTTCAGCGCGCCGACGGCGCCGCCGGCGTGGTCGAGGCGCTCGAGGTTGTCGACGCAGCGGCGGTGGTTCTCGTCGGCGGGATCCTCCTCGTAGGCGAGGACGATGATCCCCGGCGCGACGAAGCGCGCGATGTCGTCGACGTGGCCGTGGGTGTCGTCGCCGACGCAGCCCTCGCCGAGCCAGATCGTCTGGCGCACGCCGAGGTACTGCTGGAAGACGCGCTCGTAGTCGGCGCGCGCGAGCCCCGGGTTGCGCTGCTGGACGTCGGAGAGGAGGCACTCCTCGGTCGTGAGCAGGGTGCCGGCGCCGTCGGTGTCGATCGAGCCGCCCTCGAGGACGACGCGGCCGCGGCCGTCGGGGCGCTGGGGCTCGACGCGCGGGAGGCCGGTGATGCGGGCGACGGCCTCGCCGACGCGCGCGTCGCGGGCGTAGTTGGGGTACTTGGCCCAGGCGTTGAAGCCCCAGTTCACGAGCTCGACGCCGCCGTCGTCGCGGACGACGCCCGTCGGGGCGGAGTCGCGGAGCCAGACGCGGTCGTTAGGCACGACGTGCAGGCGCACGTTGTCGCGGACCCCGTGCGCGGCGAGCGCCTTGCGCGCATCCTCCTGCACCGCCTCGTCGTGGCAGAGGATCTCGACGCGCTCGTGGCGGTGCAGCGCGCGGGCGATCTCGGCGTACACCCACGGGATCGGGGCGAGCTTGCCGGGCCAGTCGGGCTCGTGGTGCGGCCACGCGATCCAGGTGGCCGCGTGCGGCTCCCACTCGGCGGGCATGCGGAGCCGGGAGGCGGGAGGCGGGAGGCGGGAGGCGACGGCCTCGTGGCCGAGTCCGAACTCCTCGGCGCGCTTCTCGATCAGGGCCTCGGGTGCCGGGTCGGGAATGCCGGCGGCCGAGGATTCGCCGGTGCCCGAGACCGGCCCGATCACGTTGCCCGCGTTAAAGTCGTCGCGCAGGTCCGGCGCGCCCGCCTCCCGCCTCCCGCCTCCCGCCTTCCGCCGATGCCTCACGCCACCCCCAGATACCGGCTGAGGATCGGCGCGTACGCGTCGATGCGGCGATCGCGCAGGAAGGGCCAGTTGCGGCGCGTCTCCTCGATCAGCTTCGGGTCGCACGTCGCGACGAGGATCGCCGGGTCGGTGCTGGCGTCGGCGAGGATGCGGCCGAAGGGGTCGGCGATGAACGAGTGGCCGAAGAACTCGATCCCCTGCGTGCCGGGCTCCGCCTCGAAGCCGACGCGGTTCGGGGAGGCGACGAAGACGCCGTTGGCGATGGCGTGGCTGCGCTGGATGGTGCGCCACGCCTCGACCTGCGCCTGGCCGAACTCCGCCTTCTCGGCGGGGTGCCAGCCGATGGCGGTGGGATAGAACAGGATGTCGGCGCCGAGGAGGGCGGTGATGCGCGCCGCCTCCGGGTACCACTGGTCCCAGCAGATCAGGACACCGATGTCCGCATAACGAGTGTGCCAGACCCGGAACCCGCTCGCCTGCTTCGCGACGCGGCCGATGCCGTCGAGGCGGTCGTCGGTCGCCGCGTCGCCGGGGGTGAAGTAGTACTTCTCGTAGAAGAGCGGGTCGTCCGGGATGTGCATCTTCCGGTAGACGCCGAGGAGCGTGCCGTCGGCGTCGATGATCGCGGCGGAGTTGCGGTAGACGCCGCGCGCCTGGCGCTCGAAGAGCGGCACGACGAGCACGATCTCGAGCTCCTTCGCCAGCGCCTGCATGCGGTCGGTCGTCGGGCCCGGGATCGGCTCGGCGATGTCGAAGCGCTCGCACTGCTGCGCCTTGCAGAAGTACGGCGCGTCGAAGAGCTCCTTGAGGCAGACGATCTGCGCGCTGCGGCGTGCCGCCTCGCGGATGCGCGCGACGGCGGCGTCGACGTTGGCCGCCGCGTCGTCGGAGGCGGCGTCCTGGATGATGCCGACGGTGAAGGGCTTCTGGCTCATGCGCGAAAGATGACGGGGCCGGACCCGGCCAACAACTGCGCGCCGGACGCGCGGCGCGCGCCGCACTCAGCGCACGATGCCGACGACGACGTCCATCACGTTGGTGCCGGTCGGGCCCGTCCGGACGAGGGCGCCGGCGGCGTCGAGCGCGGCGTACGAGTCGTGCGTCGTCAGCGCGAGCTCGGGGTCGATGCCGTGATCGCACACGGCGCGCCACGTGCCCGCGTCTATGCACGCGCCGGCGGCGTCGGTGGGGCCGTCGCGCCCGTCGGTGCCGGCGGCGAGCAGGGTGATGCCGCACGCCCGCTCCCCCGCGGCGGCGAGGACGCGCGCCGCGGCGAGCGCCAGCTCCTGGCAACGGCCGCCGTCGCTCGCGCCGCCGTGCACGGCCAGCGGCTCACCCGAACCGCCGCGGCGCTCGAGGTTCACCGTCGTCTCGCCACCCCAGACGCGGCAGAGGGGACGCGCGGCGCCGCCCGCCCGTCCGGCGCGCAGCGCCAGCAGCTCGTGCGCGATCTGCTCCCCGCGCGCCCACGCCTCACCGACGAGGCGATCCTCCACCACGTCCACCTCCGCGCCGAGCTCGCGCCCGCGCTCGGCCGCCGCATCGAGCGCCAGCCGGTTGGTCGCGATCACGCGGGTCACGACGTGGGCGAAGGCGGGGTGCGTCGCCTTCGGCGTCTCGGGCACCATCCCGCGCATGGTGTCGGTGAGGTGCGCCCGGAAGGCGGGCGGGAGGCGATCGTACAGCTTCGCGCGCCGGAGGATGTCGGTCACCGCGTGCACGGTGAATGGATCCGGCGTGCAGGGACCGGAGCCGATCGTCGCCGGATCGTCGCCCGGGACGTCGGAGACGGCGAGGCAGTAGGTCGCCGCGGGCGCGAGCGCGAGGGCGAGCCGCCCGCCGCCCCAGCGGGAGAAGCGCTTGCGGACGGCGTTCATCGCGGTGATGTCGAGCCCGGAGGCGAGGAGCAGCTCGAAGACGTGCGACAGGTCGGCCTCGCGCATGCCGCGGAGCGGCGCGGCGATGAGGCTCGACGTGCCGCCGGAGACGAGGACGACGTTGGCGTCGGTGCTGCGGCGCCCCGCCGCGAGCTCGCCGATGCGCGCGGCGGCGTCGAAGGAGTGCCGGCCGGGGATCGGGTGATCGCCGCGCACCGACACGACGGTGGGACAGGGGGAGGGCTCGCCATCCGGGGTCACCATGATGCCGGCGATCGCCGGATGGAGCGACCGCTCGAGGGCCGCGGCGGCGGCCGCGGTCATCGCGCGCGCGGCCTTGCCGAAGGCGAGGAGTCGGATCCGGCGATCGCGATCGAGATGCAGCGCGTCGATCGCGCGCTGGGTCACCGGGCCGGTGGCGGCGCCGGCGACGGCGGTGCGATAGAGCTCGACGGCGAGGTCGCGGTCAGGCATCCCGGGGTGGGGAGAGGGAGGGAGGATTCACTGCGGACTGCGGACTGCGGAGGGCGGAGGGGGGACTCACTCCGTACTGCGTACTGCGAACCTCACTGCGTACTGCGAACCTCACTGCGTACTGCGAACCTCACTGCGTACTGCGTACTGCGAACCTCACGCACGGCGACGCACAACTCCGTTCGACAGTTACCGCGCACGCGCGGGTCATGGCCACGATGGGCGCGTGCGCGGGGTCACGTTGCGGAACCGGCCGGCGAGGGCGCCGGCCGGGGGGATCACTGTCCGTCGCTCGTCGCGGCGGGGAGGGTTCGCGCGACGGCCTTGCCGAGGTCCTCGTACGCCTGCTGCGAGAGGACGTTGAAGTTGATGACGCGGTAGGTGATGCGGCCGTCGGGGCCGATCACGAACAGGTTGCGCACGTCGATGTTCTTGCGCGCCGAGCCGTAGAGCTTTCCGACGTGCTGGTCGACGTCGCTGCCGAAGACGAAGGGGAAGCTCGCGTCGTGCATCCAGCTGGCGAGCATCGTGTCGGGGTCGACGCTCACGCCGAGCACGACCACCTTCCGGCCACCGTTGAAGAGCTTGGCGTACTGATCACGGTACGCCTCCATTTGCACCGTTCAGCCCTT
>CAMLIT010000202.1 GCA_946480295.1 uncultured Gemmatimonadota bacterium
ACGGCTGCGATCTTAGAAATTCTCATCCTCGTCTTACTTTCTACGAAGGCAGGTGTTCCCGTCAAATCCCATTCCAAGCCGCCCGGTCATCGTCGAGAGCACAATCGCAGAACATTTTTGCGAGTATTTAGTCTAAACGCAGAACGTGGCGGATTTGGCGAAGTCCGGTGTGGTGGCCTGATGGGGCGCTGCGGTACAAGTCAGTTCGCTCCCATCACCCGCGCGGTGGCGCATTCCTCGGCGACTTTGAGAAAGTTCAGCGCCTTGGCGTTCCCGACAACGTATGGATTCGGAGTGCCCGGCGCGCGGCGGGCCAGCACCGGCAGGTTGATCTTCGACCGATCCCAATCGGTGTGGTTGGCCAGGATGATATCCGCTCCCGCCTGCTTCACGATGCCGCCGAACCGCTGGGCGGACCGGATGTAGGTCCGGACGGATTCCGGATCCATATTGAGGCCCACGCCGCCCCACAGAGTCGCCAGGTGCGGCGTTCCGGTCGGGGTGACGTGAACCGCGCCGGCCGCGGGCACGATCACGGTCGTCGACCCCTTCAGCAGCACCGTCGCCCGGTAGCGTTCTGCCGCCCGCCGGGCGGCGACCCTTCAGTTACCGTGTGGGGCCGCGCCTCGTAGCTCCGATCGGCAGCAGGTCCCAGCCGTTCAGGAGTCACCCATGCAGTTCCGCCTTCCCGCCCTCCTCTGGGCGGCCGCGGCGATCGCCCTCGCCGCCTGCACCGACGCGACCCCCGTCGCCGCACCAGGTCCGCGCGCCGGACCCGCGCTCCCGCCAACGAACGGCCCCGTCGTCTCGGCACCGGTGCTCGACGCGCGCGGCTACGTCACCGGACATCCCGCGGACACCCTGCTGCGCGAGGCCGACGGGACGCTGGCCGTGCGGTCGCCGGCGGCGTACGCCTTCTTCTGGTCCGAGATCGCGCCGCGGCTGGACGCCTGGGCCGCGGACGCGCGCCTCGACATCAACCCGAACTACGTCGCCGCGATCGTGACGAAGGAGAGCGGCTTCGACTCGCTGGCGGTGAGCTGGATGCCGGCGGACGGCCTGCCTCAGCTCACGTCGATCGCCGACGCCGACCTGCAGCAGATGGTGACGGACTCCGCGTTCGCGTGGATGCGCCCGGAGGTGCAGGGCTGGGCGCGCAACGCGGTCGTCCATTCGAGCACCGTCACGCGCGCGGACATCGTCGCCGGGCTGCAGGACGGGACGATCTCCTCCGCGAACGAGTACCTCTTCGCGCCGGTGCCGTCCGTGCGCGCCGCCGTGTTCTGGCTGCGCCTGCTCGAGAACAAGTGGACGAGCGATGCATGGCCCGGCGGCTACGGCACCTTCGCGCGCGCGGCGCTCGACGCCGGGGCGCCGCTCACGCAGTCGCAGCTCGTCGACCTGGTGACCGTGAGCTACAACCAGGGCTACGACTGGGTGCACGATCTGGTCGTGCGCTACGGCGCGGGGTGGACGAGCATGCTCGCGCAGCAGGGCGCGGCGGGCGTGGAGGCCGCCGACTACCTCGACCGGGTGCGCCATTTCACGAGCGTGTTCCAGGACGCGGCGACGGCGGCGCACTAGCGCGCGGCGCGGGCTCGCGCGCCTTACGCCACATGGGGAGTCGCTATCTTTCGACCAGCTCGCACTCAACTCACCAGCGATCTCCCATGGCATCAGCTTCGACCCCAGTTCCCGCCGACGTCGTCGTCATCGGCGGTGGGCCGGGCGGCTACGTGGCCGCCCTTCGCGCCGCGCAGCTCGGCCTGAACACCGTCTGCGTCGAGATGGACCGCACGCTCGGCGGCACCTGCGTCAACGTCGGCTGCATTCCGTCCAAGGCGCTGCTCACGTCGTCCGAGCATTACGAGTTCGCGCGGCTGCACGCGAAGGAGCACGGCATCG
Source organism: uncultured Gemmatimonadota bacterium (assembly GCA_946480295.1). Next base: position 1,906 of record CAMLIT010000202.1, read on the forward strand.
TCATCGGCGACGTGCAGGTGGACCTTGGCGCGATGCTGAAGCGCAAGGACGAGGTGGTGGGGGCGAACACGAAGGGGATCGAGTTCCTGTTCCGGAAGAACAAGATCACGTGGGCGAAGGGGCGCGGCACGCTCAAGCCGGGGAACGTGGTCGAGGTGACGACGGGGGGCGGCGCGGGGGCCCCCCCCGAATCCAATGTCGCCACCTACCAGGCCCGGAACGTCATCATCGCCACCGGCTCCGTACCGATCGAGCTCCCCTTCCTCAAGTTCGACGAGGAACGGATCCTCTCCAACGTCGGCGCCCTCGCCATCCCCCGCGTCCCGAAGCACCTCGTCGTCATCGGCGGCGGCGTCATCGGCCTCGAGCTCGGCTCCGTCTGGCGCCGCCTCGGCGCGAAGGTCACCGTCGTCGAGCTGCTCCCCAACATCCTCCCCGGGATGGACGACGACGTCGTCAAGGAAGCGGAGAAGGTGCTCCGCAAGCAGGGGCTCGAGCTGCGCACCGGCACGCGCGTGACGTCGGCGCGCCGCGACGGCGAGCGCGTCCTCGTCGACGTCGAGAAGGACGGCGCCAAGGAGACGCTCGAGGGCGACTACGTCCTCGTCTCCGTCGGCCGCCGCCCCTCGCTCACCGGCATCGACGCCGCCGCCCTCGGCCTCCAGACCGGCCGCCGCGGCGAGATCCTCGTCGACGACCAGATGCGCACCAGCCTGCCTGACGTATTCGCCATCGGCGACTGCGTCCCCGGACCGATGCTCGCGCACAAGGCGGAGGAGGAGGGCGTCGTCGCCGCCGAGGTGATCGCCGGGCACGCGGTGCACATGCACTACCGCTCGATCCCCGGCGTCGTCTACACGTGGCCGGAGATCGCCGCCGTCGGGCTCACCGAGCGGCAGGTGAAGGAGAGCGGGCGCGAGTACCGCGTCGGAAAGTTCCCCTATTCAGCGAACGGGCGCGCGCGGACCGCCGGCGAGAAGGACGGCTTCGTCAAGTTCGTCGCCGACGCGGCCACCGGCGAGCTGCTCGGCGCGCACATGATCGGCCCGAACGCCTCCGAGCTGATCGCCGAGGTGGTGCTCGGCTTCGAGTATCGCGCCGTCGCCGAGGACATCGGCATCACGGTGCACGCGCATCCGACGCTGTCCGAGGCGACGAAGGAAGCGGCGCTCGCCGTGCTCGGGCGCGCGCTGCACATCTAGTTCTCCGGGACGGGGTGATCACGGTGACGAACGACACGCTCGCCGTGCGCCCCCTCCGCGCCGGGGACGGCGACGCGTGCCGGGCGTTGCTCGCCGCCGCCGCGCGCGACACGCCGTACGCGGCGCGCCTGCTCGAGCTGCTCGCGCAGGCGCTGGCCGGCGGCGACGCCGAGGTGCGTGGACTCGTGGCCGTCCGGCAAGGCGAGATCGAGGCGCTCGCGCTGCACGGCATCGTGGCCGGCAGCATCGGCGCGGGCAGGCTGCACTGTCTCGTCGCCCGACCCGCGGCCGAGGACGGGGACGAGGACGCGGCCGCGCTCCTGCTGCGGAGCGTGGACGCCAGCGCCCGCTCGGCGGGCGCGCGCTTCCTGGTCGCGGAGCTTCCCGACGATCCCGCCGCAGCGGCGCTCGCGGCGCCGCTGCGGCGCCATGGCTTCCACGAGGAGGCGCGCGTCGCGGACTTCTTCCGCGACGGCATCGACCTGCTCTTCCTGCGCCTCGCGCTCGCCGACGGCCCCGCCTAACGGCGCGACGTGTCCGGCCGCACGACCGGCGCGCGCCCGCGCGGCGCGACGGGCGTGCCGACGCCGTTCAGCGTGGAATCGCGTGCCGCGTTGCGCCCGCCGAGCGTCGAATCGGCCGCCGCGTTCACCGTCGGCACGGGGATGCCGATGGTCACCGTCCGCGACCTCGGTCGCCGATTCGGCGCGACGGCTGCCGGCCCGGCGACGGCGGTGGGTCCGGGCGAGAAGACCGTGGGCCGGAGCGCGGTGGCGGGCTCCGACCTCGCGCCGGGCGCCGACGGCACCACGCCCTTCCGTCGCGCGCAGGCGATCGCCCGATACGTGCTCGGCCCGATGATGCCGTCGATCGGCCCCGGATCACATCCCTCGTCGCGCAGCGCCTCCTGGAAGCGCTCGACGTCCGCCGACGCGCGGGCCGGATTGGCCGGAAGCGCCACCTCGCCACCCTCGACCGCCCTCGTCCGGCGCGCCGCCCTCCCATGCCCCTGTGCCGACGCGAGCGCCGGGACCGCGAGCGCGACCAGCAGCAGCATCACTCTCTGCATCGTGCCCTCCTGAATGACGGGAGGGAAGTGCAATACGTGAGCCTGATGGCGGGAGGCGGGAGG
>CAMLIT010000203.1 GCA_946480295.1 uncultured Gemmatimonadota bacterium
GGCGTCCTGCTCCTCCAGCGCTGGCCCGAGAACCCGGCGGTCATCGACCTGCTCCTGATCGCCAACATGGGGCTCTTCGCCGCGGCGGCGCTGTCCGTGGCGCGCTCGTCGCGCGGCGTCCACCGGCTCGTCTTCGCCGGCTTCGCCGCCCTCGCGCTCGCCGCCTGCGCGGCGATGCTCTACGTGATCTGGACGCCGACCGCGTCGCTCTTCCACCTCCTCCAGGGAGCGCGCGACGTCGAGATCGCGGTCGCCATCTCCGCGATGAACGCGCTCCTCACCGTCTATGGCGGTTACGCGCTCTCCATGGAGCAGCGGGCGACGGCGGAGCTGGCGCGGAGCGTCGTGGCCGAGCGCGAGCTCTCCGCGACGCTCGAGCAGGCGGTGGCGGCGCGCACGCGCGAGGTGGACGACGCTCGCCGCGTGCTGCAGCGCATGTGGTGGCTCGGCCAGCAGATCACCCTCGAGCTCAACCCACAGCGTGTGCTCGACCGCTTCCTCGAGGCGGTCGTGGACATCGCCCAGGCGACCGACGGCGCCGTCGCCCTCGTCGACGAGGACGGGAAGATCCGCGTGGTCGCCGGCACGGGCGTGGGGGGCACGATGATCGGCCACGAGATGCCCGTGGGGGGCACCGTCATCGGGCGCGTCATTCGCGGCGGGCAGCGCTTCGCCGTCGACGACGTGCACGCGCACCAGGCGGAGTTTCACCAGGAGACGCTCGCCCGGATCGCCGACCAGGTGCGCGCGCTCGCCATCGTGCCGATCACGCGCCGCGGCGAGCGGATCGGCGCCGTGATCGTCGCCGCGCGCGAGGCGCGGCGCTTCTCGGCCGGCGAGCTGGATCGCGTGGAGGCGATGGCCGACCTGGTCTCCCTCGCCCTCGACAACGCCGAGCTGGTGGATTCGCTTCGCCAGACGGAGTGGCGCTTCCGCACGCTCTTCCGCGCGGCGCCCGACGCGGTGCTCACCGTCCTCCAGAGCGGGCGCATTCGCGAGGCGAACGACGCCGTGCGCGAGATCATCGGCTACGACACCTACCAGGTCATCGGTCGCGCGCTGGTGGACCTCGTCGCGGAGCCCGACCGCGAGAAGCTCACCCACGCGCTCGACGCCGCCTTCGCCGGGATGCCGACCCGGCTCGAGGTGTCCATGCCGCGCTCCGACGAGGAGTCGCGGCGGATCGTCGAGCTGGCGATGCGGCGCCTCCCCGAGGCGGACCCGCCGAGCGTGCTGCTCGTCGGCCGCGACATGACGACCGAGCGCGAGATGCGCGTGCGGCTCATGGAGTCGGACCGCCTCGCCGCCGTGGGCGAGCTGGTGGCCGGGGTGGCGCACGAGGTGAACAATCCGCTGAGCAGCATCAGCGCCTTCGCCCAGCTCCTCCTGCGCGACGGCGGCCTCACGCCGGCGCAGCGCGAGTCGATCGACGTGATCAAGAGCGAGACGATGCGCGCCAGCCAGGTCGTGAAGGACCTGCTCGCCTTCGCCCGCCGCAGCGAGCCGCAGCGCGAGCCGGTGGACCTCAACGCCCTCGTCACGCGCACCCTGCGCATGCGCGGCTATCAGTTCACGGCGAACCGCGTGAAGGCCGACGTCGAGCTCGCGGCCGACCTGCCGTCGGTCATCGGCGACGCGCGACAGCTCCAGCAGGTCTGCCTCAACCTCGTGACCAACGCGATCCAGGCGATGGCCGTCCGCGGCGGCGGCGCGCTCGTCGTGACGACGCGCGCCGAGGGGGAGCACGTCATCCTCGAGATGCGCGACACCGGCACCGGCATCCCCGAGCACGCCCGCGCGCGCATCTTCGAGCCCTTCTTCACGACGAAGAAGGAGGGAGAGGGCACCGGCCTCGGGCTCAGCGTGAGCTACGGCATCGTCACGGCGCACGAGGGGACGATCGAGGTGGTGGAGACGTCGCCCGAGGGGACCACCTTCCGCGTGACCCTCCCCGCGGCGGGGATGCGCGCGGCCGAGGGCGCCGAGGGCGAGCCGCGTCCGCGCGTCCAGCGGTCCGCGCTCACGGGCCTGCGCCTGCTCTTCGTGGACGACGAGCCGGCGCTGCGCAGCGGCATGCAGGCGTTCGGCCACATGCGCGGCTTCGCCGTCGTCACGGCGGCGGACGGCGCGCAGGCGCTCGACGCGATCGCGACCACCGGTTTCGACGCGATCGTCTGCGACCTGCGCATGCCGGGGATGGACGGGCTGGCGCTGCACGACCGGCTGCGGCGCGAGCGGCCCGGGCTCGCCACGCGGATGGTCTTCATCACCGGCGACGTCGTGACGTCGCAGAGCCGGTCGGTCGGCACGCGGCAGCCGGTGCTCAGCAAGCCGTTCTCCTTCGAGCAGCTCGAGGAGACGCTCGTCGCGGTGCTCCGGGGCGCGCCGTACTCTGTGCCGCGGATCACACCCGCGCGCGGTGGCCAGCGGGTAAGCTGACGGGACGTCGGAGGCGGCGGAGCGGGCGCGCGGTGGTTGCGTCGTTCCGGTTCTTTCGTTTGTCTAAGTGGTGCAGGGCCCGCACACCAGCCGACCCACCAGCCAATGCCCTCCTTCTTTCCCAGGCACGCGATCGAGCTGCACCTCGAGGAACCGCGGGCGTTCCGGCGGCTCTCCTTCTCGCTCGTCGAGATGGCGGTCCTGACGGGCGTGCTCCTGCGCGTCTACCGCTCGTTCGCGTTGACGCACGGCTCGAACAGCTGGTGGTACATCGGCGGTTCCTTCGCCTTCGGCCTCGTGCTCCTTCTCGGCCTGGCCACGGCGCACCTGGCGAACTTCCCCGTGCAGCGCTGGGTCTGGCGCGCCCCGCTCTTCGTGGCGGTGGAATGGGCCGCCGAGATGGCGATGAGCCTCGTGCTCGTCTGGGCGGGCCGGGAGCCGAACGGCACGGTGCGCGCGGAGCTGGTCGACTGGCCGGCGATGGCCGCCGGCACCCTCCTGACGCGCGGCGTCGCCGTGCTCCTCTGGGCCCTGCTCCTGGCGGGGATCGTCGGGGTGGTCAGGCGGACGATCGTGCACGAGGACGCGGAGTAGGGCGAGGAGCTCACTCCGTACTGCGAACTGCGAACGGCACTGCGAACCTGACACTGCGTACACGGGCCCCGAATGCCGGGGCCCGTGCCGTTGGTCCGCCGTGCGCAGTCCGGAGCGGGCCCCAGTACGCAGTCCTCAGCTCGCTCTGCTATCTTGTACTCATGCGCCACAACAACAAGGAACTGATCGTCGTCGGCGATCGCGTCCTCGTCCGGGTCGAGGAGGGCGAGGAGCGGACGAACGTCGGCCTGTACCTGCCGCCCACCGCGGTCGACAGCCAGGCGGTGCAGGGCGGCACCATCGTTGCCACGGGACCGGGATTGCCCATGCCCGCGCCCGACGCCAGCGGGGACGAGCCGTGGCGGACGCCGACGCGCGAGACCCGCTTCATCCCCATGCAGGCTCGCACCGGCGACTACGCGCTCTTCTTCCGGAAGGCCGCGGTCGAGATCACCTTCGAGGGCGAGCGTTATCACGTGGTCCCGCAGGCGGCGATCCTCGCCCTCGTGCGGGACGAGCTATCGGATCTGGACCTGTAGGAGACTGACGACGATGCGGATGATGATGTACGACGAGCGCCTGCTCACCCCGATGCGCGAGGAGCTCACGCGCATCGGCTTCGAGGAGCTGCGCACCCCCGAGGCGGTGGACGACAGGCTGAAGGACGCCCCCGGCACGACGCTCGTGGTCGTGAACTCGGTCTGCGGCTGCTCGGCGCGGAACGCCCGCCCCGCGGTCGCCCAGGCGCTCCACGAGGCGACGTGCAAGCCCGACCGCCTGACGACGGTCTTCGCCGGCCAGGACGCCGAGGCCACGGAGCGCGCGCGCAGCTACTTCACCGGCTACCCGCCCTCGTCGCCGTCGATCTCGCTGCTCAAGGACGGCAAGCTCGTGTTCATGCTCGAGCGCTGGCAGATCGAAGGGCGCCCCGCCTCCGAGATCGCGCGCGACATCGAGGGCGCGTTCGAGAAGTACTGCGGTCCCGCGGCCTAGCTCCTCTCGCGAAGCGACCAGGAAGTCGGGCCGGGCGTTACGGCCCCGCCCCGTGACAGCGGTGGTGTGTGTGTTGTGGGGGGGGGCCCGGGCCCCCCCCGGGGAGGCCGGGGGCCCCCGGGCGACCCCC
>CAMLIT010000204.1 GCA_946480295.1 uncultured Gemmatimonadota bacterium
AACCTGATGCCGATCACCGGCATCCCGCTGCCGTTCTTCAGCTACGGCGGCTCCTTCATGCTGGCGAGCTGGCTGGCCATCGGGCTGCTCCTCCGCATTTCCAGCGAGGGACGGGGCGCGAGCCACGGGGCGCTGGCGGTCTGACACGACCGCCGGCGGCCGTGCGCGAGGGCGACCCCGGCACTAGCCTCGCGCGCCCGGATCGGTCACATTTCGCCGCATGGCCTGGTTCCGGAAGGAGAAGAAGCCCCGCGCCCCCCGGGTCGATCGGCTGGAGATTCCCGCCGACGTCTGGGAGAAGTGCGAAGCCTGCGGGCACACCGACATCCGCGAGAAGTTCGAGCGCAACTACAACGTGTGCCCGAGCTGCGACTATCATCGTCGCGTTCGCGCGCAGGACTACTGCTCCCTCCTCCTGGACGAGGGCACGATCGAGGAGCTGGAGGTGGACCTCCGCTCCACCGACCCGCTCGGCTTTCCGGACTATCCGCAGCGGCTGAAGAAGGCGACCACCAACGCCGGCGACAACGACGCCCTCGTCGCCTGCTCGGGCACGCTCGAGGAGCTGCCGGTGAACCTCGGCGTGATGGACTTCGCCTTCATGGGCGGCTCGATGGGCTCGGTCGTCGGGGAGAAGATCGCGCGCCTCGGGCAGCGGTCGCTCGAGCGGAAGTTCCCGCTCATCGTCGTCTCCGCGTCGGGGGGCGCGCGCATGCAGGAGGGCGTGCTCTCGCTGATGCAGATGGCCAAGGTCTCGGCCGTGCTGGCGCAGCTCGCCGAACGACGCATCCCGTACATCTCCATCCTCACGAACCCGACCACCGGCGGGGTCAGCGCGAGCTACGCCATGCTCGGCGACGCGATCCTCGCCGAGCCGGGCGCCGTGATCGGGTTCGCCGGGCCGCGCGTCATTAAGCAGACCCTTGGCCAGGACCTGCCCGAGGGCTTCCAGACGTCGGAGTTCCTGCTCGACCACGGCATGCTCGACTCCGTGGTCCACCGCCGGAACCTCAAGCGCACGGTGGGGCAGCTCCTCCGACACATGACGGGCCGGCCGGCGGCGACGGGGTGGACCTCGCCCTGACGCCCGCGGGCGAAGCCGGCGTGGCCGCCATGCACGAGCCGTCGGCGTACCGCGACGCGCTCGAGTATCTCTTCGCCCGCACGACGGGCGGCGTCAGGTTCGGGCTGGAGCGCACGATCGCGCTGCTGGAGGCGCTCGGGAATCCCCAGCGCCGCTTTCCGTCGCTCCACATCGCCGGCACGAACGGAAAGGGGAGCAGCGTTGCCACCGCGGAGGCGATTCTCCGTGGGAAGGGGCTCCGGGTCGCCCGCTACACCTCGCCGCATCTGGTCGACTTCCGGGAGCGCATCGTCGTGGATGGCCGCGCGATCCCCGCGGAGGAGGTCGCGGACTGGGTCGCCCGCAACACGCCCCTCGTCGAGCGCCTGGGGGCGACCTTCTTCGAGGCGACGACGGCGATGGCGCTCGACTGGTTCGGGCGCGCGGCGCCCGACGTGGCCCTCCTCGAGACGGGGCTGGGCGGCCGCCTCGACGCGACCAACGTCGTCGACCCGGTCGCGGCCGGCGTGGCCTCGATCGGCTTCGACCACATGGAGTATCTCGGCGACACGATCGAGCAGATCGCGGCCGAGAAGGCCGGGATCTTCAAGCCCGGCCGCCCCGCCGTGGTCGGCGGGAACGACGAGTACGTCGCGCGGCTGCTCGCCGCCGATGCCGTGGCGCGCGGCGCGAGCCCCATCCGGGTGGTCCGCGGGGAGTGCCGGATCACGGACGTCGAGGTGAGCGATGGCGCGACGACCTTCACCCTGCGCGCGCTGGGCGACGAGCGCCGGCTGCGCACGCCCCTCCCGGGGGTGCACCAGGCGTGGAACACCGCGTTCACGCTGCTGCTGCTCGACGCCGCCGGGCCGCCCTACGCGACCACGCTGGCCGAGGCAGAGCCGCTCCTCGCCGAGGTACGCGTGCCGGGCCGCTTCCAGCACGCCGGCCGCTACGTGTTCGACGTGGCGCACAACGCGGACGGGGCGGCGGTGCTCGCCCGCACGATCACCGCGGTGGCCCCGCCGCGCCCGATCGTCGTCCTGCTCTCGGTGCTGAAGGACAAGGACTGGCCGCGCATGATCGAGCAGCTGGCGCCGATCGCCGAGCGCTTCGTCCTGACGGTGGCGCCGACGTCGCCGCGCAGCCGGCTGTGGAACCTCGACGAGGCGGTGGCGTTCGCGCGCGCGCACGCCATCGCGGCGGAGGGGATCGCCGACTTCGACGCCGCGCTCGCGCGCGCGTCGGCGCTCGGCGCCACGGTGCTCGTCACCGGGTCGTTCCACACGGTGGGCGACGCGATGGCTCGCTTGCAGGTGTCTCCGCTCCCCGGATAGAATTCGGGGTGTCCAAGGCAGCGCTTCCAGGTTTCCGCGACTTCTATCCCGGCGAGCTCGCCGAGCGCGCGTACATCTTCCGCATCTGGCGGGAGGTAGCGCGGCGGTACGCGTTCGTCGAATACGACGGGCCGCCGCTCGAGCCCCTCGAGCTGTACACGAAGAAGAGCGGCGAGGAGATCGTCGGGCAGCTCTACAACTTCACCGACAAGGGCGAGCGCGAGATCTCGTTGCGCCCGGAGATGACGCCGACGCTGGCGCGCATGGTGGGTGCGCGCGCGAACGCGCTGCGCAAGCCGGTGCGCTGGTTCTCGCTCCCGCAGCTCTTCCGCTACGAGCGGCAGCAGAAGGGGCGTCTTCGAGAACACTTCCAGCTCAACGTCGACATCATCGGCGAACCGGACGTGACCGCCGACGCCGAGCTGCTCGCGGTGGCGATCGACATCATGCGCAGCTTCGGCTTCACGCCGGCCGACGTGCGCGCGCGCGTGTCCGATCGGCGGCTGCTGCGCGGGCTGCTCGCGCACATCGGCGTCACCGAGGAGCAGATGGCGGGGGTGTTCGCCGTCGTCGACAAGATCGAGCGCCAGCCGCGGGCCGTGTCGGAGGAGAAGCTCGCCGCGCTCGGCCTCTCCGCCGACGCCGTCGCGCGGCTGTTCGGCCTCATGAGTGCGACGAGCCTCGATGCGCTGCGGGCGGAGTACGGCGCGGTGCCGGAGCTGGCCGAGCGATTCCAGGAGCTCGGGCGGTACTTCGACTACCTCGGGCACCTCGGGGCGGGGGAGTGGGTCGCCCTCGACCTCTCCATCGTGCGCGGGCTGGCCTATTATACTGGCATCGTCTTCGAGCTGTTCGACGCGCGGGGCGAGTTCCGCGCGATCTGCGGCGGCGGGCGCTACGACAACCTGCTGCAGGCGCTCGGCGGCGCGGACCTGCCGGCCCTCGGCTTCGGCATGGGCGACGTGGTGCTCGGCGAGCTGCTGCGGGCGCGTGGGTTGATGCGCGGGGAGTCGATGGCGCCGGAGTACTGGGTGGCGCCCGAGGAGCCGAGCCTCCTCACCGAGGTGATGGACGTGGCCACGGCGCTGCGGCGGGGCGGCGCGAGCGTCGAGTACGCGCTGCGGGCGCAGCAGCTCGGGCGGCAGCTCAAGGCGGCGAGCGCGGCCGGGGCGAAGCAGGTGGTGATCGTGCGGCCCGAGTTCCGGAGCACGCGCGAGCTCACCCTGAAGTCGCTGGACAGCGGGGAAGAACGGCGCGTCCGGCTCGCCGAGCGGGGCGAGCTGGAACCGATCGCGTAGCGCGGGTCATCGACCTCAAGCAATCCGACAGCATGGCTGACGAGAAGAAGCTCACCCCACGCGCGGAGGACTTCAGCGCGTGGTACAACGAAGTGGTGCTGCGCGCGGAGCTGGCGGACTACTCCCCCGTGCGCGGGTGCATGGTGATCCGCCCGCCGGGCTACGGCATCTGGGAGCGGATGCAGCGCTCGCTCGACGACATGTTCAAGGCGACGGGCCACCAGAACGCGTACTTCCCGCTCTTCATTCCCGAGAGCTTCCTGCACCGCGAGGCGCAGCACGTCGAGGGCTTCGCGCCGGAGACGGCGGTCGTCACCTACGGCGGCGGGAAGAAGCTCGAGGAGCCGCTCGTCGTGCGCCCCACGTCGGAGACGATCATCTACGCGATGTTCGCCAAGTGGGTGCAGAGCTACCGCGACC
>CAMLIT010000205.1 GCA_946480295.1 uncultured Gemmatimonadota bacterium
GACGAGGAAGATCATCGTCGTGCCGTGCATCGTGAACAGCTGATTGAACACCTCGGCCGAGACCACGTGGCCGTTCGGTTGCTGCAGCTGCATGCGCATGATCACCGCCTCGGTGCCGCCGATGGCGAACCACGCGAGCGAGGTGTAGAGGTACAGCAGACCGATGCGCTTGTGGTCGACGGTCGTGAGCCAGCTCCACAGCCCCGAGGGTTTCTCGTAGACACCCGCGTAGGCCGGAGCCGCAGCAGTCGTTGCCATTGCGTCAATATCTCCGGGTTCAGCCGTTCGGTTACTTCAGAGCCTGCAGGTAGGCGACGATGTCCGCGATCTGCTGATCCGACAGCCCAGCGGTCATGCGCGCCTTGAGGATCGGGTCGTACTGGCCCTGGCCGAGCGTCGGCATCAGGATGCCGGGCTTCATCTCGCGGGCGTTCTTGATCCAGAGCGACAGGTGGCGCTTGTCGTTCGGATAGATGCCACCGGCGATCGAAGTGCGGCTCCCCACGTGCGTGAGGTTCGGACCGACCTGGCCGACCATGGTGGGCACGCCCTTGATCGTGTGGCAGCCGAGGCAGCCGCCGGGGATGCCCTTGGCGAGGATCGCCGCGCCGCGCGCCGGATCACCAACCAGCGTCGTGTCGAACGTCAGCCCTTCCGGCGTCGGCGTCTCCGGGATGGCGTACTTGGGAAGCTCGTTGCGCGGGAACGCGATGAAGCCCGCCTGCGCGACGGCGGTGCCCGGCTGCTGGCCGGCGGCGGCCGCGCCGGTCGTGGCGCCTGCCGCGGGGATCGTCGGACCGGCTCCGGTCGTGCGCGGGCCGGCGGCGAGGTTCTTGTTCGGCGCGACCCTGGAAGGCGTGGGCGCGACCGGCTGTGCGAGATTCGGATTCTTCTGCACCGCCGCCGCGGCCGTCGTCGGCACCTGGCCGGCCGCCGGGACGCCGAACGCCGCCGGCTTCTGCTGATTGGCCACCCAGCTCGCGAAGTGCGCCGGCGTCACCGTGAACACCTTGAAGCGCATGTTCGCGTGCGACGTGCCGCAGTACTCCGCGCACGCGCCGTTCCAGGAGCCTTCGCTCACCGAGTCCGGCGTGTACCACAGGTAGTTCGTGCGGTTCGGGACGACGTCGCGCTTGCCGCCCAGCGACGGCGCCCAGAAGGAGTGGATGACGTCCTGCGACTTGAGCTCGAAGTTCACCGTGCGGCCGATCGGCAGGTACAGCTCGTTGGCCGTCGTGATGCCGTACTGCGGGTAGCGGAACTCCCACCACCACTGGTGGCCGATGACCTCGACCTGCAGCGAGCCCGGCGCCGCCTTGGCTTCGGTGCGGAAGATCGTCTGGACGGTCGGCACGGCGATGATGATCAGGATCACCGCCGGAATCGCGGTCCAGAGGATCTCGAGGGTGGAATTGCCGTGGAGGTGCTGCGGCTCCGGCGCACCTTCGCGGTGCCGGTAGCGGAACAGCGTGTAGATCAGGATGGCTTCCACGAACACGAAAACCGCGCCGCCGAGCCACAACAAAATGCTGAAGAGGTGGTCGACATCGCGGTTGAAATCGGTGTGTCTATGGAAGATGGTGTCCGGGTGGGTCTGAGCGCAGGCCGCGATGAGCGCTACCAACGCTACCGTCAGCGCGGGCTGGACGAGCCGGCGCGGGCGGAGATGCAGAGGCATGCGGTTGTCCTGTAGTCCGGCGTACGAAGGAGCCCTCCAACCGCGAGGAGCTCGAGGCGAAGTGAGGTGGAACCGACGCAAGGTACGGGCTCTGTAGGGTCAAATCAAGCGAACCTGCCGGAGGCAACCCGACGCTGGCTCTGGGACTTAGCGCGCGCGATGTAAGGCTTTCCCTTATATCCGTGACCGGCCGCGCGGCAAGTCGTCGGCGCCACACGTGAAAAGCCCCGGGTTCGTGCGCAAAGCGCGCGCCCCCGGGGCGAAAAGCCGGCGAGAGTCGGCCGCTCAGCTCTCCACGTCGTGCGCGCGCCCCTCCGCGTGCTCCTCCTTCTGCGCGTGCTTGTCCTTCGTCTGCGTGACCGCGATCTCCAGCGCCGTGCGCACCTGTGCCACCCCCTCGCGCATCCCGCGGATCTTCGGGCCGTCGGCGCCGCCGCGCGAGGCGACGAGGTGGATCGCCGTCACCTGGTCGGCGATCATCCCGAACTGCGCCTTGAGCAGCGAGGCGAGCGTCGGCAGCTGCCGCCGGAGCTGCATGCTGAACAGCGTCGTCGGCTGGTTGCGCTTCACCGCGAGCGCCCACTGCTCCACGTTGCCGTGGATGCGCTGGAGCTGCAGCGCCGCCTCCTCGAGCGTCGCCATCTTCACCGTGCCGGCGCCGTCCAGCTTCAGACCTGCCATGCGGGTTACCTCACGCGTTCCAGCCGGGGATTCGGCCGATACTCCCGTCCCACCTTCGACTGCGGCTTCCCGTCGACCTGCACGATGTCGGCGGTGAAGTCGAAGCGGCCGTCGGAGATGATCGAGGCGCCGACCCCGTAGGTGTCCACGGGTGCCTTCTCCTCCTCGAACTGCCGGATGCGCGCCGGGTTCATGCCGCCGGAGACGACGATCTTCACGTCGCCGAACCCCTCGCCGTCGAGCGCGTTGCGCACGTTCCAGACGAGCTGCGGGTTCACGCCGGTCGGCTTGAACGCCCCCATCAGCGGGACGACCGACCGGTCCACCAGGTTCTCGGAGGTGTCGAGTCGTACACCCCACAGACGCCCCTCCAGCGCGCGGGCAACGGCGAGGCTGGTGCCGACGCAATCGTTGTCGTAGTCGACGAGGGCGATGATGTTCACCTCCGGCGGCACGTGCCGGGCGAACGCCTGCGTCGCCGCCACCGTGTCGCCGTTGTAGGCGGCGATGAGGGCATGCGGCACCGTGCCCACGCCGCGCCCGCCGAAGAGCGCCCCCTGCGCGTCGGTCGACACCGCGGTCGCGCCGCCGATGTGCGCGGCGTAGCCGTCGCCGGGCTGCGCGGCCCAGTCGTCGTGGCGCGCCCCGAAGAAGAGCACGGGCTTCGGCCGCGCCGCCTCCACGCACAGCCGCGTGTTGGTGCAGATGCGCGTGCGCCTCGTCAGGCTGCCGAGGTACAGCGTCTCGAGCTGGGCGAAGGCGTCGTACGGGCCCTCGATCGTCATCACCGTCTCCCACGGCTCCAGTCGGTCGCCATCGTACAGCGCATGCACGGCGAGCGCGTTCCAGTCGTCGGCGCACAGCCTCAGCACCGCGATCGCCTCGTCGACGCCGCCGACGTAGCCGGCGTGCTTCGCGCTCACCTGCATCAGCACGCGCGGCCGGTAGTCCTCGCCGAGCAGCACCTCGCGCGTGCGCTCGAAGTACTTGTCGGAGTAGAAGCCGGAGCGGATGCGCTCGACCGGCAGGTTGAACACCGCCGGGTCGAGGCGCTTCCTGCGACGCGCGGGCATTACCGGGAGGCGGAGCGGGAGACGCGCGTGGCGTCGGCGACGGCGTGCGTGGCGATCGGCGTCGCCCGCGAGCCGCGCACCATGCGCTCGGGATCGAGGATCCGATCCAGCTCCACCTTCGTCAGCAGCCCGCGCTCGAGCACGAGGTCGTACACGCCGCGCCCCGTCTCGAGCGCCGTCTTCGCGATCTCCGTCGCGCGCTCGTAGCCGATCACCGGCGACAGCGCCGTGACGATGCCGATCGACTGCTCGACGAACTGGCGCATGCGCGCCGCGTTCGCCGTGATCCCCTCGACGCAGCGCGTGCGCAGGACGGTGCACGCGTTGCGCATCGACTGGATGCTGCGCAGGAGCCGATATGCGATCAGCGGCTCGAAGACGTTGAGCTGGAGCTGGCCGGCCTCCGCGGCGATCGTGACGCTCACGTCGGCGCCGACGACGTCGAAGCAGACCTGGTTCACGACCTCCGGGATGACCGGGTTCACCTTGCCCGGCATGATCGAGGAGCCGGGCTGCATCGGCGGGAGGTTGATCTCGCCGAGGCCCGCGCGCGGGCCGGAGCTGAGGAGCCGCAGGTCGTTGCAGATCTTGGAGAGCTTCACCGCGCAGCGCTT
>CAMLIT010000206.1 GCA_946480295.1 uncultured Gemmatimonadota bacterium
CGCAGCCGCTTGATGTCGCGGTCCACCGGCTCGGGCTCGCGCAGCGGGAAGGCGACGTCCGGCGGCTCGGCCGCCGGGTCCACGAAGCGGATGGCACCGAACGCGCCGAGCGTGGCGGACGCCTCCTCCGGCGACTCGAACAGCTCGTCGCGCGGCGCGACGTCCTCACCGCGGCGGCGCGCCAGCTCCAGATGGTGCTCGGCTTCGTCCCAGGTGCGCTTGAGCTCCGGGCCCACGTGGGTGCCGACGGGCTGAACGAGCAGCGTGTCGGGAGGAAAGAGCGCCGACACGGCGAGGCGCTCGCCCTCCGTGGCGTCCTCGCGCACCTGCCCGTCCACCGGCAGCACCACGGCGACGTCCACCGCGCGCGTGGAGCGCTGCGTGGAGAGGTCGAAGTGGCGGAGGTCCTCGATCTCGTCGCCCCAGAACTCGAGGCGCACGGGATCGGTCATGCCGAAGGAGTAGATGTCGAAGATGCCGCCGCGCAGGCTGAACTGCGCGACGTCCTCCACCATCGGCACGCGCTCGAAGCCGATGCGCTCGAGATGCTCCGCCAGCTCGCCGGGGCGTCGTACGTCGCCCCGGCGGAGCTCGACGCGGAGATCCTCCAGCGCGCCGGGAAGCCGCGTGCGCTCCAGCAGGGCACGCGGTGTGGTGACGAGCACGCGCACGTCGCCCCGCGCGAGCCGGGCGAGCGTCTCGACCCGCTCGCCGGCCACCTCCACGTGCGGCTCGGCCTCGCCGAACCCCTCGCGCGGCGGATAGAGCGCCACCGGCGTCTCGTCGAGGATGGTGTGCAGGTCGGCGAGCATCCGCTCCGCCTGCGGCAGGCCGTCGGCGACGACGACGAAGAAGCGGGTGGGCAGGCGCCGCGCGAGGGCAGCGACGACGACGGCGTCGGCGGAGCCGGGCAGGCCGGCGGCGAGGAGCTGGCCCCGCGGCGCGGGGAGCGTGTTGACGAGTCGCGTGAACGCGGGCAGGCGTTCGATCGCGTCGAGCAGTGAAGGAAGCGACACTAGGCGGCAGTGGAGCGGGAAGCGCGCACGGCAAGCGCTTCCGCGACGAGGAACAGGAAGGCGAGGACGAGCAGCGGCGTGATGGCCGGGTGGCTGGCGCCCACGGCGAAGGTGGCACGGGCGAGGGCGTCGGCGCCGGCCACGCCCCTGCCCCGATTGCCGCCGAGCCGCGCGGCGAGCCGGTCGGCGGGGAGACGCGTGAGGTCCGATTCCGACTCCGGCGCCTCCACGACGAGCGCGCCGACGCGGCGGCCTGCGCGCAGGAAGAACCAGACACCGCGTTCGGCCGGCGCCGTGATGCGGTCTCCGCTCACGGAGCGCCGTGCGCCGGCGGGGTTCTCGATCGCATCCACCCCTGCGGGACGCGCGATGGACTGACCGGGCGCCGCATTCACCGGAGCTCCGACGTCGCCGGACGGCGCGCCGAGGCGCTGGCCGAGCAGGTCAGCGAGCCAGGGAAGGAAGGCGGCGCGCAGCGGAAGATTGGTGAACTGCGGATCGATGGGTGACGCGACGAGCACGTAGCCGTCGCCGGCGACGACCCACGGATCGCCGTTGGCCATCGCGAGGGTGTCGGACGCCGTCGCGCCCTGCGGAACGAGGCGATATCGGCGCGCGATGCTCACGTCCTCGAGCCGGGTGCCACGCGCGAGCGTCGGAGCGCTCACTGCTGCACCGAAGCGCCAGGGCACTCCGAGTCGCGCCAGGACGCGATTGGCGGCACCGAGCCGCAGGGGATCCGTGGGAGCGAACAGGAGCGCGGGAAGCGCAGTCGCCTGGTCCGCCGGGCCGATCCGGATCCCCGCTCCCCGGGCGACGCGCCCGTCCGCCACGAGCGTCGTGACGGCGGTCGTCACGAACGGTCCTGACGCCGGATCCACCGAGACGACGGGCGGCGCGCCGATCCAGACGGCGAAGTGCCGGGCATCGTCGGCGGGAAAGTCATCGGGCTCGAGCTCGACGCGTCCAGCCTGCCAGCCTCGTTCCGACGGCGCGAGGTGGACCACGATCGCCTCGTCATGCGCGGCGAGCCCGCGCGCGGCGGTGCGATCGCCGACCACGACGCGGTAGCCGACGGAATCGAGCGATGCGACGCGCGCCATGACGGTGCCCCGTGGGGTCCATCGCGCCGGCTGCGGCTCGACCGCGGCCACGGCGCGATTGAGCGGAGGATCTCCCCGCGGCAGAAGCACGGTGACCGCATCCGGAACGCGGCGCGAGGCGCTCCACGCACTCTGCTGGCCATCGGTGACGACGGCGACGACGCGCGACGGCAGCGGCGCGGCATTCACCGCCGCCGCGGCGCGGCCTGCAGCGAGCGGAAGGTCCCCAGCGCCCTCGACAGGAGTGACCCTCGCCAGCTCGGCAAGCAGCGCGTCGCGCGTGCCGGCCCGCAGTCGGCCGTCCGCCGTGGCGAGCCAGAGCCGATCGGCGGGAGTGGCGGCGGTGATCACGGTGCGCGCGGCTGCACGAAGCTGCTCGAACACCGGACGTCCATCGCTCACCGCGGTGGTGGACAGCGAGTTGTCGAGCACGACGGCAACGGCGGTCGCGCCGTGGCCGCTGCCCACGCCGCGCACGAACGGCCGCGCCGCCGCGAGGGCGAGGGTAAGCAGCAGGAGCACCCGCAGCAGCATGAGCAGCAGGTTGCGCAGACGGAGCGATCGGCTGTGCTCGCGCTCCGCACGCTGGAGGTAGCGCGCGGCGGGAAACTCCACTCGCGCGGAGACGTTGCGACGCAGCAGGTGCAGCAGGAGCGGCACCGCGGCAGCGCCAGCGAGCAGCAGGTAGAGTGGCGCGAGAAAGCTCACGGGCGGCGCTGCCTGGCGTCGAAGGCGCGGCGCAGCGGGACGGCATACGGCTGGTCGGTGAGCACGAGCTCGTAGCGTGCGCCCATGGCGCCGAGCGTCGTGCGCCACTCGTCGATCACGGTGGTGACGGTCCGGTCATAGGCGGTGCGCACGTCCGCGCCGGAGGCGGGAACGGCGAGCCCTGTTTCGGGATCGGCGAATTGCGCCTCGGCGGCGAGGGTGAACGATCGCTCGGCGGGATCCATGATGTGCAGCACGGTGACGTCGTGGCCCGCGGCGCGCAGGCCGCGCAGCGCCGGGAGGGCGGTGTCCACGTCCACCAGGAGGTCGCTGAGCAGGATGATCATGCCGCGACGGGTGACGAGCCGCGCCGCCTGCGCGAGGGCGGCGGCGACGTCGGAATCGCGACCGCCGGACGGTTCGGCGAGCGCGGCGAGGATGCGTCGCCACTGCGTGGTGCGCGCGCGCGGCGGCACGCTCGTGCGGACGGCGTCATCGAAGCGCACGAGGCCTACCGCGTCGCGCTGGCGGAGGAGGAGCAGCGCGAGGGCGGCGGTGAGCTGCTCGGCGTAGGCGCGCTTGGTGAGCCGCTCGGCCGCGGGGGCGCCGCGCCAGTCCATGGAGCGGCTGACGTCGAGGATGAGAGTGGCGCGGAGGTTGGTCTCCTCCTCGTACTGCTTGACCACCCAGCGGTCGGCGCGCGCGGCGATCTTCCAGTCCACGTAGCGCAGGTCGTCGCCAGGCTGATAGGGACGAAAATCGGCGAACTCCACCGAGAACCCCTTGCGGGGCGACCGGTGCAGTCCGCTGAGAAACCCATCGACGACCCACCGCGCGATGACCTCCAGGTGGCCGAGCGACGCGAGCGCCGCCGGATCCTGCAGATCCGCGCGAACCGCGGAAGACTCCATTGCAGCATGAAAGGTAGGCGGGCGCGGCCCGACCGATCAACCTGCTATATTTCAGGGCTGCAAAGTCGCAACCGTCTCACTCCGCATGCCGTGAAGCTCGATCACATCCGCAATTTCTGCATCGTCGCCCACATCGACCACGGGAAGTCCACCCTGGCCGACCGCCTCATCGAGG
>CAMLIT010000207.1 GCA_946480295.1 uncultured Gemmatimonadota bacterium
TGCCCGCCGACCTGCGCCACGGCGGCCACGTCTTCCCGCTGCGCGCGCGCGAGGGCGGCGTCCTCCAGCGCGTCGGCCACACGGAGGCGGCGGTGGACCTGGCGCGCCTCGCCGGGCTGTATCCGGCGGGGGTGATCTGCGAGATCCTCGGCGAGGACGGCAGCGCCGCGCGCCGGGCGCAGCTCGAGGCGTTCGCCGCGAAGTACGAGATCCCGTTCATCACCGTCGCCCAGCTCGTGGCGCACCGCCTGAAGACCGAGCGCCTCGTCAGCCGCGTCGCCGAGGCGCGGCTCCCGACGGAGTTCGGGACGTGGCGCATCGTCGGCTACAGGAACGCGGTCGACCCGCACGAGCACGTCGCGATCATCTACGGCGACATCGGCGACGGCGAGGACGTCCTCGTGCGCATGCACTCCAAGTGCCTCACGGGCGACGTCTTCCACTCGCTGCGCTGCGATTGCGGCTGGCAGCTCGACACGGCGATGAAGATGATCGCCGCCGAGGGGCGCGGCGTGATCGTCTACCTCGACCAGGAAGGGCGGGGGATCGGGCTGCTCAACAAGCTCAAGGCGTACGAGCTGCAGGACCGCGGCGCCGACACCGTCGAGGCCAACGAGCAGCTCGGCTTCAAGCCGGACCTGCGCAACTACGGCATCGGCGCGCAGATCCTCCTGGACCTCGGGCTCAAGTCCATTCGTCCGATCACGAACAACCCGCGCAAGCTGGTCGGCCTCGAAGGGTACGGCCTGCGCCTCGGCGAGCGCGTGCCGATCATCCAGCCGGAGCACGACGAGAACGCCGGCTACATGCGCACGAAGCGGGACAAGCTCGGGCACCTCCTCGCATCCTGAATGGCGGAATTCTTCGGAACGCCGGACGGCCACGGCCGCCGCTTCGTGGTGCTGGCCAGTCGCTTCAACGAGAACGTGACACAGAAGCTCGTCGACGGCGCCCTCGACGCCCTCGTCAGGCACGGCGCGGCCGTGGACGACGTGGACGTGGTGTGGGTGCCGGGCGCGTGGGAGCTGCCCCTCGCGGCGCGCCGACTGCTCAGCTCCGAGCGGTACGACGCCGTCGTCGCCGTCGGCGCGGTCGTGCGCGGCGGCACGCCGCACTTCGAGTACGTCGCGGGCGAGGCGTCGCGCGGGCTCGCCACGGCGGCCGCCGACTTCGAGACGCCCCTGGGCTTCGGGCTCCTGACCTGCGACGACATGGCGCAGGCGGAGGCGCGCGCCGGCGGCGAGCACGGGAACAAGGGATGGGACGCGGCGGTCGCCGCGCTCGAGATGGCCGATCTCTTCGATCGCCTGGATGCCGCGGACCAGGGTTGAGACGCGCGCGCGGGCGCGCGTGCTCCAGGCACTCTACGCCTGGGACCTGCGCACCGGCCAGCCGCTGGAGCGCGTGGCGACGCAGATGTGGGACGACCTGAGCGTCCCGCCCGAGGAGCGGACGATCGCCCAGCGCCTGGTGAACACGATCGCCCACGACGGCAAGGAGCTCGACCAGCAGCTCGCCGAGGTCACCACCAACTGGCGCCTCGAGCGCCTGGGGGTCGTCGAGCGCTGCGTGCTGCGCATGGGCGCGGCGGAGCTCAAGCGCGGCGAGACGCCCCCGCGCGTCGTCATCCAGGAGGCGGTGCGGCTCGCGGAGCGCTACGGCACGGTGCAGAGCGCGAAGTTCGTCAACGGCGTCCTCGACGCGCTCGCGCGGCGCATGGGGCGGATCTCGTGAGGATCCTCCTCGTCAACTGGCAGGATCTCGAGAACCCGCAGGCCGGCGGCGCGGAGATCCACCTCTTCGAGATCTTCGGTCGGCTCGCCCGCGAGGGGCACGAGGTCACCCTCCTCTGCGGCGGCTGGCCCGGTGCGCCGGCGCGCACGGAGCTCGACGGCATCGCCGTGCACCGCGTCGGGACGCGCCACAGCTTTCCCCTGCACGCGCGCGCGTACTACCGCCGGAACCTCGCGCACGGCTTCGACATCCTCGTCGAGGACGTCAACAAGATCCCGCTGTACACGCCGCGCTGGGGGGCGCCGCGCGTCATGGCGCTCGTGCCGCACCTCTTCGGCGGCACGGCCTTCCAGGAGCTGGCCTTCCCCCTCGCCTCCGCCGTCTGGCTGGCCGAGCGGCCGCTGGGACGTGTGTACCGCGACACCCCGTTCGAGGCGATCAGCGACAGCACCAAGGCGGATCTCGTCGCGCGCGGGATCCCGGGGGACAACGTCGAGGTCATCTATCCCGGGATCGACACCGTCTCGTACACGCCCGACCCCGCCGCGCGCGCCGCGCAGCCGGTGTTCTCGTACCTCGGCCGGCTGAAGAAGTACAAGGGGGTGCACTTCGCCATCCGTGCCTTCGCCGCGATGCAGCACCCGACGGCGACGCTCGAGATCGCCGGCGCCGGCGACTACAGGGAGGAGCTCGAGAAGCTCGCGCGTTCGCTTGACCTCGGCGAGCGCGTGCGGTTTCTTGGGCGTATCTCCGAGGCGGAGAAGCTGTCGCTCTTGCGCCGTTCCTGGGCCCTGGTGTTCGCGTCCCCCAAGGAGGGCTGGGGAATCACCAACCTCGAAGCCGCGGCCTGCGGCACGCCGGTCGTGGCCTCCAATTCCCCCGGCATCCGGGAGTCGGTCCGCGACGGCGAGACGGGCTACCTGGTGCCGCACGGCGACGTCGCCGCGATGGCCTCGGCCATGGACCGGCTCGCGATGTCGCTCGAGCTCGTGGAGCGCCTCGGCGTGGCGGCGAGCCGCTTCGCCGAGAGCTTCACCTGGGAGCGCGCCGCCGAGGAGACCGAGCGGCATCTCCTGCGCCTCGTGAAGGGGGCACCCGCGCCCGCGGGCGCCCGGTGATCAGCTGAACCGATGGGGTGGCAGATGGAGATCATCTTTCACGCGCACAACGCCGACATCACCCCCGCGCACAGGCAGCGGGCCGAGCTCGGACTGCGGAAGCTGGAGCGTCGCTTCGGACGCGCCACGGCCGCCGTCATCCGCTTCGCCGGGGACGGTCCCACGCGACGCGTCGAGATCGCCGTGCAGGCGCCGCGCGCGAAGCGGTACGTCGCCGAGGGGCGCGGGCGTTACTTCGGCACGGCGGTGAACGATGCGCTCGGGCGCCTCAACTCGCAGCTGGATCACGTCCGCCGGGCGCGGAAGGCGCGGCTCCGGAGGGCCGCCACCGCGTGATCCAGAAGCTCACCGTGGGCAGGCTGCTCGAGCGCATGCAGGACGTCCTGCAGCTCGAGCAGGTGCCGGGGACGGACGGGCTGGATCGCGAGATCGGCAGCCCGAACGTCTCCAGCCCGGGGCTGGTGCTCGCCGGCTACGTCGAGCGCTTTCCGGCCCGCCGGTCGCAGGTGTTCGGCGAGACGGAGATCACCTACCTGAACTCCCTCTCGCCGGAGCAGCGCCGGCGGATCCTCGAGCTCTTCTTCTCGTTTCCCATCCCCTGCGTCTTCATCACCAAGGGGCAGCGCGCACCCGAGGATCTGGTCGAGGCGGCGGCGAAGGCGGGGGTGCCGCTCATCCGGTCGCACCTGAAGACCAACGAGTTCTACGCGCGGATCAAGCCGTGGCTCGAGGACGAGTTCGCGCCCTCCACGACCATCCACGGCTCGCTCGCCGACGTCTTCGGCGTCGGCCTCCTCTTCATGGGGCGCAGCGGGATCGGGAAGTCGGAGTGCGTGCTCGACCTCGTCGAGCGCGGCCACCGGCTCGTCGCCGACGACCTGGTGCTCGTCAAGCGGCGGGGGAACGACGTCCTGCTCGGCCGCGGGCACGAGCTGCAGCGACACTACATGGAGATCCGCGGCGTCGGCCTCGTGGACATCCCGGCCATCTTCGGCA
>CAMLIT010000208.1 GCA_946480295.1 uncultured Gemmatimonadota bacterium
GCACTGGCCGAGGCGGCGGCGCGCCGCGCCGCGCTCGAGTCCGCGGCGCGCGGTGACACGCTGGCCGACACGACGCACCCGCCGGCGACGGCTGCCCCGACGGCCCCCGCGCCCGCCACGACGCCCGCGCCCGCGCAGCGGGACACGAGCGCGCGCATCCGCCGTCCCATCCCGCGCGCGCCCGCCACGGTCGCGCCGCCGACGGTCTCGCCGCCAACCCCCCGGCCCCTGCGCCCCGACACGACGCGCGTGCGGCGCACGCCGGACACCGGCGTGTTCGCGCTGCCGCGACGGCCGGACACCACTCGCCGCCCGCCCGCTCGCCCTGATTCCCTCGGCCCGACGACACCACGATGACGTGGACGAGCGCCGTTCGCACTGCGGTCGTGTGCGTGATCCTGATCGTGCTCCACTACACGCTGCGACCGCTGCTCGGCTGGCGGGCGTCGATCGACTTCCTCATCATCGCGCTGCTGTTCGGCTCGGTGCGGATGCGGCCGGGGATGGCGGCGGTGTACGGCTTCGCGCTCGGGCTGATCTCCGACTCGCTCGCCGTCAGCTCGTTTGGCGCCGGCGCGCTCGGCATGGCCGCGCTCGGGTTCGCCGCGTCGTGGCTCAAGGCCGTCTTCTTCGCCGACAATCTGGCGCTGAACGGGTTCTTCCTGTTCCTTGGGAAGTGGGTGTTCGACCTCATCTACCAGATCGCCAGCCATCGGCTGAGTGGCGGTGAGCTCGTCATGCAGATCTTCGTCTGGTCCTCGCTCTCCGCGGCCGTCACGGCGCTCGCCGGGGTGCTCGTGCTGATGCTCCTGCGGCCGCTCATGGAAGTGCGCACGGCGTGAGCTTCCATCCGAACGACGTCGTCCGCCGCGGCCGCGCGGCCGCGGTGCTCGTCTCCGGCGTGGTGGTGTTCCTCGTCGGCGCGTTCTTCCGCACGCAGATCATCCGCAACCAGCAGTGGGTGCTGCAGTCCGAGGAGAACCGCCTGCGCGAGGTGCCGCTGCCGGCGGCGCGCGGCATCATCTACGACCGCAACGGGCAGGTCATCGCCGAGAACGTCGTCGGCTACTCGGTCTCGGTGCTGAGCCAGAGCGAGGACTCGCTGCGCGCGACGCTCAAGCGGTTGAGCGGCACGATCGACCTCTCGCCGGGCGAGATCGAGGCGGCGGTGCGCCGCTACCGTCGCGACCGCGCGCGGCCGACGGTGATCATCCCCGACGCCTCGTTCGACGTCGTGTCGGTGCTCGAGGAGCACCGCATGGACTTCCCGAGCCTCATCATCCAGTCCGCGCCGAAGCGCTTCTACCCGGACGGCGACGTCGTCGAGGCGTTCGTCGGCTACACGGGCGAGATCAGCGAGAACGACCTCTCGTCGCCGCGCTACGAGGGCTACAAGGCCGGGCAGCAGATCGGGAAGCAGGGACTCGAGCGCGAGTACGAGAGCGTCCTGCGCGGCCGGGAAGGGAGCCGCTTCGTCGAGGTCGACGCGCGCAACCGCGTGGTGCGCGAGGTGGGCGCCCGCCGCGACTCGATGCCCGGCGCGGGACAGCCGCTGTACACCAACATCGACCTCGACCTCCAGAAGTTCGCGGCGAGCCAGTTCGGCGACTCCCTCCAGGGCGCGGTCGTCGCGCTCATCCCGCAGACGGGCGAGGTGCTCACGCTGTTCAGCGCGCCGAGCTTCGACCCGAACCGCTTCATCGGCGGCGTGCCCGTCTCGTACTACGACTCGCTGCGCAACGACCCCCGGCATCCGCTGTACAACAAGGCGCTCCAGGGCATCTATCCGCCCGGGTCGACGTTCAAGCTCGCCACCTCGGTGATCGCGCTGCAGGACAACCTGGTCACCTTCAAGGACCACATGCCGATCCCGTGCACGGGCGGCATGTACTACGGCAACCGGTACTGGCACTGCTGGGACAAGCACGGTCACGGCAGCCTCGATCTCACCGGCGCGATCGCCAAGTCGTGCGACGTGTACTTCTACCAGCTCGGCCTGAAGATCGGGGTGGCGCGGCTCGTCGCCGGCGGCGTCGGCCTCAACTTCAACAAGAAGACGGGGATCGACCTGCCGTCGGAGCGCGCGCCGACCTTCCCCGACGCGATCGACTACTTCAACCGCAAGTACGGTCCGCGGAACTGGACGCAGGCGGTGTCGCTCAACATGGCGATCGGCCAGGGCGACAACGCGCAGACGGTGCTCAACATGGCGCGCTTCTACGCCGCCCTCGCCACCGACGGCTCGGAGCCGCGCCCGCTCGTCGCGCGCGGCAACGGCAGGTCGACGCTGCGCCCGCAGCGCACGAGGATCATGCAGCTGAGCGAGGACCAGATGCTGGAGCTCCGCGAGGCGCTCGTCGGCGTCGTCCAGAGCGGCACGGCGGCGGCCTCCGCGCTCAAGGGCGTGCAGCTCGCCGGCAAGACGGGCACGGCGCAGATCGGGCGGCACAACGCCGAGGGGAAGCCGCTCTACGACGCCTGGTTCGTCGGCTTCGCCCCGGCGGCGGATCCGAAGATCGTCGTCGCCGTCATGCTGGAGAGCGTGCCGGTCGAGGGCTCCTACTCGGCGCACATCGCCTCGGCCATCATCGGGCACTACCTGCACGTCACGCCCGTGAGCCAGGTCCAGACGGAGGGCTGAGGTGTCCGAGCGCAAGATCACCATCGACTGGCCGCTGCTGCTCTGCGGGCTCGCGCTGTCCATCTACGGCATCGCCATCGTCTACTCGGCGGGGCAGACGGACGTGAAGGTGTCGTACATCGAGCACGCCTATCGAGCGCAGATCGTCTGGTTCGTCTTCGGCCTGATCGGCGCCTACTTCGTGAGCCGTGCCTCCGTGCGGCTCGTGGAGTGGTTGACGACGCCGTTCTACATCCTCACGGTGCTGCTGCTCGTCCTGGTGCTCATCCCCGGCTTCGGCTCGGGCGCGGGCACCGCGGCCAGCGTGTCGGGCTGGCTCACGATCGGCGGCAAGCGCCTCGGCCAGCCGTCGGAGCTGGCGAAGCTCAGCGTCGTGCTGATGCTCGCGAAGATCCTCGCGACGAACAAGGAGACGCCGCGCTCGATGCTCGAGCTGTGGAAGCCGGCGCTCATCGTCGGCGTCCCCTGGCTGCTGATCATGGCGCAGCCGGATCTCGGCACGGGCATCGTCTTCGTCGGCATCCTCTTCGCGATGCTCTTCTGGTCGGGCGTCTCGTGGCAGCTCCTGCTGCTCATCGCGAGCCCCGTCGTCAGCCTGATCCTGTCGTCCGACGCGCGCGTCTGGGGCGCCTGGTTCCTCCTGCTGCTCGCGCTGCTGCTGTGGTACAAGCCGTACCAGGGGGAGGGGATCTTCCTCGTGGCGGCGAACGTGGTCATGGGCGTCCTCGGGCCGATCCTCTGGGAGCACCTAAAGCCCTACCAGCAGAACCGCCTGCGCGTCTTCCTCGACCCGTCCGTCGATCCGCGGCGCTCGGGGTACCACGTCATCCAGTCGCAGGTGGCGATCGGCTCCGGCGGCTGGTTCGGCCGCGGCTACCTGCAGGGGCCGCAGAAGCGCCTGGCCTTCCTGCCGGCACAGCACACCGACTTCATCTTCGCCGTCGTGGGCGAGGAGCTGGGGTTCATCGGAGTGACGCTGGCGCTGGCGCTCTTCCTCTCGCTCTTCCTGCGGATCATCCGCATCTCCGAGCGGGCGAACGACTCGTACAGCAGCCTGGTGGCGTTCGGCCTCCTCTCGAGCTGGTTCGTCCACGTGCTCGTGAACGTCGGGATGACGCTGAACCTGATGCCGATCACCGGCATCCCGCTGCCGTTCTTCAGCTACGGCGGCTCCT
>CAMLIT010000209.1 GCA_946480295.1 uncultured Gemmatimonadota bacterium
TCGGCATCAGCTCGCGCCGGAGCGCGTCGCTCGGCGCGTGGATCGAGATCGCGAGCCGGAACTGCTCCGGGCGCTCGCTGAGCGCCACGATCCCGGGGAGCACGCCGACGGTGGAGACCGTGATGTGGCGCGCGCCGATGCCCAGGCCGTCGGGATCGTTGAGAATGGTCAGCGTGGGGTCGACCGCCTTCCAGTTCATCAGCGGCTCGCCCATCCCCATGAACACGATGTTCGTGACGTGGATGGGCGGATCGAGGAGGCGCATCTCGCGCACCTGGCCGGCGATCTCGAAGACCTCGAGGTTGCGCTGGAAGCCCATCGCGCCGGTGGCGCAGAAGGCGCACTGGAGGGCGCAGCCGGCCTGCGAGGAGATGCACAACGTCATGCGGTCGCCCTCGGGGATGGCGACGGTCTCGATCGCCTGGCCGTCGGCGAGCGAGAAGAGGAACTTCTCCGTGCCGTCCGACGAGCGCTGCCGGACCAACACCGAGAGGCGCGGGAGGACGAAGTGGCGTGCGAGCAGCTCGCGCAGCGACTTCGGCAGCTCCGTCATCGCCTCGAAACCGGGGGCGGGGTTGGTCCAGAGCCGCCGGAGGACCTGCCTGGCGCGGTAGGCCGGCTCGCCGTGCTCGGCGAAGAAGGCGCGGAGCCGCTCGGCGGCCTCGGCCGGCGTCAGGTTGAGCAGGTTCTCGGGGGCGTTCACGACGGTATCGATCACGGGAGTCCGGAAGCGGCGGAGCGGAGACGGTGCGCGACGCCGAGTGCGGACGGGCATATTGCAGGCCCGCCGGCGGCCCGCGACGCAGGGGCGCTGTCAGGCGCAGAACGTCAAGCGCGACATGCACTTGAGCTTACCCGGCCTGGGCGTTGCGGTCAAGCGAAAGTCTTCCACGACGACCCGGGCGCCGTTAGACTTCTCCGGATCATTATGCCAGATGGAGCGGACGTGCTTCCACCTGTGCCACGGATCGTGGCGGGACCCGGCGCGCCGGTTC
Source organism: uncultured Gemmatimonadota bacterium (assembly GCA_946480295.1). The sequence continues at coordinate 996 of CAMLIT010000209.1, forward strand.
CCCGAGCTGTGTCGTCCCGTCGCCCCGGAGTGGAGGCGGCTTGACCGCCCGACGACGGCGGCTCCCGCCGAGCGAGGCAGGGCGCATCGCGATCCCGATCTCCTCCACAACGTGCCGCTCCCCGATCGTGATCGCTTGCCGCCCTGTGGTCGGCGAGCGATCGGATGTCGCGCGAGGCCGCGCGGCGCCTCGCGTATTCACTGACTTGCGATGACCTCGAATCCTCTCGCGACCGCGCTGCGGTCGCACCTCTGCGGCACGCTCCGACGCGCGGACGTCGGCACCCGGGTCCGCCTCGGCGGCTGGGTCCACCGCACGCGCGACCTCGGCGGACTGCTCTTCGTGGACCTGCGCGACCGCTCCGGCATCGTGCAGGTCTCCTTCAACCCGGACTCGGCGTCCGACGAGGTGCGCGCGCTCGCCGCCTCGCTCGGCGCGGAGACGGTCGTGCTCGTGGAGGGTGAGGTCGTCGAACGCCCCGAGGCGATGCGCAATCCGGAGCTCGCCACGGGCGATGTCGAGGTGCGCGCCGCGGCGCTGCGCGTCGTCGGTCCGGCCACGGTGCCGGCCATCCCGGTCGCGCGCGCGAAGGGGGAGAAGCTGCCGGCGGAGGACCTGCGCCTGCGTCATCGCTACCTGGACCTGCGCCGCGCCGAGCTGCAGCAGAACATCATCCTGCGCCACCGGTTGATGCAGGCGACGCGCGGCTACCTGGACGAGCGCGGCTTCCTCGAGATCGAGACGCCGATCCTGACCAAGCCGACCCCCGAGGGCGCCCGCGACTACCTGGTGCCGAGCCGCGTGCATTCGGGCGAGTTCTTCGCGCTGCCACAGTCGCCGCAGCTGTACAAGCAGCTCCTCATGGTGGCGGGCTTCGACCGGTACTTCCAGATCGCGCGCTGCTTCCGCGACGAGGACCTGCGCGCCGACCGGCAGCCGGAGTTCACGCAGATCGACATCGAGGCATCGTTCATCGCGCGCGAGGACATCATCGCGCTGACCGAGGGGCTGGTGGCGACGCTGTGGAAGGAGGCGGGGTTCGACGTGAAGACGCCCTTTCCGCGGATGAGCTACGCCGACGCGATGGAGCGCTACGGGATCGATCGGCCGGACCTGCGCTTCGGGCTGGAGATCTTCGACGCGAGCGAGGTCTTCCGGGGGGCCGAGTTCAGCGTCACGAAGGGTGTGCGGGAGACGGGCGGGCGGGTGCGCGGGATCCGCGTGCCGGGGGGCGCGAGCCTCTCGCGCAAGCAGCAGGACGAGATCGAAGCCGAGGCCAGGGGGGCGGGGGCGGCCGGACTCTTGCGACTCAAGTTCGTGAACGGACAGCTCGAGGGGCCGGCGGCGAAGTTCCTGCCGGCCGACGCCGCGGCGCGGCTGGGGCTGACCGAGGGAGACCTGGGACTGTTCGTCGCCGGGCCGGATCGGATATCCAGCCAGGCGCTGGACCGCGTGCGCCAGGACGTGGCGCGACGCCTGAACCTGATTCCGGCCGACAAGCGGTGCTTCCTCTGGGTGCTGGATTTTCCGATGTTCGAGCGCGATCCCGACACGGGGGCGCTCGCCGCGGTCCATCATCCCTTCACCTCGCCCAATCCGGACGACCTGGCGCTCCTCGACACGGCGCCCGAGCGCGCCCGCGCGCAGGCGTACGACGTCGTGCTCAACGGCACGGAGCTGGGCGGCGGCAGCATCCGCATCAGCGATCCGGCGGTGCAGAGCCGCGCGTTCGAGCTGCTCGGGATCGACGAGGAAACGGCGCGGGCCCGCTTCGGCTTTCTCCTGGAGGGGCTGCGGGCGGGCGCGCCGCCGCACGGCGGCATCGCTCTCGGTTTCGACCGGATCGCGATGATGCTCTCCGGCGCCCAGTCGCTGCGCGACGTGATCGCGTTCCCGAAGACCACCGCGCAGCGCGCCCTGTTCGAGGGGGCGCCGTCCACCGTACCGGAGGAGGATCTCACGGAACTGCACATCACCATCGCGGGTGAGCCGGCGTGAGTGACGCGACGGTCACCGAGCGCCTCTCCACCGAGGGCGCGGACCTGCTCACGCTGGCCGGGGTGAACGACGGCAATCTCGTCGAGCTCTCGCGGCTGTGCGGGGTGAAGGTCGCGCTGCGCGGCGACTCGCTGACGATCAGCGGCCCGGAGGAGTTCGTGGAGCGGGCCGCCGGCATCGCCGAGCGGATGATCGAGATGGCGCGGCAGCGGCGTGAGCTGACGCCGGACGACGTGCTGCGGCTGAGCGACGAGCCGGACAGCGAGAACGGCGCGGGGCACGACGGCGAGGGCGCGGGGGGCATCCGCATCGCGCTCCCCGGCATGCGCCGCATCGTGCAGCCGAAGACGGCGGGGCAGGCGGAGTACCTCCAGCAGATCGCCGACAACGACATCGTCGTCGGCATCGGGCCGGCGGGCACGGGGAAGACGTACCTCGCCGTCGCCGCGGCGGTGGACGCGCTCACCCGCAAGCGCGTGCGGCGCATCGTTCTCGCGCGTCCGGCCGTCGAAGCGGGGGAGAGCCTCGGCTTCCTCCCGGGCGACATGCAGGCGAAGGTCGATCCGTACCTGCGGCCGCTGTACGACGCGCTCGACGAGATGATGCCCTTCGAGCGCGTGCAGCGCGCGCTGGAGACCCGGACGATCGAGATCGCGCCCCTCGCCTTCATGCGCGGCCGCACGCTCGGCGACGCCTTCGTCATCGTCGACGAGGCGCAGAACGCGACGGCGCTCCAGATGAAGATGCTGCTCACGCGGCTCGGCGTGAACTCGAAGATGGTGATCACCGGCGACAAGACGCAGGTCGACCTGC
>CAMLIT010000210.1 GCA_946480295.1 uncultured Gemmatimonadota bacterium
CTGGCCGCGGCGATCGCGGCGCCGTCGGTGTCGATGAGCTGGAACTTGATCGTCGAGGAGCCGACGTTGAGGACGAGGATTCGCATTTCCGGGAGAGCCAGGACAAGAGCGAGTACTTCGTACGACGTACTTCGTACCGGGACCCATGATTCCGGCCCCAACAATGTACCGACAGTGGAAGAGGACCGATGGACTGATGGACCGTTGAACCACTGACGGCCCCGCATTGTTGGGGCGTCCCCCTGGGTCTCCGTACGCTGTACTTCAGTACGAAGTACTCGCCGTTGTTTTGCTGCGGTCAGGAACGATCACCACCGCCTTCCCCCCAAGCAGCGCATTGAACTCCGCCACCTGTGGGCCGAGCAGGGCGTCGATGCGAGACCGGACCGCGGCCCATTGCGACTCGAGATCGGCCAGCCGCTTCGTCACGCCGGTGGTCACCGGCATGTACGACCCGTCCACCTGGCCCGCGAGGTACGCCCACTGATCCACGACGCCGTTGGGGAAGTTGATGATGTCCTGTCCGTTGGTGTGCTTCGGCTGCACGAGCAGCACGCTCATGGAATCGAGTCGCGCCGCGAGCTGCTTGCCAGCGGCAGAGACGCTGTCGCTCTTCGGCAGGTCGGCGGCGTGGGCGACGATCGCCTTCACCTGGTCGCGCACGTCATCGAGGCGCTTCGCGTCCCGGAAGATCTCGGCGACGCGTCCGTGGATGGCGCGCATCACCCGCTGCTCCTCGGCGACCTGCGCATCGGTGAGCGTCACGCGCGGGTCCTGCTTCACCGTGAAAGGCGCGCTAAAGCTCTTCCCCCCGACGACGAGACGCGCTGAATAGCGGCCGGGTGCGACCAGGTAGCCGCTGGTCGACCCGAAGAACGACAGCCCCTTCGGGGCGTCGAGCGCATCGGTGCGCAGGTCCCAGCTCGTGCGCTGGAGACCGGGCGTCCCCGGAATCGCCGTCTCACCCGGCTTCGGCTTGCTCTGCAGCGTGCGGATGACCGTGTTCGTCGCGTCGAGGATCTCGAGCTTCACGGCGGTCGAGTCGGTGCCCTTGGCGAGGTGATAGTAGATGACGGCGCCGCTCGGCGGATTCGCGCCCGCCATGCCGTCGCGGGAGCCGCCCCACTCCGTGAGGAAGGCATCGCGCGGCGCGAACAGCTTCGTCTCCGACGCCGCGAGCGTCTCCGCACCCTGCTCCAGCGGGCTCAGGTCGTCGAGAATCCAGAAGGCGCGGCCCTCGGTGGAGGCGACGAGGTCGCCGTGGCGCACGGCGAGGTCGGTGACCGGCACGGGCGGCAGGTTCGCCTGCAGGCTTTCCCAGTGCGCACCGTCGTCGAACGACACGTACGCGCCCGTCTCCGTCCCGGCGAAAAGGAGTCCCTTCCGCGCCGGATCGGCGCGCACGACACGCACCTGGTCGCCGTCGCGGATGCCGTTGACGAGCGGCGTCCACGAGCGGCCGTAGTCGGTGGTCCGGTAGATGTGCGGCGCCCAGTCGCTCCACTTGTAGCCGTCGTAGGTCATGTACGCCGTCCCCGCCGCGAACGGCGAGACCTCGATGGCGTTCACGAAGCCGGGACCCACTCCCTTCGGCGTGACGTTCGTCCACGTCTTCCCGCCGTCGCGCGTGAGCTGCACCAGGCCGTCGTCGGTGCCGACCCAGATCGTGCTCGAGTCGTGCGGCGACGGCGCGATGTAGTAGAGGGTGTTGTACACCTCCCCGCCCGCGCCCTCGTTGGTGATCGGCGCGCCCCCCCACCCCTGGTGCGCCTTCTCGTTGCGCGTGAGGTCGGGGCTGATCGCCGTCCACGTCTGCCCGCGGTCGCTCGACCGGAAGAGCACCTGCGCGCCGTCGTAGATGACGCGCGGATTCAGCGGGGACACGGCGAGCGGCGAGCTCCAGTTGAACCGGTACCGGATGGAGTCGGACGGCTCGTTGAGGTTGAGCTGCGGGTACGCCATCACGTTGCGCGACTGGCGCGTCACACGGTCGAACTCCTCGAGGATGCCCTGGTAGCAGTCGCCGTAGATGTAGCGCGGATCATCCGGATCGAACACAAGGTGCGCGCTCTCGCAGCCGGCCACCGGATACCAGTCGCTCGCCGTGATCCCGCCCGGCGAGGCACTCGGAATGGCGATGGAGCTGTTGTCCTGCTGCGCGCCGTAGACCCAGTACGGATACTGGTTGTCCACGTTCACGCGGTAGATCTGCGCCGTGGGCTGGTTGTCCTGCGTCGACCACGACTTGCCGCCGTCGAGGGTGACGGTCGCGCCGCCGTCGTTGCCGTTGATCATGCGATCGTGATTGCGCGGATCGATCCACAGGTCGTGGTTGTCGCCGTGCAGGCCGCGCAGCACCTGGAAGGTCTTTCCGCCGTCGATGGATTTCATGATCGAGGCGTTCATGACGTAGACGATGTTCTCGTCCTGCGGGTCGGCCATGATCCGCGTGTAGTACCACGAGCGCGAGCGCACCAGCCGCTCCGCGCTCTGATGGGTCCAGTGCTCGCCGTCGTCGTCGGAGCGGTAGACGCCGCCCGTGTCCCCCGCCGCCTCGACGATGGCATACACGCGATGGGGATTGGCGGCGGACACGGAGACGCCGATGCGGCCGACAGTCCCGGTCGGCCACCCGTGCCCAGTGATCCGCGTCCAGGTCTCGCCGGCGTCGGCCGTCCGGTAGATGGCGCTGCCCGGGCCGCCGCTGCGGATCTGCCACGGCAGGCGACGGAAGTCCCAGAACGCCGCGTAGAGGATGCGCGGGTTCGCGGGGTCCATGCTCAGGTCGATCGCCGACACGCTGTCGCTCGGGTGGAGCAGCAGCTGCCAGTGCGCGCCACCATCGGTGGTCTTGTAGATCCCGCGATCCTTCCCCGGTGTCCATCGGCTACCCTCGGCCGCCGCGTAAGCGACGTCCGCGTCGCGCGGATCCACCGCCATCTGCGCGATGGACTTCGTCGCCTCCAGCCCGGCGTGCTTCCACGTCCGGCCGGCGTCGGTGGAGCGATAGACGCCATCACCCCACGTGGACGACTGTCCGCGCGGCTCCCGCTCGCCCATGCCGGCGTAGACCACGTTCGGATCGCCTGGCGCAACGACAATCGATCCCACCGATCCGTGCCGGACGAAACGGTCCGAGACGTTTCGCCACGTGCCGCCCGCATCGTCCGTCTTCCAGATGCCGCCACCGGTGGCACCCATATAGAAGGTGAGCGGTGCGGACGGGACGCCGGTGACGGTGGTGACGCGGCCGCCGCGGTACGGTCCGATGCTCCGCCAGTGCAGGCCGCCGAAGCGCGTCGAGTCGAAGGTGGTGGCACCGGTGGCACGAGTGGCGCCGGCGGCGGGGGCTTGCGCGAGCAGGAGCGGAGCATGCGCGAGCGCGAGGATGGCGCACGCAACGGCGCTCGACAGGGGCGTGGAATTTCGCATTTGAGGGAGGCTGGGAGACCCATATATACACTCCAGTGCCCGCTCTCGGAACGCGCCGAAGTCCAGCCGCCGTTGAAAGCAGAGCTGCTACTGGAGGTCATCAGGGAAAGACAACGTCGGGGGCGCCAGCAACGACCGGGCAGGTCGTCGGCGCTGTCCTCGCCGAACAGGCGCACCGGTGAGCGGACTCCTCTTTCTGTAGGACTCCGCGTCGAGTTGGTGCGCTTCGGCAGAGATCCTTGCTTCGTGCCCTCCTTGTCGA
>CAMLIT010000211.1 GCA_946480295.1 uncultured Gemmatimonadota bacterium
CTTCTCGCCGCACCCGGACGACGACGTCATCTCGATGGGCGGCATCCTGCGCAAGCTCGTCGAGAACGAGAACGAGATCACCGTCGCCTACCAGACGAGCGGCAACATCGCCGTCTTCGACCACGACGTGCGGCGGTACGTGGACTACATGGAGCGCATGGCGGCCAACGGGCACGCCGACGCGAAGGCGGTGGAGGCGATGGCGCGGGAGGTCTACGAGTTCCTCGACCGGAAGCGGCCGGGCGAGGTGGACATCCCGATCGTGCAGGACATCAAGCGCATCATCCGCGAGTCGGAGGCGGTGAGCGGGATCGAGACGCTCGGGCTTCCCCGCTCGGCGGCGCGCTTCCTCAACCTGCCCTTCTACCAGACGGGCAAGGTGCGCAAGGACCCGATCGGCCCGCAGGACGTGGCGATCGTGCGCGCGCTGCTCGAGGAGGTCCGGCCGCAGCTCATCTTCGTCGCCGGCGATCTGTCCGATCCGCACGGCACGCACCGGATGTGCAAGGAGGCGATCGACAGCTCCCTCGCGGAGCTTCGCGGAACGGCGGGTTGGACGGCGCCCGAGGTCTGGCTCTACCGCGGCGCGTGGCAGGAGTGGCCGGTGAACGAGGCCACCTGGCTCGTGCCGATCTCGCAGGAGGAGCTGCGCCGGAAGATCCAGGCGATCTTCAAGCACCAGTCGCAGAAGGACTCGGCGCCCTTCCCCGGCGGGTACGACGAGCGCGAGTTCTGGCAGCGCGTCGAAGCGCGCAACAAGGGCACCGCCGCGGAGCTGGATCGACTCGGCCTCGCCGAGTATTTCGCGATGGAAGCCTACGTCGTCGCCTGACCACATGCGTGGTCTGACGGCGCTCGACCTGATCGTCATCGTCGCCTATCTCGCCGGCAGCACGGCGCTCGGGATCTGGGTCGGTCGGCGGCAGAAGGACGCGAGGGACTACTTCGTCGCCGACCGCGCCATCCCGTGGTGGGCGGTGCTCTTCTCCGTGGTGGCCAGCGAGACGAGCGCGCTGACCTTCATCAGCATCCCGGGGCTCGCCTACATCGGCAACCTCGGCTTCCTCCAGGTGGCCGGCGGCTACCTGCTGGGGCGCATCGTCATCGCCTACACCCTGCTCCCGCGCTACTACGAGGGCGGGCTGGTGACGGCGTACGCGCTGCTCGAGAAGCGCTTCGGGCTGGGGGCGCGCCGCTTCACCTCCGTGGTGTTCATGGTGACGCGCGCCCTCGCCGACTCGGTGCGCGTCTTCGCCACGGCGATCCCCGTCGCGCTCATCCTCGGCGGCGTGATCCCGAAGCAGTACGTGATGCCGGTGGCGATCCTCATCCTCGGCACGCTGACGATCATCTACACGTACAAGGGCGGGATGCGCGCCGTGGTGTGGACGGAGATCCTGCAGGCGTCGATCTACATCGTGGGCGGCGTGTCGGCGATGATCCTCATCGGCCAGCTCGTGGGCGGCGGCTGGCACGCCATCCTCCCGAAAGCGGCGGCGGCGGGCAAGCTGCAGTTCATCAGCTTCTACACGGGCTTCGACCAGCCGCACACGATCTTCGCCGGCCTGCTCGGCGGCGCGTTCCTGTCCATGGCGTCGCACGGCGCCGACCAGCTCATCGTGCAGCGGCTCCTCTCGTCGAAGAGCCTCCGGGACGCGCAGATCGCGATCATCGGCAGCGGCGTCGCCGTCATCGTCCAGTTCGCGCTGTTCCTGCTGCTCGGCGTCGGGCTGTGGGCGCTGTACGGCGGACAGCCGTTCCCGTCCCCCGACAACGTCTTCCCGACGTTCATCATCCAGCACATGCCGCACGGGCTGCTCGGGCTCGTGCTGGCGGCGATCCTCGCGGCGACGATGAGCACGCACTCCGGCGCGATCAACTCGCTCGCCGCGGCGTCGACGCACGACATCTACCTGCCGATCACCGGCCGCGCGGCCGACGACCCGCGCACACTGCGCGTCGGCAAGCTCCTCGCCCTGGCCTGGGGCGTCGTGCTCACCGGCGGCGCGCTCCTCTTCCCGGAGGACACGAAGACCCCGGTCGTCGTCGTCGCGCTCTCCATCGCCTCGTTCACCTACGGCGGGCTGCTCGGCGGCTTCTACCTCGCGCTCCTCTGGAAGCGCGCGCGGCAGGCGGACGCGATCTTCGGCATGTCGGTGGGCATCGCGACGATGGCGTTCGTCGTCTTCGCCAAGCCGATCGCCGCCGCCTATCCGTCGCTGACCCCGGTGCTCGGCCCGCTGGGGAGCATCGCCTGGCCGTGGTACGTGCTGATCGGCACGGTGATCACCCTCTTCTTCGGCATCCTCTCCTCGGTGCTGCGCCCCGTGCCGGCACCGATCGAAACGACATGAGCTCGATCGTGATTGGCATCGACGGCGGCGGGACGAAGACCCACGCCATCGTCGCGGACGAACAGGGCGGCAAGATCGCGGAGACCATCGGGCCGGCGAGCGCCGTGCGGCCCGGGCACGTGGACGCGTCGGCGGAGGTGATCGCCGAGACAGTGCGCGACGTGCTCGCCTCGTGCGAGATGACCCACGTGACGCCGCGCGCCCTGTGCGTCGGCGTGGCGGGCGTGGGGCGCGACGCGGAGCGACAGGAGCTCTGGCAGGCGCTCGTGAGCCGCGATCTCGCCAGCGAGGTGGTGATCCACACCGACGTCAGCGTCGCACTCGACGACGCGTTCGGCGACGGCCCGGGAGTGCTCCTCATCAGCGGCACCGGGTCGATCGCGATCGGGCGCAGCCCGACGGGGACCACCGCGCGGTGTGGCGGGTGGGGCCCGGTGATCGGGGACGAGGGGAGCGGGGCGTGGATCGGCCGCCGCGCCCTCTCCGTGGTGGCCGCGGCGGCTGACGGCCGCGAGCCGGCGACCGCGCTCACCGGCGCGATCCTCACCGCGGCGCAGGTGAACGACACCGCGGACCTGATCGCCTGGGCCGCGGCGGCGACGCCCGCCGCCCTCGCCACGCTCGCGCCGGTGGTGCTGAGCGTGGCCGACTCGGGCGACCTGCGCGCCAACTCGATCGTGAGCATCGCCGTGGAGGAGCTGTCGCTCCACGTGCGCGCCCTCGCCCGGCAGCTCTTCGGCGACGAGCGCGCGGCCGTGCCGCTCGCCCTGAGCGGCGGCATGCTCCAGCGCGGCTCGACGCTGCGCAAGCGGCTCGAGCACCGCCTCAAGGCCGCCGTCCCGGGCGCGCAGCCCCAGTCGACCGAGGTCGTCCCGGCGCGCGGCGCCGTGCGGGCGGCGCTGAGGATACTGGGGGAAGCGATGGCGTGACCTGCAGGGTCGAGGGTCGAGGGGGGGGGGGGGAGGAGTGGGTGGGGGAGGGGGGGTGTGGGGTGGGGAGGGGGGCGAGCGCGTCTTCAGCCAACAGACCGCATTCCTCGTCACCTCCGCACTCTCAGACGAAGCGACGCGAATGCGCGCCTTCGGCCCAGGCAACGCGTTGATGCTCCCCTTCCCCGTCGCGGTGAAGACCGGCAC
>CAMLIT010000212.1 GCA_946480295.1 uncultured Gemmatimonadota bacterium
GTACGCAGTTCGCAGTGCCGTTCGCAGTACGCAGTTCGCAGTGCCGTTCGCAGTACGCAGTTCGCAGTGCCGTTCGCAGTAGGGAGTACGCAGTCCGCGTCCCAGTACGAAGTCCGCAGTCCGCAGTAACGCCCTACGGCCACGAGTATATCGACGACGGCACCGTCCTCTCCCGCGCGTTCGCCACGTCCGACGGCTCCCGCCAGAAGAACGTCGTCCGATCCAGGTTGGTGATCCTGAGCTCCAGCCGGTGTCCTCTATCGTTCGTCTGCGGAATGGCCAGGTCCAGCCGCCACATGCGCGCCGACCGCGGTGGCAGCGCGGCGAAGAGGCTGAACCCCACCGACCCGCGCGGCCGCAGCGTCTGCCCGAACGGGACGTCGCCCGCCCACAGCCGGCCCGCATCGGCGAAGGTGGCGAAGCCGATGTCCGCCAGTCCGGAGAGGCGGCCGAGGAAGTGCCGGTCTTCCAGCCGCAGGACGGCGCGCTGGCCGCCCGGCACGCGAAGGAATCCGTAGCCGCGCACGCCCCCTTCGTTGTTGCCGAGTGTCAGCGCGAACGGCGTGCGCATGCGCCAGCCGCCGCTCCACTCCGCCGACGCGGTGATCGTCTCGTCCTCGCTCACCTGGAGGTACTGCGCCGCGCGGCCGCTGGTGAGGATCCCGTCCCACGCGTTGCGACTGTTGTCGCGGCGCGACTCGCCCTGGAACTGCAGCCGGAAGAGGTCGTGCGACGAGCCGATGCCGAGGTACACGTCGGCCGACATGAAGATGTCGTCGTCCTGCGAGCCGAGCGCCGACAGGCTGCGTCCGAACATCGTGCCGAGCTGGAAGCCGATCGGCACATCCTGCGTCGCCGTGAGCGCATCCAGCCCGCGCGCGCGACGGAAGCCGATGTCGCGCACCCCCCACAGCGCGTTCACGCGCGCGATGCGGTGCATCGCGTATCGGTTCCAGAGCACGCTGCTGCTGTCGACGACGAGCCCGGAATCCGTGATGAGCACCGGCACCCGCGCCGGCAGCTCGCGGTCCTGCGAGAACGACGCGCCGAAGAGGCTGAGCCGGCCGGGCGGACCGACGCGCACGATGCCGCCGATGTCGAAGTACGAGCGCGCGAGGTGGAGCCCGTGGACCTGGTCGGGCACCGGCTCGAAGCGCACGTAGCCGAGGTTCTCCCCCGCGCGCGCCCGCCAGGCGACGCGCTGGAGGTCGGTGTAGAACGGGTGCGACGCGTCCACCCGCCACTCGCTGCCCAGCGGGTCCTGGCGGCCGAGGAGCGAGACGATGAATGGCCGGCCGACGAACTGGTTGTCGACGAGATGCATGCCGTAGCCGTTCCGGTACACGCCGCCGCTTCGCCAGTCCCCCGCGAGGAGGATCCCCGACCCGTTCACGTTCGCGCTGCCCAGCCGTGCCGACTGGAGGTACGGGCTCGAGCCGTCCACCTCGGCCGACGCGATGATCGAGTACTCGTCGACGGTGTGGACGAGGATCGTGACGCCGCCCTGGTCGTCGGCGTACGCGAGCACGCTCGCCTCGGCGAGGTACGGCTGCGCGCGGAGGAGGCGCTCCGACTCGCTGCGCCGCAGCTCCGTGCAGGGGTTGCCGACCGAGAGGAGGAGGAAGCGCCGGATGACCCCCTCGTGCGTCGTCGCGTGCAGTCGGGTCACCATGCTGGCGACGGCCCGCACCCGGCGCAGCCCGTTGATCGTCGGCGGGGCCGGGTCGACGACGATGCTGTCGACCCGCTGTCCGATGCAGGCGACCGGAGCGCGCGTGGTATCCGGCGCGCCCGGCGCGCGGGTCGTGTCCTGCGCGCCGGCCGCTCGCGTAGCCGCGCCGAGCCCCACCGCCGCGGCGAGAGCGAACGCCCGCCCCCGGATGGCCTACTTCCCCATGCGGCGCTTCAGCTCTTCCAGGCGCCGCTCCGCGTCCGCTTCGCGCTCGGCGCGCGTGCGGGCGCGCGCCAGCGAGTCCAGTTCGTCGCGAATCCCGCCGTCGGGGTCGAGCGCCGCCTCCGCCTCCCGCTCGGCCGCCTCGCTGGTGCCCGTGCGCACCGACGGCGGCGGCGTTCCCGCGCCGCTGAGCGCCGCCCGCAGCTCCGCGCTCATCTCCTCGACCTCGCGCTCGGCAATCGCGAGCTCGCTCTCCTGCGCTTCCACCTTGCGCGCGAGCACCTCGAATCGCTCGGCGTGCAGCGCCTCGTACTTCGCCGCGATGCCGACCGTCTCCTGGTCGCCGATCTTCTCCGCCAGCGCCCGCCGGCGGCGCACGGTCTCGACCTCCTTCCGCTCGGCCTCCAGGCGGCGGCGCGACTCCTCCAGCGCGTCGCGCAGGTCGCCGAGCCCCATCTTCGCCTGCACCAGCGTGTCGCGCATGCGCGCGGCGACGGCGCGCCGCTCCTCGGGTGGCGTCGCGCGGTCCAGCAGATCGTTGAGCGACTTGCGGAGGCTCTCGAACACGCGGATGGGTGGGAAGGGCGGGCACGACGCGCGCCGTCGCCCCGTGGTGGCGCGGCCGACGACCTTCCGTGTACGATACAGGCCGCCATCGCACCCTGGCAACCATCCCGACCGCCCCACGTGCCCTCTCCGTCGTCCACTGCGATCGTCGCCGTCAGCGCGAGCACCGCCCTCCTGGACGGCCTCCCGCGCGTGAAGCTCAATCGCGCCTACACCGATGCGCTCCTCGGCGCCGGGCTCGTGCCCCTCGTCGTGCCGCCGCTGCCCGCCCTCCTCGCCGCGCGCGTGCTCGACGCCGTGGACGGCCTCGTGCTCACCGGCGGCGGGGATGTGGCGCCCCGGCACTACGGCGCCGTCCCGCACCCCACCGTGGACGATGTCCACGAGCTGCGCGACGAGAGCGAGCTCGCGCTCGTGCGCGGCGCGCGCGAGCGGCGCCTGCCGACGCTCGCCATCTGCCGCGGCATCCAGCTCGCCAACGTCGCCTTCGGCGGCACCCTCGTGCAGGACATCCCCAGCCAGCGACCCGGCGCCGATTGCCACGACGAGCACGCCACGCGCGATCGCCGCGTGCACCTCGTGCACGTCGACGACGGATCGGCGCTGGCCGCCGCGCTCGGCGCCGCTCGGCTGACGACGAACTCGATGCACCATCAATCCGTGGAACGCGTCGGCGATCACCTGCACGTCACCGCGCGCTCGACCGACGGGATCATCGAGGGGATCGAGTCCACGGACCCGGCCTGGTGGATGCTCGGCGTGCAGTGGCACCCCGAGGAGCTCGTGGGCGATCCCGAGCCGTGGGACCGGCGCCTGTTCGCGGCCTTCGCGCGACAGTGCGAGGAGCGAGCGCGGAGCAAGTAGCGCGACCGGCAGGATCCGCCGCTCGTGCCGCTCCTCGTCCCTCGTCCCTCGTCCCTCGTCCCTCGTCCCTCGTCCCTCGTCCCTCGTCCCTCGTCCCTCGTCCCTCGTCCCTCGTCCCTCGTCCCTCGTCCCTCGTCCCTCGTC
>CAMLIT010000213.1 GCA_946480295.1 uncultured Gemmatimonadota bacterium
GCGGCCGCGGCGCGCTGCTCACGGGCGACATCATCCAGGTCGTGCCCGACACCCGCTGGGTGAGCTTCATGTACTCGTACCCGAACCACATCCCGCTGCCCGCCGACGAGGTGCGCCGCATCGTGGAGACGGTGCAACCGCTCGCGTTCGACGCGATCTACGGCGCCTGGTGGGGACGGAACGTCGTCGTCGACGCGAAGGGCGCCGTGTCGCGGTCGGCGGAGCGGTACGTGGCGGCGCTGGAACGGCCGCTGTCGCGCGAAGACGCGGGGAGCGTGCGATGAAGGCGTGACCGCAGCCGTCCGGCGCCGGAGCGGGCACGGCGCCCAGCCGGGCCGTCACCGCGCCGGCAGCCGCCGGATCATGGAGTCGACCTGCCGGCCCAGCGCGGCGAACCGCGGATCCGCCGGCACGTGCTCCGCGTAACAGCGGCGAACCGCCGCGTCGGCGACCTCCTGCATGCGTTCGGAGCTGTCGACCGCGGCACTGTAGGACGGGGTGGACCGGCTCCTGGCGATCAGGGAATCGGCTTGGCGCGTGGCCGCGTGCCAGATGGAGAGGCAGGAGGGCATCGGCGCGATGAGCGAGGCTGCCGGTGCCTCGGCGAGATAGACGCGGTTTCCGCGCACGGCGCTCACCAGAACCTCGTTAGGCGTGCCCGGTCCGACATCCTGCGCGCGCAGGACGAGCATGGCGGCCACGACGCCGGCTCGCGCGGCATGATCCACGGGGATATCCGCGTATCGGACGACCGCCGCGTCCTCGGGAAAGGCATCCGCCAATACCACCGGGCTCGCCAGCACCGTGACGGAGTCGCGCGGCGTCGTCGTGTCGCTCGGGTCGGCGATACGCAGCCAGGCGGCCACCAGGGTGCGCGTCGTGGCGAGCACCGTCGTGCTGTCGGGCGATCGGTACGCGATCCCGTCGACATCGCCGGAGTCCTCGTACCCGGGAAGGAGCGTCTGGAGGTTGATCGTGCCGGTGTCGGCGAATCCCTGTGCCTGGAACGGACCCAGGATACGCTGGAGCCGGCCGGTGAGGTCGTGCAGGGCGGCCGCCTCGCGGACACTCAGCATCGAGTCCGGCATGCCGCGCGCCTGGGCCGCCACGAGGCACGCGGTGTAGGCCCGCTTCGCGGCGAGGTAGTCGGCTTCGGCGTCCGTCACCGGGGCCGAGGTCGGGGCGCGCGACGCCACCGACTCGGGCGTAACGCGGGCCTCGTTAGGCGAGCAGGACGCGGTGTCGGCCCGCTGCGTCGAGAGGGACTCGGCGTCGAGGGTCGCCGGCGTCGCCCGGGTCCGTGCGAGCGACGCCTGCTGGATGGCGCCGGGCGCGTGCGCGTGAGGTGCCTTCCCGGTCCCGCAGGCAGCGGCGAGGAGGAGAAGCGACGCGGCGGAGAGTGCGGGTCGCACGTCGAGCAGACGGCGAGCGAGCATGCTGAAGCTCACCTGAGAAGGGTCGGCCTAACATGCTCGTGGCCCGCGGCGTCGTCCAGGCGGACCAGCCCTTCCATCCATGACTTCGATTCCGGCTCGCCCGCTCGCGAGGACGGGAACAGGATGCACAATGCCACCGTGAAGAGGACCGCCAGGCGCACGCCGAGCTTCACCAGCCTGCCGCGCGAGCGTGACGAGGTTTGCCCCGCGCCCCACCCGCCCCCTCACTCCGCCCTGAGCGCCACCTGCGGATCCACCCGCGCCGCCCGGAGCGCCGGCACCCAGCTCGCCGCCACCGCCACCGCCAGCAGCGTCAGCGTCACCACCGCCAGCACCACCGGATCGCGCGCCGACTCCTCGAACAGGAGCGGCGCGATCCAGCGTGCCATGCCGAGCGAGATCGCCAGCCCCGCCGCGAGCCCCGTCGCCCCCAGCGCGACGCCGTCGCGCACGACGAGCGCGATCACGTCGGCCACCTGCGCGCCGAGCGCCACGCGGACGCCCAGCTCGCGCGTGCGCTGCGCCACGTTGTACGCGATGACGCTGTACATGCCGATCGCGGCGAGGGCGAGGGCGAGCGTGCCGAACGCCACGAACAACGTCGCGCCGAGCTTCCACGACGCCGTCCGGCGGCCCACGATCTCGCTGAACGGCGTCACCGTCACGTACGACGCGCCCGGCATCTCGTGCTGCAGCGACCGGCGCAGCGATTCCGCCGAGCGCGCCGCCGGACCGGCGGTGCGCACCGCCAGCCCGGGGTGCCCGTCGAACTGCTCGGCGGAGAGATAGTAGGTGTAGATGGCCGAGTCGCCGGCGATGGCGCGATCGTGGATGTCCTCCGAGATGCCGACCACCGTCGTGCACGGGACGGTGTCGGCCTGGACGTGCACGCACTGGCCGATGGCGTCCTGGCCCGGCCAGAGCCGCCGCGCCATCCCCTCGCTCACGACCATCACCCTCGGCGCGGTGCGCGTGTCGCTCGGCAGGATCCCGCGGCCGCGCAGGATGCGCGTCCCGTACGTCGCGAAATAGTCGGGGCTCACGGCGTCGAGCTGGAAGCGGCCGAGCCGGCCGACGGAGTCGACCCCGGGCACGACGAGCTTCACGCTGTAGAAGCTGTAGAACGGCGTCGACGTCGAGAGGGTGGCGTGCGTGACGCCGGGAGTCGCCTCGGCCTTCGCCAGCAGGCGGCGCTGCAACAGGTAGCTCTGCGCGCTGTCGAGCTTCACGCCGCGCATGTTCAGCTCGACGATGGCCAGCGGCTCCACGTCGTAGCCCAGCCGCTGCCGTTCGACGCGCTGCAGGCTGCGCACGAACAGGCCGGCGCCGACGAGGAGCACGACGGACAGGGCGCCCTGCGCGACGAGCAGCGCCGCGCGCAGGCGCGAGCGATGGTACGTGCCCTCCGGCGCCCCGGACTTCAGGTCCTGCGCCAGCGTCTCCCCGCCGCGCGCGCCCTGGATCATCGGGGCGAGGCCGGTGAGGACGCCGACGACGAGGACGGCCCCCGCCGCGAACAGGAGGGTGCGCCCGTCGCGCACCGCCTCCGCGGGCGCGCTCCCCGGCAGCAGCGCGTCGCGCAGCACCGCGCCGGCCCACTGCGCGATGAGGAGGCCGAGCGCTCCGCCGAGCTCCGCCAGCAGCAGGCTCTCCGTGAAGAGCTGCGCGAGCAGCCGCGCGCGCGAGATGCCCAGCGCGAGGCGCACGGCGATCTCCCGCCGTCGGCTCAGGGCGCGGGCGAGGAGGAGGTTCGCGACGTTCGCGCAGGCGATGAGCACGACGATCAGCGACATGCCGCCGAGCCAGAGGGCCACCTTCGAGACGCTCGACGCGTTCGGCCCGCGCTCCTCGAGGATGGA
>CAMLIT010000214.1 GCA_946480295.1 uncultured Gemmatimonadota bacterium
CTTGCGCAGGATGCCGCCCATCGAGATGACGTCGTCGTCCGGGTGCGGCGAGAAGCAGATGATGCGCTGGTGCGTCGGCAGCTTCGACTTCCCGCGGATCTTGGCGCCGAGGATGTTGAACACCTTGCCGTTCACGTCGCCCGGCGTGCCGAAGCGGGCGACGAGCGACGACATCTTGTGGTCGGCGTAGTCGCGCTGCGTGAGCTTGAGGATCGCCTTCCCCGTCTGCTGCGACAGCCAGATGACGGCGCGGACCATGAGCGCCTCGGTCCACTGCACCTGGTCGATCAGCCACGGCGTCGCGTTGCGCGTGAGCTCCGCGCCGGCGGCGCGGTCCACGTAGAACGTCGTCGCGGGGTGGCGCTGGAGGAAGGTCGCGGCGACCTCCACGTCGATCTCCCCCTCGACCGCGCGCTTGACGATGCTCGCCTTGTGCTCGCCGGTGGCGAGGATCGCGATCTCGTGCGCCTCGAGGATCGTCGCCACGCCCATCGTGATCGCCTCGCGCGGCACGAACTCCTCGCCGAAGAAGTCGGCGGCGGCGTCGCGGCGGGTGATGGTGTCGAGCGTGACGAGCCGAGTGCGGCTCTCCGCCCCGGAGCCCGGCTCGTTGAAGCCGATGTGCCCCGTCTTGCCGATGCCGAGGATCTGGAAGTCGATCCCGCCGGCGCGCCGGATCGCTTCCTCGTACCGCCGGCAGGCGTCCTCGACGCGGTCGCGCGGGACCGTGCCGTCGGGGATGTGCACGTTCGCCGGATCGATGTCGATGTGGGAGAAGAGGTTCTCCCACATGAACCGGTGGTACGAGTGGATGCTGTCCTTCGGCATCGGGTAGTACTCGTCGAGGTTGAACGTCACCACGTGGGCGAAGCTCAACCCCTCCTCCCGGTGCATCCGGATCAGCTCGCGATAGACGCCGATCGGCGTGGATCCCGTCGCGAGCCCGAGGACGCAGCGTTCGCCGGCGGCCTCGCGCTCACGGATGAGCGTGGCCATGCGCGTGGCGACGAGCCGCGCGATGTCCTCGTGGTCCTCGACGACGATCGTGCGAATGCGCTCCAGGCCGGCAGGGGCGTGGGACGCGCGAAAAGGCCCGCGAGTCGTCGAGAGATCGCGGGCCTCCTGCTCGGCCACGACGTCATTGCGGACGCCGGTCACCGACTCTGTCATTGCGGATCCTGCTTCAGGCCGTGAACGAACTGCCGCAACCGCAGCCGCCCGTCGCGTTCGGGTTCTTGAAGGTGAAGCCGGAGCCCTGCATCGACGACACGTAGTCGATGGTGACTCCGTTGAGGTACTGCGCGGAGAACGGATCGACGAACACCTTCCAGCCGTCCTGGTCGACGACGATGTCGTCCTGCGCCGCCTCATCCTCGATCAGCAGGCCGTACTTGAAGCCGCTGCACCCGCCGGGCTGCACGCTCACGCGCAACCCGCCCTTCGCCGGGTCGACGCCTTCCTGATCCATGAACTTCCTGACCTCGGCCGCGGCCACCGGGGTGATGACGACCGCCAGCTCGGGCTGATTCATCGTGCTCATGCCAAGCCTCCAATTCCTTGTGCGGCTACGGGATGGGCCGCCGCAGATGGTCCGAAAGATAGCGTCCGCCGGGGGTCGGGGAAAGCCCGGCGCGGCGCCCTCAGTCCGCCGCGATGACCGCCTCCGCCTCCCGCTTCGCCACCGACGGCGGCGGCGCCTCGGAGCGGAAGGAGCGCGCGATCCAGACGAAAGCCAGCACCGCGATCACGAGCAGCGTGATCCCGGTCCCGATCTCGCCGAACACCAGCTTCCCGATGCCGAACAGGCTGCCGTACGTGGCCACGATCCCGGCGATCCAGTTCGTCCACGCCAGCGCCCCGCCCGGGATCGGCTCGCGACCGAGGCCGATCGCCTCGGACACGTGCCGCCACCCCGGGCCGCCGGGGCGGACGCGGCGATAGAACTCCTCCAGCTTCGACATCGGCTCCGGCGAGGTCAGGTACGTCACGGAGAGCCAGATGATCGTGCTGACCGCCACCGTGACGAGCATGGTGACCGAGTCGATCCGCGGATCGCCGGCGGCGAAGTAGCGCGGCACGACGATCAGCGCCGCCACGGACACGACCAGCGACGCGATCATCGAGCTGATCTCCGACCAGGCGTTGATGCGCCACCAGTACCACCGCAGGATGAGCACCAGCCCCGTGCCCGACCCGAGGGCGAGGAGGATCGTCCACGCCTTCTCGACCGACGAGAGCTGCCAGGTCACCACCGTCGAGCCGAGGAAGAGGAAGATCGTCGCCCACCGCGAGACGGCGACGTAGTGCTTCTCGGTCGAGTCCTTGTTGACGAAGCGCCGATAGAAGTCGTTGACCAGGTACGACGCGCCCCAGTTGAGCTGCGTCGCGATCGTCGACATGTACGCCGCGGCGAAGCCGGCCATCATCACGCCGCGCCAGGGCGTCGGCAGGTAATCCACGAAGGCCTGCACGTACGCGGCTTCGTGGTCGTGCGTCGGCCCGATGCCCGCCGGGTAGAGGATGATCGTCGCCAGCGCCGTCACGATCCACGGCCAGGGGCGCAGCGCGTAGTGGGCCACCTGGAAGGAGAGCGTCGCCAGCACGCCGTCCTTCTCCGTGCGCGACGAGAAGATGCGCTGGGCGATGTAGCCGCCGCCGCCCGGCTCCGCGCCGGGATACCACGCCGCCCACCACTGCACCGACAGGAACACGGCGAGGGTGAGCAGGGGCATCCACGCGTAGGCGACGATGCCGTGCCCCGTGATCGACACCGGCAGCACGGAGAGCGCCGCCGTCTCGCCGCCGAAGTGCGCCGCGACCCCCGCCTTGAGCGCCGCCATCCCGCCGACCGCCCGCACGGTGAACACGGCGAGGATGACCACGGCGGTCATCTTGATCACGAACTGGATGAGGTCCGTCCACAGCACCGCCCACATCCCCGCCGCCACCGAGTAGGCCATCGTGATGACGAAGCAGATGAAGACCGCGATCACCTCGCCGGAGATCGTCACGCCGCCGAACTGCACGGGGTGCAGGCCGAGCGAGATCGTGAGGATCTTGATCATCGCCCGCGTCACCCAGCCGAGGATGATCAGGTTGATGGGGATGGCGAGGTAGAGGGCGCGGAAGCCGCGCAGCGCCGCCGCCGCCTTGCCGCTGTAGCGGATCTCGGCGAATTCGACGTCGGTCATGACGTTCGCGCGCCGCCAGAGCCGGGCGAAGAAGAACACGGTGAGCATGCCGCTCATCAGCATGTTCCACCACAGCCAGTTCCCCGCGACGCCGT
>CAMLIT010000215.1 GCA_946480295.1 uncultured Gemmatimonadota bacterium
GACGCGATGTGGCGGATGCTCCAGCAGGACGAGCCGGACGACTACGTGGTCGGCACGGGGCACACCTGGTCTGTGCGGCAGCTCTGCGAGACGGCGTTCAGCTACGTCGGCCTCGACTACCGCGAGTACGTGAAGCAAGACGATCGCTTCTTCCGGCCGGCGGAGGTCGACCTGCTCGTCGCCAACCCGGCGAAGGCGCACCGGCAGCTCGGGTGGCAGCCGAAGGTGAGCTTCGAGGAGCTCATTCACCGGATGGTCGACGCGGACCTCGCGCGGCACTCGGCGCGCCGGTGAGCCGTCGGGCCCTCATCACCGGCGGCGCCGGCTTCGTCGGCCAGTGGCTCGCGCGCGCGATGCTCGAGCGTCGATGGGCGGTGACGTCCGCGAGCATCGGGGCGGGGAATCATCCGGCGATCCTCACGCCCGACGAGCGGGCGGCGGTGCAGTGGCTCGCGGTGGACGTGCAGCGCGAGGACGAGCTCGAGCGCGCCGTCGAGGCGAGCGCGCCGGACGTCGTCGTGCACCTGGCCGGGGTGAGCTTCGTGCCGCAGGCGGCGGGCGCGCCGACGCAGGCGTACGAGGTGAACGTCCTCGGCGCGGTGCGGCTCTTCAACGCGCTCGCCCGGCGCAAGCGCGCCGGGACCCTCGATCCGCGGATCCTCGTCGTCGGCAGCGCCACGCAGTACGGGCGGCACGAACCTTCCGAGATGCCGCTGCGCGAGGAAGCCGAACAGCGACCGGTGACCGTGTACGCCGCGACGAAGGCGGCGCAGGAGATCGCGGCGCTGCAGGCCTACCGCGCGGAGGGGCTGCAGGTGATCTGCACCCGAAGCTTCAACCACTCGGGGCCGGGGCACGATGCCCGGTTTCTTCTTCCCGCGCTCGTTGAGCGCGGGCTGGAGCTCCGGCGCACCGGTGGGCACGCGCTGCAGCTCGGCGATGCCCGCGCGGTGCGCGACTACCTGCACGTGAGCGACGTCGTTCGCGCGTACCTGCTGCTGGTCGAGCGGGGGACGGCGGGCGAGGTCTACAACGTCTGCAGCGGCGAGGGAGTGAGCGCGCGCGAACTCGCCGCTGACGTCTTGCTGCGAGTGGGCGCGACTGCCGACATTACGACCGACCCGGCGCTGCTGCGCGCCGCCGACGTGCCCATGCTCGTCGGCAGTCCGCGCAGGCTGGAACAGGCCACGGGCTGGCGCCCCGAGAAGACCCGCGCCGACATCATCGACGATCTGATACATGCCGCGACGCACTGACCTCCACCGCATCCTCGTCATCGGCTCCGGCCCGATCATCATCGGGCAGGCAGCCGAGTTCGACTACTCCGGCACGCAGGCGACCAAGGCGCTGAAGGAGGAAGGCTACGAGGTCATCCTGATCAACTCGAACCCGGCGACGATCATGACCGATCCGGAGTTCGCGGATCGGACGTACATCGAGCCGGTGACCCCGGAGTTCGTCGAGCTGATCCTGGAGAAGGAGCGGCCCGACGCGATCCTGCCGACGATGGGCGGCCAGACGGCGCTCAACGTGGCGATGGCGCTGTCGGAGTCCGGCGCGCTCGAGCGTCACGGGGTCGAGTTGATCGGCGCGAACGCGCGCGCGATCGCCATCGCCGAGGACCGGCGGCTGTTCGCCGAGGCGATGCGCCGCATCGGCCTCGCCATCGCCGAGGGAGGGATCGTCGAGAGCTTCGACGAGGCGCTCGACGTCGTGGAGCGCACGCAGTATCCGGCGATCATCCGACCCTCGTTCACGCTCGGCGGCACGGGCGGTGGCATCGCCTATAACCGCGAGGAGTTCGAGGAGATCGTCCGCCGCGGGCTCGACCTCTCGCCGACGCACCAGGTGCTCATCGAGCGCAGCGTCATCGGCTGGAAGGAGTTCGAGCTCGAGGTGATGCGCGACCACGACGACAACGTGGTCATCGTCTGCTCGATCGAGAACCTCGACCCGATGGGCGTGCACACCGGCGACTCGATCACGGTCGCGCCGGCGATGACGCTCACCGACCGCGAGTACCAGGTGATGCGCGACGCGGCGGTGGCGATCATCCGCGAGGTGGGCGTGGACGCGGGCGGGTGCAACATCCAGTTCGCGATCAACCCGCGCGACGGCGAGATGCTCGTCATCGAGATGAACCCGCGCGTGTCGCGCTCCTCGGCGCTCGCCTCGAAGGCGACGGGCTTCCCGATCGCGCGCATCGGGGCGAAGCTGGCGGTGGGCTACCGGCTCGACGAGATCCCGAACGACATCACGAAGACGACCCCGGCCTCCTTCGAGCCGGTGCTCGATTACGTCGTCGTCAAGATCCCGCGCTTCGCGTTCGAGAAGTTCCCGAAGGCCAATCCGCACCTGACGACGCAGATGAAGTCCGTCGGGGAGGCGATGGCGATCGGGCGCACGTTCAAGGAGGCGTTCCAGAAGGGGCTGCGCGCCCTCGAGACGGGACGCGCCGGGTGGGTGGCCGGCGCGCGGCCGCAGGACGACCGCCTGCCTGACGACTCGCTCGAGGCGCTGCGCGGCGCGCTGCGGCAGCCGACGCCGGAGCGCCCCTTCCAGCTCAAGCGCGCGCTCGAGCGCGGGATGACCGTCGCCGAGGTGTACGAGCTGACGGGGATCGACCCGTGGTTCCTCTCGCAGATGCAGGAGCTGGTCGAGGCGGAGCGCTGGTACGCCACGCTGGCCGATGTCGACGCGGAGGCGCTGCGCCGGATGAAGCGGTTCGGCTTCTCCGACCGGCAGCTGGCCACGCTGCGCGACGAGGCCGAGGATGCGGTGCGCCATCGGCGCTGGTCGCTCGGCGTGCGGCCGGCGTACAAGATGGTCGACACCTGTGCCGGCGAGTTCCCCTCGGCCACGCCGTACCTCTACGGCAGCTACGACGAGGAGAGCGAGGCGCCGCGCTCGGGCCGGCGGTCCGTCGTGATCCTCGGCAGCGGCCCGAACCGCATCGGCCAGGGGGTGGAGTTCGACTACTGCTGCGTGCGCGCGGTCATGGCGCTGCGGCAGCAGGGGTTCGAGACGATCATGATCAACTCGAACCCGGAGACGGTGTCCACGGACTTCGACACCTCCGACAAGCTGTACTTCGAGCCGCTGACGCTGGAGGACGTGCTGGAGATCGTCGAGCGCGAGCAGCCGGAGGGAGTGATCGTGCAGC
>CAMLIT010000216.1 GCA_946480295.1 uncultured Gemmatimonadota bacterium
ATACGACGCCATCGTCATCGGCTCGGGCATCTCCGGCGGCTGGGCCGCGAAGGAGCTGTGCGAGAAGGGGCTCCGCACCCTCGTCCTCGAGCGCGGCCGCAACGTCGTGCACATCAAGGACTATCCCACCGCGAACCTCGCGCCGTGGGAGCTCCCCCACCGCGGCGCGATGCCGCGCAAGCTCGTCGACGAGAACCCCCTCATCAGCAAGGCGGCGGGCTACGGCGAGGACACGCAGCACTTCTTCATCAAGGACGCCGACCACCCGTACGTGCAGGAGCGGCCCTTCGACTGGATCCGCGGCTACCAGGTCGGCGGCAAGTCGCTCATCTGGGGGCGCGCCTGCCAGCGGTGGAGCAAGTACGAGTTCGTCGCGCCCGAGAAGCTGGGCTACGGGATCAACTGGCCGATCGGCTACGACGACGTGGCGCCGTGGTACTCGCACGTCGAGCGGTTCATCGGCGTGTGCGGCAAGGACGACGGGCTGGAGGCGATGCCGGACGGCGAGTATCTCCCGCCCTTCGACCTCGACTGCGCCCAGCAGCACATGCGCGACGCGCTCCGCGCGCACTACGGCAACCGCCACCTCGTGCAGGGACGGTGGGCGCACCTCTCCGTGCCGAAGGAGATCCACCTCCAGCAGGGGCGCGGCACCTGCCAGGCGCGGAACCTCTGCATGCGCGGTTGCCCCTTCGGCGGCTACTTCAGCTCCAACTCCTCGACGCTGCCGTGGGCGATGAAGACGGGGAAGCTGACGATCCGCCCCGATTCCGTCGTCCACTCGATCATCTACGACGAGAAGCAGGGGAAGGCGACGGGCGTGCGCGTCATCGACGCGCACCGGCACTCGGTGATGGAGTTCCACGCGCGCGTCATCTTCGTGAACGCGTCGGCGCTCAACACGAACCTCATCCTCCTCAACTCGACGTCGTCGCGCTTCCCGCACGGCCTCGGCAACGACAACGGCCTGCTCGGCCACTACGTCTGCCACCACAACTACCGCGCCGAGGCGGGGGGCACGCTGGCGGGGATGTTCGAGGACCGGTACTACTACGGCCGCAACCCCACCGAGGCGATCCTCGTCAACTTCCGCAACCTCGGGAAGCAGGAGATGGACTACGTCGGCGGCTACACGACGTTCGTCGACGGCTACCGCGAGCGCGGCGTCGAGCCGCCCGACACGGTGGGGGCGGGGTACAAGGAGGCGGAGACGAAGCCGGGGCCGTGGGGGATCTACATGTACCTGCAGGGCGAGACGATCCCGCGCTACGAGAACCACGTGCGGCTGCACGAGACGAAGAAGGACCAGTGGGGGATCCCGCTCCTCGTCACCTCCGTCGGCTACGACGACAACTCGGAGCGGATGATCAAGGACTGGTTCACGCAGGCGAAGGAGATGCTTGAGGTCGCGGGGTGCACGAAGATCTGGACGCACGACAAGCACTGGGCGCCCGGGCTCGACATCCACGAGATGGGCGGCTGCCGCATGGGGCGCGACCCGAAGACGTCGCTGCTCAACGAGTGGAACCAGCTCCACGCCTGCAAGAACGTCTTCGTCACCGACGGCGCGTGCATGACGTCGACGGGGAACCAGAGCCCGTCCATCCTGTACATGGCGCTCACCGCGCGCGCGGCGAACCACGCGGCGGAGGAGATGAAGCGGAGGAACCTGTGAACCGTCGCGACGCCCTCAAGACCGCCGGCCTCCTGATCGGCGGCGCGTTCGTCGCCTCGTCAGGCGTGCTCACCGCCTGCGCGCCCGCCGAGCACGCGCAGCCGCTCCCCTCGCGCGTGCTCTCGCAGCACGACCAGGACCTGTTCGAGGAGATCGCCGACACGCTGCTGCCGACGACGCCCGGCTCGCCCGGGGCGAAGGCGGCGGGAGCCGGCCCGGCGATCAACCTCCTCCTCACCGACTGCTACGAGCCGCCGGACCAGCAGCGCGCGCTCGCGGGGCTCGCCACCTTCCAGGCGGCCTGCCGCGCGCGTCACGACAGGGACTTCACCGCCCTGCCGCGCGGCGAGCGCGAGCAGTTCCTGCGCGAGGCCGACGCCGAGGCGAAGCAGGCGGGAGACAAGCACTACTTCCACCTCTTCCGCGAGCTCGCCAACACGGCGTACTTCTCGTCGGAGATCGGGATGACGAAGGCGCTGCGGTACATCCGGGTCCCCGGCCGGTGGAACGGGTGCGTGCCGTTGCAGCCGGGGCAGCCGGCGTGGGGCTGACCTCATCGGTGAGATAGCCATGTCCAGAGTCAAGATCGGGATCGTCGGCTCCCGCTTCCAGGCCGACTGCATCGCCGCCGCCGTCAAGGCGGTGCCTGACGAGGCCGAAGTGGTCGCCGTCGCCTCCCCCACGCCCGGCAACGCCGAGGAGTTCGCGCGCCGCCACGGGATCCCGCGCGCCTACGCCGACTATCGCGAGATGCTGAAGGACCCGGAGGTGGAGATGATCTCCATCTCCGCGCCGAACCGCCTCCACGCGCAGATCACCATCGACGCGGCGGGCGCCGGCAAGCACGTGGTCTGCGAGAAGCCCCTCTGCATGGCGCTGGAGGAGGCCGACGCGATGATCGACGCCTGCGCGAAGGCCGGCGTCCTCCTCCTCTACGCCGAGGAGCTGTTCTTCGCGCCGAAGTACGTCAAGGCGAAGCAGATGGCCGACGAGGGCGCGTTCGGGCGCATCCACCTCGTGAAGCAGGGGGAGAAGCACTCCGGGCCGCACTCGAGCTGGTTCTGGGACGTGAGCCAGTCCGGCGGCGGGGCGCTCATGGACCTCGGCTGCCACGGCATCGCCTTCTGCTGGTGGTTCCTCGGCGAGCCGAAGGTGAAGAGCGTGTACGCACAGCTCGCGACCCAGGTGCACGCCGACCGCACGCACGGCGACGACGAGGCGATCACGATCATCGAGTTCGAGGGCGGCGCCGTCGGCGTGGTCGAGAACAGCTGGAACCGCCCCGGCGGGATGGACGACTCCATCGAGGTGTT
>CAMLIT010000217.1 GCA_946480295.1 uncultured Gemmatimonadota bacterium
CGCGTGGCCGAGACGACGTACTTGCCGTCGGGCGTCGTGAACGGCGACGCGTGGCCGCCCGCCGCGTTCGGGATCTGGAGGATCTCCTCCGTCTCGAAGCGGGTCAGGTCGATGCGGGCGATGCGCGGCGTGTTGTTGGCGTTGATGAACAGCCACTTCCCGTCAGGCACGCCGTCCGTCTGCGACAGCTCGGGGTGGTGCGTATCGTCCCACGGGATCGAGCCGTAGGTCGTCTGGAACATCGGCTTCGTGTTCTCGTCGTACCCCCAGCCCGTCTCCGGATTCTGGGAGAAGACGGGGACGACCTTGATCAGGCGTCCCGAGGGGAGGCCGTAGACCGAGATCTGTCCGCTGAAGCCGCCCGACATGAAGGCGTACAGCTCGTCGTACTTGCCGGGAGCGACGTAGACGCGCGACGCGGCGTCGCCCGTCACGACGTTCACGCCGGAGCCGGTCGTCTTGCAGGCGAACATCAGCGCCCCCGCGGCGACCAGGCCGGCACCGGCGAGCGCGGAGTTGTGCCATGATGTTGAGAACGACATGGAGTCCTCGAAAGGAGAGAGCTGGAGGATCGAGAGGCGGGCCGAGCGTCAGTGCTCGAGTGCGGCGGAAGTTGCCGACAAGGTTTATCGGCTACAATCGGGCGATGCGGGGCATGCGGGTCGGGCAACTCCCTACACGCGTGCGGAGGCTGGACGACGCCGTGCGGTGGCTTCCCTCGCCGCGTGCCGCTCCCGCGCGCGCAGCGGGCACGAGTCGACGAGACGCGCGAGCGCGGTCGTCCGCGCGACGTCCGGCGCGCTCGTCCCGGCCCGCCGGTGTATCCCTTGCAGCAGCTTCGTCCTCTCCGGACGGGACCGCCACCGGACCCGAAACTATGGGCCGTAGCGCTTCAGCATGGCTGCCGCTGGAATTCGAGCGCCCGATCTGGTTCTGTTCAGGGCGGCGAGCGGCGCCGTCGGGGCTGGCGAACCGGCGACCGGCCCGCCGCGGGAGGTTCGTTCCGCCGCTTCCGACGTGCTGCCACGGTGACCACCTTGAATCTGGCCCTACCCTCCGACGCCTCCGCCTTCGCCTCCGCCACCTGGGCGGAGCTCGGGCCCTACTATCAGACCCTGCTCGACGAGCCGCTGACCGCGGACGACCTCCGGCCGTGGCTCGCCGCCTGGTCGTCGCTCGACGGCCTCGTCGACGAGGCCTACGCGCTGGCGATGGTCGCCTACACCGCCGACACGGCGGACGCCGCCCGCGAGGCGGCCTACCTGCGCTGGGCGTCGGAGATCGCGCCGAAGCTGCACGAGGTGCGCGTCCAGCTCGGCCGCCGGCTCCTCCCCTTCGATGGCGCGCTGCCGGACCTCCGGATCTTCATCCGGGAGATCCGCACCGACGTCGAGATCTTCCGCGAGGAGAACCTGCCGCGCATGGCCGAGCTGGAGGAGATGGAGGCGGCCTACGACAAGATCACCGGCGGCCTCACCGTCACGTGGGACGGCCAGGTGAAGACGATCCCGGAGCTCCAGCCCTACCTCCTCGAGCGCGACCGCGCGGTCCGCGAGCGCGCGTTCCGCGCCGGCGCCGAGGCGTATCTCGCCAAACGAGACGAGCTCGCGGCGCTGTTCGACCGCATGGTGCGCACCCGCCACGAGCTCGCGCGCGCCGCCGGCTTCGCCAACTATCGCGACTACGCCTTCGCCGCCAAGTACCGATTCGACTACACCCCCGCGGACTGCCTCCGCTTCCACGCCAGCGTCGAGAAGGCCGTGCTCCCCGCCGTCGCTCGGCTGGACGCCGCCCGCAGGCGCCGCCTCGGCATCGATGCCGTCCGCCCGTGGGACACCACGGTGCAGCCGGACCGCGAGCGCCGGCTCGTCCCCTTCCGCACGACCGAGGAGTTCCTCGCCGGCGCCGGGCGGATCTTCACGGCGGTGGATCCGGAGCTGGGCAGCGACTTCCGGACGATGATCCAGGAGCGCCTGCTCGACCTGGAGAGCCGGCCGGGCAAGGCGCCCGGCGGCTACTGCGTGCGCCTCCCCTTCCGCGGCCGTCCCTTCATCTTCATGAACGCCGTCGGCGTGAACGACGACGTGAACACGCTCGTCCACGAGTCGGGGCACGCCTTCCACGCCTTCGCCACGTCGGGGATCGCGTACGTGTGGCAGCGCGACACGACGCACGAGGCGTCGGAGCTCGCCTCCATGTCGATGGAGCTGCTCGCCGCGCCCCACCTCTCCGCGCCGACCGGCTTCTACTCGCCGACCGACGCCGCGGACGCCCAGCTCGAGCACCTCGAGGACGTGCTCCGCGCGCTGCCGCACATCGCCTGCGTCGACGCCTTCCAGCACTGGCTCTACACCGAGGGCGTCGACGCCTCGCCCGACGAGCGCGACCGGCGATGGCTCGAGATCCGCGCGCGCTTCGAGCCCTCGGTGGACTGGTCCGGGCTCGAGGCGGAGCGCGTCGCACGCTGGTACCGCCAGAGCCACATCTTCACCGCGCCCTTCTACTACATCGAGTACGGGCTCGCGCAGTTCGGCGCCCTCCAGGTCTGGCGACAGAGCCTCCGCGATCCGGCGCAGGCGCTCGCGCACTACAAGGCGGCGCTCGCCCTCGGCGGGACCGTCACGCTGCCGGAGATCTACGAGGCGGCCGGCGTCTCGCTGCTCTTCGACGCCGAGCCCATGGCGGCGCTCGTCGGCGAGGTCGAGGCGCGCATGGCGGAGCTGCGCGCGATCCGCGAACGGCAGGAGAGCGCGACCCGCCGGTGACCGTTCTCCCCTTCACGCTCCTCGTGCTCGTCGGCGGCTTCGCCGCGGGCCTCCTCGGAGCGCTCACCGGTCTGGGCGGCGGCATCGTCATCGTCCCGCTGCTCACCATCGTCTTCGGCGTCGACATCCGCTACGCGATCGGCGCGTCGCTCGTCTCCGTGATCGCGACGTCGTCGGGCGCCGCGGCGGCGTACGTG
>CAMLIT010000218.1 GCA_946480295.1 uncultured Gemmatimonadota bacterium
TCCGCCGTTACGTGTCTCCTCATGGAAGCCGACGTCGTCAACCCGTCCGTGGCCGCGCTCGCCCTGGAGAAGGAGCGGCGGCTCGTGCAGTGGCTCCGCGCGCGCGGCTCCGTCGTCGTCGGCTTCAGCGGCGGCGTGGATTCCACGTACCTCGCCTGCGTCGCGCTCGAGGTGCTCGGGCCGGAGCGCGTGCTCGCCATCATCGGCCGCAGCGCGTCGTACCCCGAGGCGCAGTGGGAGAACGCGCGCAGTGTCGCCCGCGACTTCGGCATCCCCGTCGTCGAGCTGGACACGGACGAGCTGAACGATCCACACTACGCGGCGAACCCGTCGAACCGCTGCTACTTCTGCAAGAGCGAGCTCTGGTCGAAGCTCCTCCCCGTCGCCGCCGAACGAGGCGACGCTGTCGTCGTCGACGGCACCAACGCCGACGATCGCGGGGACTACCGGCCGGGAGCCCGGGCCGGCCGGGAGCAGGGGGTCGCGTCGCCGCTCGCCGAGGTCGGGTTGACGAAGGCGGAGATCCGCGAGCGGTCGCGCGTGCGCGGGCTCCCCACCTGGCGCCAGCCCTCGTCGCCCTGCCTCTCGTCGCGCCTGCCCTACGGCACGGCGGTGACGATCGAGCGACTCCGCCAGGTGGAGGTCGCCGAGGAGGAGCTGCGGAAGCTCGGCGTGATGGGCGACCTGCGCGTGCGCTATCACGAAGACCTCGCGCGCATCGAGCTGTCGTCGGCCGAGCTGGCGCGGTGGCTCGCCCCCGACGCGTACCGCGCCCTGCGGCGCGCGGTGATCGCGGCGGGCTTCCAGCGGGTGGCGCTGGACCTCGCCGGCTTCCGCTCCGGATCGCTCAACGTGTTGAGCGGGGTGACGGCGGCATGAGCGCGACGGCGCTGGAGGCGGCGCTCCGCGAGGCCGGGGTGCCGTGCAGCGTCGAGGCGCGCGACACGCTCGCGATCGTGACGATGGACGCGGCGGCATCGCCCTTCGCCGTCGACGAGACGCTGCGACGGCGTGCGCTGGCGCTGGCGCGCGAGCACGGCTTCACCCACCTCGCGCTCGAGCTCCTCGACGCGGAGGATCGTGCGGCTCTTCCTCGCGATTAATCTCCCGGCCGAGTGCCGGCGCGCGATCCACGCGGCGACGGAGCCGCTCCGCCGCGCCGCGCCCGCGCTCAGCTGGGTGCAGGAGCCGTTGTTGCACCTCACGCTCAAGTTCCTGGGTGAAGAGCCCGAGGATCGCCTGGCCGACATCCGCGGGACCCTCGGCGCCGTCGCGGCGCGGCACGCCGACGTCCTCCTGGAGCTCGGCGGCGTCGGAGCCTTCCCGAACTTCCGCCGGGCGCGCACCGTATGGGTGGGAGTGGCCCCGCAGCCCCGGCTCGAGCTGCTGCATCACGACGTGGAGGTCGCGTTCGGCACGCTCGGCTTCGAGGTGGAGGGGCGCCCCTTCCGGCCGCATCTCACGCTCGCCCGCGTGAAGCACGCCGACGAGGCACTGCTGCGCGCGTTGTTCCGCGCGGCGAGAAAGGTGGACGTTCACGAGGAGGCCGTCGTCGAGACCGTGGACCTGATGCAGAGCGAACTGCTGCCCGCCGGGCCGCGCTATACGCTGCTGGCCTCCGCCCCCCTCCGGAGCACGTGAGCCGATGAGCTGCCTCGCCCGACTCGGATGTCTGGTCGTGCTCGCGCTGCTGGCGTGCGTGGCGTGGCTCACGCGCGGGCGGTGGCTGCCGAAGCTGGGCCTCCATCCCTCGGCCGCCGTGGTGCGCTCGTCCCCCTGGCAGCCGCTGACGCCCGCGGGCGCCGCCCGTGCGCGCACGGCGCTCGACCGCCTCGGCCGCCCTTCAGGGCCGGTGTTCGCCAACGTCTCCGGCGCCGACGCCGCATCGTACATCTACCAGGGGCTCGCCAGGCAGCTCCCGCCCTCCGCCGACAGCGTCGAAGCGGCGGTGCTGAACGACCAGCTCTGCCTCCGCGCCTCGGTCAAGCTCTCCGACCTCGGCGGGCCGAACGTCGTCGGCCCGCTGGCCAGCTTCCTCGGCGATCGCAACCGCATGCAGTTCTGCGGGATCTTCGACATCATCCGCCCCGGGCTCGCCGAGTTCCGCGTGAAGGAGATCCGGCTGCACGACCTCGCGCTGCCGACGGGCGCGATCCCGAAGCTGCTGCGGCACGTCGAGCGCGGAACGCGGCCGCCGGGCACCTCGCCCGACGGCCTGCCGCTGCTCGTGCCGCGCTATCTCGGCGACGTCCGCGTCGCCAACGGCAAGGTGACGCTGTACAAGGCACAATGATCCGACCATGCGGCGCATCCTGATCATCGACGACGAGAAGGGCATCCGCGACGCGCTCGGCCAGCTCCTGGAGTTCGAGGGGTACGAGGTGCGCACGGCGGCGAACGCGGTGGACGGCATCGCCGAGTTCCAGCGCTTCGCGCCGAACCTCGTCTTCCTCGACGTGAAGATGGCGGGGATCGACGGCATCGAGGCGCTGCGGCGCCTCAAGGAGCTCGACCCCGCCGCCGTCGTCGTCATGATCAGCGGCCATGCGACCATCCAGACGGCGGTCGAGGCGACGCAGCTCGGCGCGTACGACATCCTCGAGAAGCCGCTCGACACCGACCGCATCCTCGTCACCCTGCGCAACGCGCTCCAGCACCTCGACCTGCACGAGGAGAACGCGCGGCTGAGGGAGACCATCCAGTCGCGCTTCGAGATCGTGGGCAAGTCGTACGCGATCCGCGCGGTGACCGACAAGATCGAGAAGGTCGCGAAGACGCCGGCGCGCGTGCTGGTCACCGGCGAGAACGGCACGGGAAAGGAGCTCGTCGCCCGCGCGCTGCATCGGCAGTCCACGCGGGGGAGCGAGCCGTTCGTCGAGGTGAACTGCGCGGCGATCCCGAGTGAGCTGATCGAGAGCGAGCTGTTCGGCCACATGAAGGGCTCGTTCACCGGCGC
>CAMLIT010000219.1 GCA_946480295.1 uncultured Gemmatimonadota bacterium
CACGCTGCCTCCGGTGAATGCAGGAATCTGTTGCATTCACCGGTTGAGATCACCGCGCGAATGGGGGCGGCGGTGGGTGGCCGGTCCCCGGACCGGCCGCTGGGCGCGGGGCCCCGTCGCCTAGCGGGGCGATTCCGCGCCGATCCGCACCATTCGCGTTCATGCGTGACCCCCACCGTGCGATCCCAGCCCGGCTGAGGAGCGCTACGCACGCCGGGCTGAAGCCAGCGATGCACGCGTCCCGCATCCCGCATCCCGCGTCCCTCACAGCTCGTTCAGCAGATACACCGCCGCGAACAGCAGCAGCACGAGCAGCAGCGCCTGCACCGTCGTCCGCAGCAGGATCTTCCGCGACTGCCGCAGCGCCTCCCGCGCCGCGACCAGAAACTCGATCTCCCGCGCCGTCTTCCCCGGCTTGTCCTGCAGCTCGTCGAGCTTCTTCGAGCGGAGGAGGAGATACGCGGCGAGTCCGCCGAGCAGGACGATGGCGACCGAGAGCGGCACCCAGAGCCGGTCGACCAGCTCGCCCATCGTCATTCCCGATCCCTGCACCAGCACCTCCACCTTCGCTCGTCGGCACGCCGCGCTGCCAGCTCGCGCGTTCGCTCGGGGAGACGAGCCTTCGCAGGGCATGCGCCAACGATGTTCGGAACGTCCCTGCAAGTGGACACGCGCGAAGAAACAATTGGCGAGAAGTGGACGCCGGAGCTGGCGTGACCACCGTCACCGAATGCCCAACTGGTTGCACTGTAATATGTTACAGCCGGCATCCTCGTCCATGGTGTGCGGCACCGACCCTGCTTCTTGCACGGGCAGCATCTCGCTACCCGTTGGAGGATACGATGCGAAAGCTCGAGATGATCGTTTCACTGGCCGCGACGCTCGCGATGGCGGCTCCCCTGGCGGCCCAGGGCCGCTCCGCCAGCGTTCCCCCGGGTCAGCGTCCCCCGCGCGGCATGTGCCGCGTCTGGATCGACGGCGTGCCCCCCGGCCGTCAGCCGCGCGCCACGGACTGCGCCACCGCGCTTCGCAGCGTGCCTCCGAACGGCCGCGTGATCTACAGCGATGGCTCGTACCGCAGCGGGACGTACGGCCGGTACAACCCCAACGTGCGCTACCCGTCCGGGTACGGCTATCCGAACTACCCGAACGGCGGCAACGACGCGAACAACTATCCGGCTCGCGCGCGTCGCGCCCAGGAGCAGCGCACCGGGCAGTACGGCCGCTATCCGACCGCGCAGTATCCGAATGGCACCTACGGGCAGTATCCGAACTATCCCGACCGGCGCACCGATGCGCGGCGCGGCGACGATGACGACGACGACCGCGGCTACGACCGGCGCCACGACGACCGCTCGAATCAGAGCTACCACCGTGACGACGATGACGAGCACGAAGGCCACGGCCACGGGAAGGGCCACGGCAAGGGCCATGGTCACGGCCACGGGCACGGGCACGACGATTAAGAGCAGTGAAATAGTGGGATAGGAACCAGGAGGCAGTCGTCGGAAGGGGCCGGTCGCGCGATGCGCGACCGGCCCCTTCACTATCTCCTCGCCGCTATCCCATTCCCGGCGCGCGCGCCTGCTCCTAGTACCGATAGTGCTCCGGCTTGTACGGTCCCGCGACCGGCACGCCGATGTACGACGCCTGGTCCTCCGTCAGCTCGGTCAGCCTGACGCCGAGCTTGTCGAGGTGCAGCCGCGCGACCTTCTCGTCGAGGTGCTTCGGCAGCGTGTACACCTTCCGCTCGTACTTCCCCGTGTTCTGGTGCAGCTCGATCTGCGCCAGCACCTGGTTCGTGAAGCTCGCCGACATCACGAAGCTCGGATGGCCCGTCGCGCAGCCGAGGTTGAGCAGCCGCCCCTCGGCGAGGATCAGCACCGAGTGGCCGTCCGGGAAGACCCACTCGTCGTACTGCGGCTTGATGTTCACGCGCTTGACGCCGGGGATCTTCTTCAGCCCGGCCATGTCGATCTCGTTGTCGAAGTGGCCGATGTTGCCGACGATCGCCTTGTCCTTCATGCGCGCCATGTGCGCGGCGGTGATGATGTCCTTGTTCCCGGTCGCGGTGACGAAGACGTCGGCGATGCCGATGACGTCGTCCACCGTCTTGACCTCGTAGCCCTCCATCGCCGCCTGCAGCGCGCAGATCGGATCGATCTCCGTGACGATGACGCGCGCGCCCTGGCCGCGCAGCGCCTGCGCGCACCCCTTCCCGACCTCGCCGTAGCCGCAGACGACGGCGATCTTGCCGGCGAGCATGACGTCGGTCGCGCGATTGAGCCCGTCGACCACCGAGTGCCGGCAGCCGTAGATGTTGTCGAACTTCGACTTCGTCACCGAGTCGTTGACGTTGATCGCCGGGAAGAGCAGGGTGCCGTTCCGCATCATCTCGTAGAGGCGGTGCACGCCGGTCGTCGTCTCCTCGGACACGCCGCGGATCTCCGCGGCGACGCGCGTCCAGCGGCCGTCGTCCTCGCGCTTCACCTTGCGCAGCAGCTCGAGGATCACGCCCCATTCCTCGGGATCGTTCGCCGGATCGAACGCCGGGATCGCGCCCGCCTGCTCGAACTCCGCGCCCTTGTGGACGAGGAGCGTCGCGTCGCCGCCGTCGTCGACGATGAGGTTCGGACCGGAGCCGTCGGGCCAGAGCAGCGCCTGCTCCGTGCACCACCAGTACTCCTCGAGCGTCTCCCCCTTCCACGCGAACACGGGTGTGCCCCGCGGGTTCTCCGGCGTGCCGTCCTTCCCGACGACGACCGCGGCGGCGGCGTGGTCCTGCGTCGAGAAGATGTTGCACGACACCCAGCGCACGTCGGCGCCGAGCTCCACGAGCGTCTCGATGAGCACCGCCGTCTGCACGGTCATGTGCAGCGAGCCCATGA
>CAMLIT010000220.1 GCA_946480295.1 uncultured Gemmatimonadota bacterium
CGGTACTACATGACCGCGACCCGCGCCCGCCTGGCGGGCGAGCCCGTGCCCGAGCGGCGCCCGCCGTGCTTCTTCAACCCGCAGCACGGCCCGTCCGTCCAGGACGTGACGTGGGCGCCTCCGGGCGGCGTGGCGCGGTCCGTGCTCCCGCGTTTTTTTACTTTCGGTGCGCTATATCTAATTATACGTGCCACGGGGTCGCGCCCCCCCCCCCCGCGGCCCCGCAACCGTAAGCGACCCGAGTGCGAACGGGTGGCAGCCGCCTCCCCTCGCATCGCGGAACGCGGGGCTGTAGCTCAGTTGGGAGAGCGCTGCAATCGCACTGCAGAGGTCAGGGGTTCGACTCCCCTCAGCTCCACTGGGGCCTCGACCGTCAGGCACGGTTTTCGCCCAGACAATAGATGCCCGCCGCCGTACGGTAGGACGGAGAGTTCCAATGTCGGCGCGCGTGGCCTTTCCTGCGGTGGATCGCCCACCGCGTGAATGACGAGAACCGCCGCGACCTCGAGGTCGCGGCGGTTTCTGTTTTCCGTCAGCGCCCGCCCTCCTCGGCCACCTCCCCGGGCGTGAGCAGCCGGCGCGTGTCGCGCTGCAGCGCCTGCAGCAGCTCGCGCAGCCACCGGTTCTGCTCGGCGTCCGCGGGGACGAAGTCGTCGGCGGCGCTGCTGCCGAGCGCGCCCAGCCAGCGGATGATCGCGCTCTCCCGCACCGCCACGTGCACGCCGCGCGTGAGCAGCGTCTCCGCCCCCGCGCTGTCGCGCGCCGTGATCCGGAGCATCATCCCCGGCGGCTCGAACGGGCGGGCGAGCGAGCCGCGCAGCAGGTGCCCGACGGCGAGCGGGAGCTTCCACTCCGGCGCCTCGTCGAAGCGGAGGAGCCAGCCGCGCTCGTGCGGCGCGCGGATGAAGAGGAGCGTCCCCCGCATGTGCTCGACGCCGACGTCGAACAGCGCGATGTGCGTGCCGAGGTCGAGCGTCACGCGGAGCGAGTCCGGCATCGGGCGCGGCGGCGCGTCGAGCGGGGCGAGACGGCCGTCGGCCGCCGCGAGCCGCAGCGCGGCGCGCATCCCGTCGCCGCGCGCGTCGAGCCAGCGCGCGCCGTCCACGTCGTCCATCGTCAGGCGCCAGGACGACGGGCCGACGTACTTGTCGAGGAAGGCGGCGAAGTGCGGGAGCCGGGCGCGGATCCCGTCCGGGCGCATGGTGACGTCGAGCGCGACCGTGGTGGCGCCGTCACCGCGCCGCGTGGCGCGCAGCGAGTCGGCGGCGAAGAGCTCGCCGAGCACCGCCGTCGTCCGCGGGAAGGCGCCGCGGTAGTCGGCGCGCAGCTCGTCGCCCGTGCGCCCCGCCCCCTCGGCGAGGAGCGCGGTGACGGCGGCGGCGAGTCCGGACGCGCTCACCGGCCCGACGGCGAACTCGACCCCCGTGTCCCAGGCGTAGCCGCCATCGCCGAAGCGGGTGAGGAAGATCGTGTGTCGCGACTCGCCGGGGGCGGAGGGACGCGGCGCGCGAGGGACGCTCGCCATGGCGTAGTGTCCGTCGACCATCGCGCCGTGGACGACGAGCTCGCGCGTGTCGCCGAGCTCGGCGGTCCAGATGCTCGTGTCGCCGAAGACGCGCGACGGGGAGAGCGCGCCGCGAATGAGCCGGCTGCGGGCGCGGGCGAAGCGCGGCGAACGGTGGACGTCGGTGAACCGCGCGGCGAGGGCGCCGAAGAGCGTGTCGGCGTTGGCACGCGCCTCGGCGGGCGTGTCCCCCATGGCGCCCATGCCCGGCACGCCGCGACAGGCGATCGGGAGGGCGAGGGAGAGGGCGAGCGTCACCGCGGCGACGGTCGCGAGACGGGAGGGGGCGCGAATGAGCGGAGCGGCTGGGGGCGCGCCGAGGGTTGAAACGGGCGTGCCCGACGGCTAAGTTTGTAGGACTCCGGCGGGTTGCGAGATCCGGCGGAGCGACAACTCAGATACGATCACTGCCCCTTGGTGTAACTGGCAACACGCCTGACTCTGGATCAGGAGAGTCCTGGTTCGATCCCAGGAGGGGCAACTGAAGCGAACTCGTTGTACGATAATGGTTTAAAGAAGATGCCTCGATCATCCGATCGAGGCGTTTTTCTTTGGAAGTAATCACCGCAACGTAGATTTTCGCTGGTTGAGAGCCACGCTCACCGACGTAGCGCGAGACGATCGAGCGAATCTCAAGGCGGGATTGAGGCGACATATCCGTGCCCCTCCAGCACCTCCTGCTCAGTGCGAGTAACGAATCCCGATCCCTGGCGAGCCGGCAGACCCACGACTGAAGGCATTGGTGCTGTGCACCACCGCGGCCGACGTTCGGTCACGTCTCCTCGGGAGAGTCAGGCTTCGTTCGACGTCGACGCTTCGGCTGCGCCTCCGTCCTTTCCTCCGCTGAAGCCGGAAAGAAAGACGTGAGATTCGACTGAAAACTCGCATCAACGTCAGCTGCCGGCATGGCGTAGCGGCCGCGAGATGCGTCCCGAATTACCTGGTGGCGTTCAAGTGCGATGTCCTCTTCGATCGCTTCGAGCCGGTGAACGCTCAGATTGAAATCACAGTCGGCGCGTTCAACCCGAACGATCGCGTGCCCGATGTCGAGGCTCTGGAGATCTTTCGCTTCGAAAAACGACATGAACCGCCCCGGGTTTGCAGGAGGCTCCAACCTGTGAGAGGTTTGGAGCATGAGCAGTCTAAGCAGAGAGAAGCACGGCCGGTTCTCGCCTGAGGTTCGAGACCGCGCCATTCGGTTGGTGCAGGAGCAGACGCCGCAGTATGCGTCCCAGTGGGCGGCCATCACGGCGATCGCGGGCAAGCTCGGATGCACCAAGGAGACCCTCCGTCGCTGGGTGCGGGAAGCAGAGC
>CAMLIT010000221.1 GCA_946480295.1 uncultured Gemmatimonadota bacterium
TGAAGAGCTTGGCGTACTGATCACGGTACGCCTCCATTTGCACCGTTCAGCCCTTGGTCCGCGCGCGGATGAAGAAGGCGAGCACGACGGTCTGGCCGCGGAAGTCGGCGAGACGCACCGGGTCGCGCAGCACGCCGTATCGTGTCGCGCCCGGCAGGGAGAAATCGGGGGCGAGCTGCCCCACCTGCGGCACGCTGTCCGTCGCGGACGCCAGCGCCTGCTGGGCGCGTGCGACGCGCGGACCGACCGCGGCGAGCGCCGCCGTGGCGATCGCGAGCATCGAGCCGCGACGGAGAATCGGGTTGAACGCCATGACCTCTCCGGGGTAGGAGGTACGGATGCGCCAAGATGGCGGCGGCGGTCCGCCACCGCAATGACTCCCGGCCGCGCAGGACGAAGCCTGCCGGGGGTCGTGATGTTCCACCGGAATGGACATCGGGTGTCCTTCGTGTGGACGGTGACCGGCGTCAGGGCCCGCAGGAGCGGGCCAACCGACGGTACGGAGCCTGCCCAAAGCAGATGTATCCGCCCAGCCGCGGCTACCGAGGAGGAACAATGATGCTGAACAAGAGAACCCTGCTGCTCGTGCCGGCGGCTTTCCTGGCCATGGCCTGCGGCCGCAGTAGCAACAAGCCGTTGGACGACGGCCTCCAGAACGACCTGTCGCTCGCCGCCCAGGCGCAGCAGCCGCAGCAGTTCGTGTCGCCGCAGGAAGCGGGATACGCGAACTCGCCGTACGGCACGACGGGGTACAACGCCACGCCGCAACGCTACCAGACGGTCGAGCGCGCCCCGGTCTATGCGCCGGTGCACCGCTCCACTTCCCGCCGCTCGAGCGGTTCGTCCTCGCGCGGCAGCTACGGGACGTATCCGGCGCCCGCGCGCCAGCCGGTGCGGCACACGAAGCGCGACGCGGGGATCGGCGCCGCGGCAGGCGCGGTGATCGGCGCGACGACCAGTCGTGACAAGGTGAAGGGCGCGATCATCGGCGCGGCGGCTGGGGGCATCCTCGGCGGCATCATCGGGCACACGGTCGACGTGAGCCACTGAGCGGCGGCCTCGCCACGGCCGCACGGAATTCTTTGCGGCGCTCGCATCGCACAGTCGATGCGGGCGCCGTAGTTTTTCGTGCGTGCGGACCCCCGAGCCCACTCGCTCGGCGGCGGTCCGCGCGCGAACCACAGGGCACGAGGAAGCCATGAGCGAAGCCGCCAGGCAGTTGGAGGAGATACTCGACAAGCTCGTGCGGGAGGTGGAAGCGGGCGTCCACGCGATGTACCGCGGGGACGTCCGCCAGCAGACGCTCCGCTCGAAGAGCGACACCTACCGGCGCGCGGCGCGCGACGAGCTGCTGCCGCTCATCGGCCTGGAGCCGCGGCCGAGCGGCTCGGCGACGACCTCCGGCGCGCAGGGCGCGGCGCTCGCGCCAGACGAGGTCGCGGCGATCACGCGGTGCATCATGGGGTGGCTGCCGATGGGCGCGCCGACGGCGGCGAGCCCGCAGTCGCGGTGCGTGCCGGCGGCGAAGGAGCTGGCGCCGAGCTGGGGCGAGCGCGAGAAGGCGCGGCTGGCGATGAAGCGCGTGAGCGGCTGAGCGCGCACGCCTCCCGCCGCCCGCGTCACGCGCTCAGCTCTGGTCCTCCATCCACTTCTTCCACCGACGTTCGACGTCCGGGATCTCGCGCGGGAGCTGCCGCGCGTCGTGCAGCGCGGTCGCGGCGGTGCCGCCCTCGACGAAGGCGTTGGCGAGGTGGCTCACGAAGAGCGCCCCTTCCTGGTCGGCGGCGAAGAGGACGAACGACAGCCCTTCGGCGTCGATGAGCTGCACGAGCTCGCGCACCGGCTTCTGCGCGGTGTCGCCGACGTCGAGCCGTCGCCGCGTGAGCAGGTCGGCGAGCGGCATGAGCGCGTCGGCGCGGTCCTTCAGGAGGTCGAAGGCGCGGTCGGGCGCGGCGGGATCGGCGAGCAGGCCGGCGACGGCGGCGCGGAACCATTGCGGGAAATCGTCGAGCAGGCTGTCGCGCGCCGCGCTGTCGATCGGCATCGCGCGAGACAGGCGCGCCGCGGCGTAGGCGGCGAGCAGCTCGCGCCCGACGGCGCCGGAGACGGGCCATACGGCGTCCTTCGGCAGGCCCTCGTCGCCCGCGCCGGGGTCGCGTGCGTTCTTCGGCCGGACGTAGACCACCGGGAGGAGGCCACGGCGCCGCAGCGAATCCGCGACGCTCGCCGGGATCGAATCGGGGTGGTCGAAGAGCACCAGCGCCACGGGCGCGCCGCTCACGCCGAAGTAGCGGTACCACTGGAAGTACGCACGGTCGAGCGTCGTGACCGTCGCGCTCACGGCCACCGCGGACGGCCCGAAGATCGTGTAGCGCGGGCTGGCGTACGCGTGGAGCTTCCGTCCGCCCAGCGTGGCCGTCGAATCGCCGACCGCGTTCGCCACCGGCACCGCGTGGTAGACGTGGGCCTTCACCCAACCACAGGCGCCGCATGGCACGAGTACCAGCACCGCCAGGGCGATGCTGGCACCCGTACGAGCGAGACGACGCCGCATCACACTCGCCCTACTTCCGGCTGACGAGCTGCCGGAGGACGTAGGGGAGGATGCCGCCGTGGCGGTAGTACTGCATCTCCTCCGGCGTGTCGATGCGGGCGACGACCCGGAACTCCTTCGTCGCACCGTCGGCGCCCTTCGCGCGCACCGTGAGCGTGCCCTTCGGGCGGAGC
The DNA here is from genome assembly GCA_946480295.1 of uncultured Gemmatimonadota bacterium. The sequence continues at coordinate 2,728 of CAMLIT010000221.1, forward strand.
CCCTCGTCGAGGCCCACGATGTCGAAGGTCTCGAAGCCGGTGAGGCCGAGCGACTGCCGGTTCTCGCCGTTCGTGAACTCGAGCGGGAGCACGCCCATGCCGACGAGGTTCGAGCGGTGGATGCGCTCGAACGA
>CAMLIT010000222.1 GCA_946480295.1 uncultured Gemmatimonadota bacterium
TCCGGTTCACCGCGCGCTCGTAGAAGATCCCGTCGTTGCGGAAGCTCCAGAGGTACAGCTTCAGCGCCTTGAGCTCGAGGCAGAGCTCGTCCGGCACGTACGTGATGTGGATCGTCCCGAAGTCCGGCGCGCCGCCGCGCAGCTTCTCCAGCTCGGCCGCGTCGCTCTCCACCCCGCCGAGCGGGCAGAGCGATGTGAACTCCGGGCACTCCATGTGGACCTCGTAGTCCCGACCCGGGTACGGATTCGGGAAGGTCTCCAGCAGGTCTGGTCGTGGCATGGCGGAAAGAAAGCCGCGATGCCGGTGCCGAGCAATCGCGCGACCGGCCCGATGGCGGGCGAGTTACCACCGTAACTCGGCGCTGGTGCGCGATGCAGGCGTCCGCGCCTCCTGGAAATCCGCGAAATTTCAGGGCCGAGGCACGGATCTGGCACTGCTGTGCCCGCGGGGAGGGATCGCAGGCATCTAGCGGAGCGGCTTCTCCGACCAGTAAAATTTCGGCGCGCGCCTCTGGCGCACCGCGAAGTCAGGGAAGAGATTGGCAATGCGCCGGCGCACTCTGCGCCGGTCGTAGCCGCCGGGAGAACGGCCTGGCGGTATCGCCCCCCGGGTATATCCCGGGGGGCTCTTCCTTTTTTGGGGAATGGCGAGGGTCGAGGGTTGGGGGTCGAGCGAGTGCGGTAGTGCGACGGAACGAGGGTCGAGAAACGCCGCTTCTCGACCCTCGACCCTCGACCCTCGACCCTCGACCCTAACCCCTCCTCAGCTTCCTGCTCACCTCTTCCAGCATCCGCCGCTCCTCGCTCGACAGGCTCTCCAGCCCCTCCGCCGAGATCTTGTCCAGCAACCGGTTGACCTCGTCCGGCTTGATCTCGGCCGGGGTCGGCGCGGGGTTCGTCTGGGCCGGGCGCTTGGCGGCGAGCGCCTTGCTCTTCGCCACGATCTCGTCGATCTCGTCCAGCCGCTCGCGCGAGCGCGGCAGGGCGCGCGGGATCGCGCGCGGGGGCGAGTCGTCGGTGTCCGCCACCTGCGAGACCCGCTGACGGAGCTGCTCGATGCTCACGCCGTGCGGCGTGCGCAGGTAGAACCACGCCACGGCGAAGCCGCCCAGGTGCGCGACGTACGCTACGCTCGAGCCCGCACCCGCTCCGTACAACCCGATCGCCATGTTGGCGCCGGTGAGCAGGAGGACGAACGGCCACACGCGCATCGGCACGATGCCCGCCAGATACAGCTCGTCCCTCGGCCACTGGAGCGCGTACGCTCCCATCACGCCGAACACCGCCGCCGAGGCGCCGATGAGCAGCCCCGTGCGCACGAAGAGCGCGTGGAAGATCAGCCCGCCCATTGCCGCGAGCACGTAGAAGCGCAGGAAGCGGCGCGTCCCCCACTCGCGCTCCAGTCGCGGCCCGAAGACGACCAGCGCGTACATGGTCGCCGAGAGGTGCCACAGGTTCGCGTGGACGAACATGTACGTGAACACCGTCCACCAGCGGCTGCCGATGTCGCCCCACTGGAAGCCGAGCGTCGCCATCATGCTGTCCGCCTTCCAGACCGTCGCCTGCACGAACGCGAACGCGACGTTGATCGCGAGCAGCGCCTCGACGGCGGGGGTCAGGCGTGGACGATCGTGCTCGGAGGCGAAGGACATCGGATACCGCGTGGAGAAGCGTGACGGGCTGTCACTCAATATACGGCGGAACGGCCCGCGCGTTCCGGAAGAGCATGGGAGTGTCCCTGGAGTCGGTGTCTGCGGTAGTCCCTTGCTGGTTCCTCAGGCACTATTTCCCGCTCTACCGCGTTCCCGTGGGCGCCGGCAGCCTGACCGCGAGCCTGATCTCCGGGTGCAGCGCCGCGCCGCGCTCCATGAGCGAGACCCAGCGCCGGTCGCGATCGATCGGCGCGCCGGCGGGCGGGTGGACCACGATCGCCGTCGCCGCGCTCGCCCCATTCGCCTGCTCGACGATCCTCAGAAGTTGGGCGTCACTCGTGTGATCGTTGGGCGCCAGCACCAGCGCGTGCTGGAGGCCGCACTCCGCGGCGACGGCGAGCGAGCGTATCCCCCGCTCCGGCATGGTCTCCAGCCCCGGCCCTTCGAGCGTCACCTGAACGAGGGTGAGCAGTCGCCCGACGCGACCGATCTCATCCGGCCGCTGCCCATCGCAGTCGAGCATCAGCGGCAGCGTCGTCGGCTGGCTCTCGAACGCCGCGCACAGGTACTCGACGTTCGCCAGCGGATCGCGCCCACTGATCGACACCGAGTGGAACGCCGAGCGGCTCGTCGCGCGCTTGATCTCGTGCGCGAGGGCATCGGCCGTGTACATCGTCGCCGTCTCCGCTTCGGCCGCGAAGCGCACGAAGATCTGGCGACGTCCCGCCCACACCCCCTGCGCCTGCAGCCCGGCGGGAATGCCGGCCAGGGCCGCGGTCGGACCCGATACCTGTGCCATCACGCCTTCCTCCCCGCCCGCGCCTCCAGCGCGAGCAGCACGATGCGCTCACACAGCTCGGGAAAGCTGATCCCCGCGGCCGCCGCCGCCTGTGGGACGAGGCTCGTGCCCGTCATCCCCGGCAGGGTGTTGACCTCGAGGCAGTAGAACTCCTCCTCCGGCGTCATCCGGAAGTCGACACGAGCGCACCCGCGCAGCTTCAGCGCCCGGAACGCGCGCAGCGCGAACTCCTGCACCCGTGCCGTCCCCTCCGCACTAATCTTCGCCGGAAACTCCTCCTCGGCCATCCCCGCCGTGTACTTGCACTCGTAGTCGTAGATCTCGTGCTTCGGGATGATCTCCCC
>CAMLIT010000223.1 GCA_946480295.1 uncultured Gemmatimonadota bacterium
GCCTGCGTGCTCACCAGGCCGAGCCACACGAACAGCGACGCGTACATCGCCACGCCGACGATCGCCGACACGGTCACGGCGATCGTCGCCGGCCAGTCGACGATGAACGCCACGTGCGCGGTGAGGAACGCGCTCAGCGCGATGAACGGGCCGGCGATGGTGATCGTCGCCAGCAGCTTGGGGAGCACGATCTTCCACCGCGGCACGGGGGAGATGGTGAGGTTCGCCAGGGTGCGGTCCTCCACCTCGTTGCCGAACGCCGCGGCGGCGATGGCCAGCACCACCAGCGGCGCGATGGACCCGGCGAGCATCGCGCCGAGGATGGCCCGCTCGAAGTCGGTGACGGAGCCGGCGGTCTCGTCGTGCAGCATGAGCACGGTGATGATCACCGGCATCGCCGCCAGCACGGTCATGATGGCGAGCCGCCACTTGCCGGTGAGCTGCCGCAGGGTCAGGAGGTAGACGGAACGCATCTCTGATGTCCAGTGTGGTGACGCATCACGCGTCGACGAGATAGCCGAACACGCTCTCCAGCGAATCGTCCAGCGGCTCCACGCGCCGGAGCCCGATCCGCTCCGCCTGCGCGAGGCGCGGCAGCTCGAGCTGCAGGTCGCCCACGTTGCGGCTGAGGACGACGAGCGCGCCGTCGGGGTCCACGTGCACGGCGTCCACCGACGGGAGCTTCACCACCGCGGCGGCGAGCCGGCGCGGCGCGTCGCTCACGATGCGCACGTGGTACGGGCGCTGGTTGAGCGCGGCGCGGATGGCGCGGAAGCCACCCGAGGCGGCGAGCTTGCCGTTCACGATGAGGAGCACCGTGTCGGCGAGCTGCTCCACCTCCTCGAGGATGTGCGACGAGATGACGATCGTCTTCCCCTGCGCCTTGAGCGTCTCCAGGAGGTGCTTGAAGTGCAGCCGCTGCCGCGGGTCGGCGCCATTCAGCGGCTCGTCGAGGATGAGCACGTCCGGCTCGTGGACGAGCGTCGCCGCGAGGCGCATCCGCTGGCGCATGCCGCGCGAGTAGGTCTCCATCGGGCGGTACTGCGCCTCCTCGAGGTCCACGAGCGCGATCGCGCGGTCCACGGCCTCCTCCAGCTCCGGCACGCCGCGCAGCCGCCCCATCATCGTCACGAACTCGCGCCCCTTCATGAAGCCGTACACGGTCTCGTGCTCGGACATGATGCCGATGCGCCCGTACAGCGGCGGGTTGTCGCGCACGGGCTCGCCGAACACGGTCACGCTCCCCGTGGACACGCCGGCGAGGCCGGTCATCATGCGCAGCAGCGTCGTCTTGCCGGCGCCGTTGGGGCCGAGCAGCCCGGTGATGCCGGGCATGACGTCGAACGAGACGTCGCTCACCGCCACCACGCTGCCGAACCAGCGCGACACGTTCTGCACGCGGATCACGGGCTCCGTCGCAGCGGCGGGTGCCGCGCTCATGGCGGCGTGCCCCGGATTCCCGATCGCGGTGGTCATGCCGAGAGCCTCCGGTAGCGCCACCAGAGCACGGCGCCGGGAACGAGCGTCCAGGCGAAGTACCACGCCACGCGGATCCACGCCGCGAGCTGCCGCGCCGGCGCGTCCTCCGTGATCTCGCTGACCTGGCCGAAGATGATGTCGTTCACGTGCACGGGGATGTTCGTCAGGTTGAACATCGAGATCCACTGCCCTGCCGTCCCGCCCACTTCCTCGGCGAGGCCGATCGTGAACGGCGTCGTGATGACGAACAGGCCGACGAGGAACACCGACGCGTACGCGCGCCGCGACGTGAACGACGCCGCGAGCAGGGCGATCGTCGTCGTGTACGCCGCCATCGCGAGGCCGGCGAGGAGGAAGCGCGGGATGTCCAGCCAGTGCGCGGCGAGGTACGTCGCCGGGCTCGGGTCGCCGCCGCACAGGCCGAGGAAGAGGATCACCTGCGGCAGCCAGGCGGCGATGGTCATCACCACCATGAACGCCGCCCAGCGCGAGGCGATGTAGTCGCCGCCGGTGAGCGGGCGCACGAGGTAGAGGTTGATCACCCGGTCGCGCTTGTCGCGGCAGAGGAGCTCCGGCCCCACTACCGCCGCGAAGACGAACATGATGATGGACGCGATGCCGTTGTAGTCGGAGTACGTCGGCAGGTTCATCTTCTCCGCCGTTCCCGCGCCGCCGATCCGATCGGCCGCGCCGGCGACGATGGCCATCACGGTGGCGATCGCCGACAGCACGGAGAGGAAGAACCATGGGAGGACCTTGGCGCGTGCGCCTCGGCCCAACCCGAGCGCGGCGCGGAGGCCGTCCTTGAACACGGCCGCACGCGCGCGGCCGCGCCCTTCGCGCACCCCGGTGTAGCTCTGGTAGCCGATGTCGAAGACGGTACCGGTCATGATGCTTCTCCCTCGCGCTCGAACAGCTCGGTGAGCTCGCGCCGCCGCGGGGCCAGCCGTCGCAGCGGCGCTTCGGCCTCCACCAGGGCGTCGCGGATCTGGTCGTAGACGGATACGTCGCTCCCCTCCACGGTGAGCCCACCCGCCTCCGGCGTGATGACGACGCCGCGCCGCCGGAGCGCCGTCACGAGCCTGTCGCGGTTGGAGTCCACGTCGATGAACACCGTCTCCGTCTCGCGGGTGAAGGTCGCGACCTCGCCGGCGTGCACGAGGTGGCCGGCGCGCAGCACGATGATGCGGTCGCAGGTGCGCTCGACGTCCGCCATGAGGTGCGACGAGAACAGCACGCTGATGCCGAACTCGCG
>CAMLIT010000224.1 GCA_946480295.1 uncultured Gemmatimonadota bacterium
GCGCGGCCTGCGGCGCCGCCTGCTGCGCGGGCTGGGAGGTGGGACGCGTCGGACGCGCGGGCGTCGGTGCCCGGGGCGGCGCGGCCGCCGGCGCCGCGGCGGGCGGCGCGTTGTCGAGCAGGTCCGCGGCGATCGACGGGAACTGTCCCGTCGCCCGCCGCCGCTCGTTATGCGTGTCGGCCGTGATGCGCACGCGCCACTTGCCGCCCTCGACCATCGCCTTGACGGCGAAGGCGCCGTCGGTCGAGGTGTAGCCGAAGCTGGCGGGCTGGCCCCCCTCGAGCTGCCGCACGGCGTCGGCCGGCGCCACCTCCCGGAGGAGGGCGACGACCTGCTGGCCGGTGAGCGGCGCCTTCGTCAGGGGGCGCGGGCCGCCCCCCAGCTCCAGGCGCGCGAGCTCCCCCTCGTCGAGCAGGAGGAGATCCGCGCGGTTGCTCACCATGACGGACAGCAGACGATCGAGTTGCGGCATGTCAGGTCAACTGCCTCACGGAGACGATCAGACGACGATTCACGAGGCAGACCTTGTCGGCCGAGTACACCGCGAGGAATCGTTGGTTGGTGGCGTTCAGGAAGTCGAGCAGCCGGGCGCGGCTCGCGGGGGTCTCGGGGAAGATGCACCCCGATTCCACCGTGCCGTCGGCCAGACTGATTTCGACGATTATCCCGAGATTAGGGAACTCCAGGGGATTGTCGGCTTCCGGCGGGGCGGTCTCGAGCCGGGTCACCTGGTCCTTGGCAACGAGCAGCAGCTGGGTGGCCTCGGAGAGGGCGAAGAAGGGGTCGTCGCCGTTCAGGAGGTCGGCCGGCTCCTCCGGTGCGGGGCGGAGGCGGGCGATGGGTTGGAGGAACACGTCGCCCTCGAGCTTCCGGCCGTCGGCAAGGTAGACCTGGACGGGCCGCCGCAGCTTGTCGATGCGATACTCATGCATGGGCCCGAAGCTGCGGCCTGAGCCGTGGCCCCGTCAAGGATGAAGATGCATCTCCCGCTCGTACATCTCGCACCGCTCGAGCTGCACGGTGACGTGGTGGATCCCCATCTCGGCGAGGAGGTCGTGCGCGCGCTCCAGGACGTGCTGGTGCCGCTCCGGCTCGCGGACGATCGCGTGCGCGCTCATCGCGATGACGCCGGAGGTCACGGTCCAGACGTGGAGGTCGTGGACCTGTTCGACCCCGGGGATCCCCTGCAGCCGCTCGCGAACGCGCTCGAGGACGATGTGCGGGGGCGCGGCCTCGAGAAGGACGTCGACGGCCTCGCGCACGAGCTGCCAGGCGCCGCTCACGATGAGGACCGTGCTGACGAGTGAGGCGATGGGGTCCGCGAGCAGCCACCCCGACGAGCGCACGATGACCGCCGCGGCCACGGTGCCGCCCGACGCGAGGAGGTCCCCGAGCACGTGGAGGTAGGCGCCGCGGAGGTTCAGGCTCCCCTCGCGCTCCGCGTGCAGCACCCACGCGGCGACGGCGTTGACGAGGAGGCCGATGATGGCGACGACGAGCATGAGCCCACTGCTCACCGGCTCGGGATTGCGGAAGCGCAGCACCGCCTCGACGACGATCCACGCCGAGATGACGAGCAGCGTCGCGCCGTTCAGCAGCGCGGCGAGGATCTCCCAGCGCAGGTAGCCGTAAGTCTTCTGGCCGCTGCTCGGCTGGCGGCTGAACCAGGCGACGAAGAGCGAGAGTCCGAGCGCCCCCGCGTCGGTGAGCATGTGACCGGCGTCGGCGAGCAGGGCGAGGGAGTTCGACAGCAGCCCGCCGACCACCTCGCCGACGAGGAGGAGGATGGTGAGGCCGAGCGCGATGCGCAGCGCCCGCGTCGGCGAGCCGCTGATGGACTGGAGGCCGCCGTGCGAATGGCCGTGGTGGTCGTGATCGTGGCCGTGGCCGTGCTCGTGGCCACGATCGCCGCCGTCGTCGTGCCGGTGCGCCTCATCCGTCCCAGCGTGGCCGTGCGAGTGCCTATGCGCCATATGCCGCGTGACTCATGTACGTCGGGCCCGGTGTGTCATAATTTATGCTCGTGCTCCCGCGCCTTCTCGCCATCGTCGTTCTGCTGCTGTTGAACGGCTTCTTCGTCGCCGCCGAGTTCGCCCTCGTCCGTTCGCGGCGCACGCGCCTCGAGGCCATGGCGCGCACGGGGGACTGGAAGGCACGCCTGGCGCTGCGCGCGTCCGGTAATCTGTCGCGCGTCTATTCGGCAAGCCAGCTCGGGGTGACGCTGGCCAGCCTCGCCCTCGGATGGATCAGCGAGGAGGCGCTCGGCCAGGTGATGAGCGGACTGCTCGTGCACCTCCCCTGGACGATGCAGCTCTCGGTGCGTATCGGGATCGGCGCGGCGCTCGCCCTCGCCGTCGTCACCTACTTCCACGTCGTCTTCGGCGAGCTCGCGCCGCGCGGCATCGCGCTCTCGCACCCCGAGGAGATGGCGGCGTGGCTCATGCCTCCGCTGCTGGCGTTCGCGTGGATCGCGTCCCCTTTCACCACGGTGCTCAACCGGTCGTCGCAGGTGGTCCTGCGCTGGCTCGGCCAGCCGTCGCACCCGGAGGAGAACGTCCACTCCCCCGAGGAGCTGCGCATGCTCGTGGAGCAGAGCCAGGAGGTGGGGATCCTCCAGCCGCAGGACGCGGACATGCTCGAAGGGGTGTTCGAGTTCTCGGAGAAGAACGCGCGCGAGGTGATGACGCCGCGCAC
>CAMLIT010000225.1 GCA_946480295.1 uncultured Gemmatimonadota bacterium
TCCACGTCGTAGAAGCGCGCGCGGTTGAGCCGCACGTACCAGTTGGCGACGTCGTCGTCGACGAAGCCGATGATGGCGCGCGCCGCGCTCGTCGCGTCGTAGTGCGCGAGGTGGTCGTCCACCGCCAGCTCCACCGCCGCGAGGCGGCTCAGCATCCAGCGGTCGATCGGCGGCCGCGCCTCGACCGGAGGATCCTCGTCGGACGGCGTCCAGCCGAAGTTCGCGTACTGGGCGAAGATCCCGCTGTAGACGTTCTTGAACGTCATGAGGAAGCGGCCGGCCAGCTCGCGGATGACCTTCTCGTCGAAACGGCGCGGCACCCAGACGTTGCTCGACGCCATGAGGAAGAGCCGGACCGCGTCCACGCCGTAGCGCTCGATCACCGTCCACGGGTCCACGACGTTCCCGCGGCTCTTCGACATCTTCTGCCCCTCGGCGTCGAGCACGAGGTCGTTGACGACGACGGAACGATAGGGGGCGGTGTCGAAGGGACGGTCCGGCAAGGGTCGAGGGTCGACGGTCGAGGGTCGAGAAGCGCCCGCGTCCGCCGCGCGTCCCGCATCCCGCGTCCCGCGTCCCGACTCGACACTCGCCCCTCGACCCTCGACCCTCCCGTTGTTCGGCAGCGCGTCCCCGAGTCCCGTCGCGATCGCCAGCAGCGAGTAGAACCACCCGCGCGTCTGGTCCACGCCCTCGGCGATGAAGTCCGCCGGGTACTGGTCGCGGAAGACGTCCTCGTTCTCGAACGGGAAGTGCCACTGCGCGAACGGCATCGACCCCGAGTCGAACCAGGTGTCGATCACCTCGGGCACGCGGCGCATCTGCCCCGCGCAGCCGGGCACGGCGCACTTCCAGCCGTACTGGTCGATGTGCGGCTTGTGCGGGTCGAACTCGTCAGGCAGCGCGGCGCCCGTCTTCCGCGCCAGCTCGGCGTACGACCCGATCGCCTCCACGTGGTCGGCGTTCTCGCTGCACACCCACACGGGAAGCGGCGTCCCCCAGTAGCGGTCGCGCGAGATCGCCCAGTCGATGTTGTTCTTCAGCCACTCGCCGAAGCGCCCCTCGCCCACCTCGGGCGGGTGCCAGTCCACCCGCGCGTTGCGCGCGAGCATCGCGTCCCGGAACGCCGTCGTCCGCACGAACCACGACGTGCGCGCGTAGTAGAGCAGCGGCGTGCCGCAGCGCCAGCAGTGCGGGTACGAGTGCGTGAGCCGCCCCGCCTTCCAGAGCACGCCGCGGTTCTTCAGCTCCTGGATGAGCAGCGGGTCGGCGTCCTTGACGAACAGCCCGCCCACGATCGGCATGTCGCTCGGGAACTCGCCGCGCGGCCCCACCGGCTGCAGGAACGCGAGGTTGTGCCGCTGCCCCGCCGCGTAGTCGTCCGCGCCGAACGCGGGCGACATGTGCACGACGCCGCTCCCGTCCTCCGCCGAGACGAAGCTCTCGCCGACCACGATCTCGTGGTTCGTCCCCTCCGGGAACTCGAGCCAGTCGAACGGCCGGCGGTAGCGCCAGCCGACCATCTCGCTCCCGCGCAGGTGCCCGACGACTTCCCAGCGATTGTCGAAGTCGTCGCCGAGCACGGCGCGCACGCGCGACTCCGCGAGGATGATCGTCCGCCGATCCTCCCCCTCGCGCCGGACGAGCTCCACGTAGTCGAGATCGGGATGCACCGCGAGCGCCGTGTTGCTGACGAGCGTCCACGGGGTGGTGGTCCAGACGAGGATGCGCCTGCCGGAGGGTCGAGGGTCGACGGTCGAGGGTCGCGATGCCCCTCGTCCCTCGTCCCTCGTCCCTCGTCCCTCGACGCGTCCCGCGTCCCGCCTCCCGCCTCCCGTCACCTCCAGCGCGATGTAGACGCTCGGATCCTCCACGTCCTCGTACCCCTGCGCCACCTCGTGGCTCGACAGCGCCGTGCCGCAGCGCGGGCAGTAGGGGAGGATCTTGTGGCCGCGGAAGAGCAGGTCCTTGTCGAACAGCGTCTTCAGCGCCCACCACACGCTCTCGACGTAGTCGTTCGTGTAGGTGACGTACGGATGCGCGTAGTCCAGCCAGTAGCCGATCCGCGCGCTCAGCCGCTCCCAGTCCGAGCGGTAGCGGAACACGCTCTCGCGGCACAGCCGGTTGAACTCGGCCACGCCTAACGCCTCGATCTGCTGCTTGCCGCTGATCCCGAGCTGCTTCTCGACCTCGATCTCGACCGGCAGGCCGTGCGTGTCCCACCCCGCCTTGCGCGACACGCGATACCCCTTCATCGCCCGGTAGCGGCAGAAGAGGTCCTTGATCGTGCGCGCGAACACGTGGTGGATTCCCGGGCGGCCGTTCGCCGTCGGCGGACCCTCGAAGAACACGAACGATGGGCCGTCCGCGTTCTGCTCCAGCGTCTGCCGGAAGAGCTGCTCCTCCTCCCAGCGCTGGATCATCTCGAGCTCGAGCTCGTTCGCCGGCCGGTCGGCCGGAAGCATCCGGTACTGCGACGTATCGACGTTCGTTGCCATTACAAGCGCTCCAGCACGCCCCGCACCAGCTCCGTCAGCCTGGGCTCGGCGCGATTCGCCACTCCCACGATCTTCTCCAGCGTCGCCGGCTCGAGCGCGTCCGGCAGACACATGTCCGTGATGATCGACAGGCCGAGCACGCGCATCCCCGCGTGCACCGCCACGATCACCTC
>CAMLIT010000226.1 GCA_946480295.1 uncultured Gemmatimonadota bacterium
GACGCCGCCGGCGGTGCGGGACGCATGAAGGGCGGCGCCGCCGGCCGCGGCGCGACGCTCGGGGCGGCGGACGACGGAGCGACGGGCGCGGGCGCCGCTGCCGGAGCCGGAGTCGACGTCGGCGCGGCTGCCCGCTGGGGCGGTGGACCCCCGCTGACCGCCGGAGCGGTGACGGCCGGCGTGAGCCGAGGAACGACGAGCGCGGGAGCTGGCACCGGTGGCGGGGGCGCAGCAGCTGGCGGCGCGGCCGGAGGGGACGCTGGCGCCGGCGTGGGCGCAACGGTCTTCGGCGCCGGTGCGACGGTGCTCGCCGGCGTCGGAGGTGCTGCCCTGGAAGGCGCTGATGCCGGCGAGGCCGCCATGGCGGAAGGCGCAGCGAGATCGGAACTGCTCCCCGCGTCGCGCGTAATGGGAATCACCCCCCCGCAGACGGAGCAGCGGGCGCGCACGCTTTCCGTCGGCAGCTTGTCCGGATCGACGCGGAATACCGAGCGGCATTCCGGGCAGGCCACGTTCATGCCTTCTCTCCCTTGGGCGCGGCGAGCGCCGGATCGGTGATCTGGCCGACTCCCGTCGGCTGACTATCCGTGCGCCGATCGACGGAGTACACCGACCCTGGCAGCGTCTTCGCGTAGCTCTTCATCTCGGTCGCCAGCTCGCTCACCTGCGCGGCGTGCGTGAAGTGGCGCCGGTCGTTCGTCACGACACCGATCGAGACGGTCATCAACGGAACCCGGTGCAGCTGACCACGCCGGTCCTTGCCGAAGAAGTATCCGGCGCGGCGATCCTGCTCCGAGTACTGATAGGGGATGAGCGTGTCGAACACGCTGACGATCTCCGAACACACCTCGGAGATGCACTGCGTGGGAATGACGAAGATGAAGTCGTCGCCTCCGATGTGCCCGACGAATCCGTCTTCCCCACACACCCCCTTCACCACGTCATGCAGGATCTTGGCGAGGATGCGAATGACCCGATCGCCATCGTAGTACGAATAGCGGTCGTTGAACTCCTTGAAGTGATCGAGGTCCGCGTAGCACATCGCGAAGCGGACCTCCTGCTTCAGCCGTCGCGCCACGTCCGCCTCGATCTCGGCCGCCCCCGGCAGGCGGGTGGACGGGTGCACGACAAGGTCCCGGTCGGAGCGCCGCAGCATGGCGTCGAGCCGCGTGACGAGCTCCTGGACGTCGATCCGCTCCCGCACCACTTCGTCGGCACCGGCGGCGAACGCACTGGCGAAGGCCTCATCGTTGTCCGCCGAGAGGACGACGGAGGGCACGACTCCCGTATAGGAGTCGCGCTTGAGCCGCCGGCAGGCGGCGTAGACCGGCTCGGGGTCGGTACGAGCGTCGAACGCCACCAGGCGCGGGCGTCCGCGCAGGGACATTGCCATCAGCTCGTCGATCTGACTGACCTTCAGCACGACATCCGCCTGCCGCGCCAGCCACTCGGTGAGCGCGGCAGGCGGCGTGGCGTCGTCCGGGGAGAAGAGGATGGCGCTGTTCTTGACCACGCGGGGGCCCGGCGGGGATGGAGGCGGCAAGATAGGACGGGCGGGAAGTGAAGTCAAACCGCTCAGAGCGGTGTTGCTTCGTCAAGCAGCATGATGGGAATGTCGTCGCGCACCGGAAAGCGCAGGCGGCAGCTGTTGCAGAGCAGCGCCTGCTCCTGTTCGCGATACTCGAGCGCGCCCTTGCACTTCGGGCAGACGAGGATGTCCAGGAGCTTGGGGGAGAGCGTCATGCTGAGGAGTCGTCGTGAAGCCGATAGCCGAAGCGACGGACGGCGCTGTCGCTCTTTCGCCAGTTGGGGAGCACCTTGACCCAGAGGTCGAGGTAGACGCGGGTATCGAGGAACGCTTCCACCTTTTCCCGCGCCGCGCGACCGATCTCCTTGATCCGCCCTCCGCCGGACCCGATCAGGATCCGCTTCTGGCTCTCGCGCTCCACGTACAGGACTGTCCGAATGTACAGCGGCGTGCTCCCCTCGCGAAACTCCTCCACTTCGCAGGCCAGGCTGTAGGGGACCTCTTCGTCGAGCTGCTCGAGCGCCGTTTCGCGTACGAGCTCGGCGACGAAGAACCGCGTGGACGCGGTGCTGATCTCGTCTTCCGGGTAGAGGAACGGGCTGGCCGGCAGTGCGGCCTCGAGATCGGCCAGCAGCTGCTCGACGCCCTCGCCGGTGACCGCGGAGATGAGCCTCGCGTCCGGCAGGGCGTCGCGAAGCTCGTCGCGCTCCACCGGGCGAAGGAGGTCGACCTTGTTGAGGACGGTCCACACCGGCGCCGCTGGGAGTGACTCCAGCTCGGCGGCTTCCGCAAGGGGTGGGGGCACCCGTTCGGTGGCGTCGGCCAGGTAGACGATGACGTCGGCGTCCTTCAGCGCGCGGATGGCGGTGCTGCGCATGGCGCGTTGCAGCTCGTAGCGCGGGTTGAGCAGTCCCGGCGTATCGAGGATGATCATCTGGGAATCGTCCGTGGTGCGGATGCCGACAACGCGGTTCCGCGTGGACTGCGGCTTCTCGCTGACGATACTGAGCTTCTCACCGATGATCCGGTTGAGGAGCGTGGACTTGCCAGCGTTGGGCTTGCCGACGACGGTGACGATTCCAGCGTGGGGCATGAGGGGAATATAGGGGAGGTCGAGCGAGTATCGACCAG
>CAMLIT010000227.1 GCA_946480295.1 uncultured Gemmatimonadota bacterium
AGCTCGGCGAGCAGCTTCCCGTCCCCCGCCGGCAGACGCACCTCGACCAGCGGTCGCCGCGCCCGGATCGCCCCCGTGAGCGCCCGCCGCAGCGGCTCCAGCCCCCCCTCCGCCATCGTCGAGACGAAGATCGAGTTCGGCGCTAGCGTCAGCACCCGCTCCTGCAACGCGAGCAGCGCCTCGCGATCGAGCAGGTCGATCTTGTTGAAGACGAGCAGCTTCGGCAGGTTCCCCGCGCCGATCTCGTCGAGCACCTGCTCGACCACCTGCCGGTGCTCCTCCCACTGCGGGTTCCCCGCGTCCACGACGTGCAGCAGGAGATCCGCCTCGCGCGTCTCCTCGAGCGTCGCGCGGAACGACGCGACGAGGTGGTGCGGCAGCTTGCGGATGAACCCGACCGTGTCGGTGAGCAGGACGTGCGCGTTCTCGCCGAGGTCCACCTCGCGCGTCAACGGATCGAGCGTCGCGAAGAGGCGGTTCTCGACGAAGACGTCCTCCGCGCCCGTCATGGCGCGCAGGATGGAGGACTTCCCCGCGTTCGTGTAGCCGACGAGCGACGCCTTGAACGCGCCGCGGCGGGACTGGCGCTGGACGACGCGCCCCTTCTGGACGTCGCGCAGCCGCTCCTTCAGGATCTTGATGCGGTGGTTGATGAGCCGGCGGTCGGTCTCGAGCTGCGTCTCGCCCGGGCCGCGCGTCCCGATCCCGCCGCTGTAGCGCTCGAGGTGCGTCCACATGCGCGTCAGGCGCGGGAGCATGTACTCGAGCTGCGCCAGCTCGACCTGCATCTTCGCCTCGCTCGTGCGCGCGCGCGTGGCGAAGATGTCGAGGATCAGCTCCGCGCGGTCCACCACGCGCCGGCCGATCGCGTCCTCGATGTTCTTCCCCTGCGATGGCGACAGCTCGTCGTCGAAGATGACGAGCGACGCCGAGGTGCTGTCGGCCAGCTCGCGCAGCTCGTCGATCTTCCCGGCGCCGAGGTAGGTGCCGGGGTGCGGCCGGTCGAGCTGCTGCGTGAGCTCGCCGACGACGCGTGCGCCGGCCGTGTCCGCGAGCTGCTCCAGCTCGCGCAGGTGCTCCTGGGTGACGCGCCGCGCGCCGGCGCGCTTCACCGGCGCGCCGACCAGGACCGCACGGTCCTCCGGCGCGCCGATCTCGATCGGATCTCTGGCGATGGGGTCCTCTCCGCTAGTGCGACACGCCGCCGAGCGACGTGATCTGTCCCTTCTGCGAGTAGGGAACGGTGAAGTTGCCGATCGGCGTGCCGACCGTGACGTCGCCGGTCACCGTGTACGGCGCCGTGCCCGTGTTGAGCAGCGTGCGGCCGGCGCTGGCCAGCCCGGCGAAGGTGAAGTTCACCGGGATGTGGAGCTGCTGCGACCCCTTGCCCTGCACCGTGAAGCTGTTGCCGACGATCCCGTTCGCCAGCGGCACGGTGTCGACGAGCACGCGGTAGGTCATCCGCGTGGCGTCGAGCCGGAAGTCGTTCGGGTTGTCCACGTTCACGAGCACGTCGAGGGAGCCGCCGGTCAGGCCGATCCCCGTGAGCCGCACGTCCTGCACCGAGACCTTCGGCTGCTGGAACATCTGCCGCCCCAGCGCCGAACAGCCGCTGACCAGCACGGCGGCCGTGGCCGCCAGCATCACAGCCGGCTTCACACCGAATCGCTTCATCGGACGCTTCCTCCCCGAGAGTTCCGCGCCGGATCGGCGCACGACCCGCTCATGCCTCGCCCTCTCCTTCCGTCGATCGCCGCTTCAGCTCCGCCCACCAGGCGAGCCGCTTCGCGATCTCCTTCTCGAACCCGAACGGACCGGGCTCGTAGAACACCGAGTCCCGCAGACGCTCCGGCAGGTACTCCTGCGGAATGTATGCCTCCGGTGCGTCGTGCGCGTATTGATACCCCTGGTGGTACCCCAGTTCCTTCATCAAGGGCGTGGGAGCGTTCCGGATGTGCAGGGGTACCGCCTCGGCTGGGTGCGCGCGCGCCGCCTCGAACGCCGCGCCGAGCGCGCGTTTGGCGCTGTTCGACTTCGGCGCGGTCGCGAGATAGACGACCATCTCCGCGAGGGGAAGATAGCCCTCCGGCGCGCCGAGCATGTGATAGGCGTCACGCGCGGCGACGGCGAGCTTCAGCGCCTCCGGATCGGCGAGGCCGATGTCCTCCGCCGCCATCGCGATCGCGCGGCGGAAGAGGACCATGGGATCGCCGCCCCCCTCGATCATGCGCGCCATCCAGTACAGCGCCCCCTGCGCGTCGCTGCCGCGCAGGCTCTTGTGGAAGGCGCTGAGCATGTTGTACGTCTCCTCGCCCCCCTTGTCGAAGCGCGCGAAGCGGAGCTGCATCGCCTCGCGCGCGACGACGGGCGTGATCGCTCCGCCCGCGCCGACGTGCTGCGCCGCCGCCTCGAGCACGGTCAGCGCGCGCCGCGCGTCCCCGTCCGCCTCCTCGGCGATCACGTCGAGCGCCGCCGGCTCGACCTGGAGCTCCAGCGCCCCGAGCCCGCGATCGCGGTCGGCGAGCGCGCGCTCGAGCAGCGCGCGCAGGTGGGAAGCGGCGAGCGGCTCGAGCACGAACACGCGCACGCGCGAGAGCAGCGCGCCGATGATCTCGAACGACGGGTTCTCCGTCGT